>NZ_JARWBG010000009.1:0-177863 GCF_029846775.1 Streptomyces chengmaiensis
GCCCGGCCGGGGCGGGCCGTCCGGGCCGGGCGGGCCGCACCGCCCGCGCCGGTCCGGCCGCTTCGGCGGCAACCCTGGCCGCCGCGCTGACCGCGTGCTCCGGCGGCGCCTCCGCCGACACGGGCAGCTCCGTGAACGCCGGCGACAAGAAGCGGTGCCCTCGACAACGGTTACGGCGAGTGGAATCTGAGCTGGGAGGAGAGGCAGGCGAAGAGCGCGCTGCACTGAGGGGACGCGAGCGACCGCTTCCATGATTGTTACTCTCACGTAACATACCGACCGGTTACCACGAGTAAGTCGCTGCGGTTACCGTCGGGTCACTTTGCTGACACGAGCGAGGAGTGACCCGTGACACTGATGCGCACGGCTTTGCGTACGGCCGCGATCGGCACGGTCTCAGCGGCACTTCTCGCCGGGCCGGCCGCGGCCGGCGCAGCCGCCGCCCCCGCTCCGGCCGTGTCTCCGGCCGTGTCTCCGGATGCTTACGGCGCGTCAGGGGCGACGGGCGTGCGGTTCGTCGACATCGAGGGCGACGGCGGCACGGTCCTCAAGGCCAATGCCGTCGTCCCCTCCGACTGGGACGGCCGTCGCCGCTACCCGGCGATCGTGCTGCCGACGAGTTGGGGCCTGCCGCAGACCGAGTATCTCGCCCAGGCCCGCAAGCTCGCCGACTCCGGCTATGTGGTGGTGAGTTACAACACGCGCGGCTTCTGGCAGTCCGGCGGCCGCGTCGAGGTCGCGGGGCCCCCGGACGTCGCCGACGCCTCCGCGGTCATCGACTGGACGCTGGCCAACACCCCGGCCGACCCCCAGCGCATCGGAGTGGCCGGGGTCTCCTACGGCGCGGGCATCAGCCTGCTGGCCGCCGCGCACGACAAGCGCATCAAGGCCGTGGTGGCGATGAGCGGCTGGGCCGATCTCATCGACTCCATCTACAGCGGCCGCACCCAGCACCGCCAGGCAGTGGGGCTGCTCGGCGGGGCCGGCTATCTCACCGGCCGGCCCAGCGACGAGATGAAGCAGATCCTCAAGGACTTCCTCGGCTCCAACCTGGCCAGGGAACAGCAGATGATCGACTGGGGCTGGAAGCGCTCACCCGCCGCCTACGTCGACCGGATCAACGACAACGGCGCGGCCGTGATGCTCGGCAACGCCTGGGGCGACACGGTCTTCCCGCCCAACCAGTACGCGTCCTTCTACGAGAAGCTCACCGGCCCCAAACGGCTGGAGTTCCGCCCCGGCGATCACGCCACCCCCGAGGGGGCGGGACTGCTCGGACTGCCCAACGACGTATGGACCAGTGCCCACCGCTGGTTCGACCGCTATCTCAAGGGCGTCGACAACGGCATCGACCGGGAACAGCCCGTCCAGCTCGCCTCCCGCTCCGGCGGCGCCTACGAGGGCTATCCGGACTGGAAGTCGGTCGGCGCGACCGAGCGGAAGATCGCACTGGACGGCCGCAAGAAGATCTACGCGAACCTCGACTCGGGAGCGAACGGCGGGACGGTCATCCTCTCCAGCGCCCTCGACCAGTTCCTGAAGCTCCCGCCGATGGCCGTGGTCCCCTTCCTCCCGCGCTCCTTCGCCGCCGTCTGGCAGTCCGAGCGGTACGGCTCCGAGCAGCGGCTGCGCGGCGCGGCGAAGCTGCACACCACGGTCACCAGCACCAAGAAGAGCGGGACGCTCGTCGCCTATCTGTACGACGTGGGCCCCCTCGGCATCGGCAGGCTCATCAGCAATGCGCCGTACACCTTCCACGGAGAGACACCGGGCCGACCGTTCAACGTGGATCTGGAGCTCTTCGCCACCGCGTACGACGTGCCGGCGGGCCACCGGCTCGCCCTGGTCGTCGACACGGTCGACCCCCTCTACATCGAGCACAACCCATCCGGCGCACAGCTGACCTTCTCCTCGTCAGCAGCCGATCCGTCGTATCTGTCGGTCCCGCTGCGCAAGAAGTGATCACCGGCTGCCGCCGGAGGGTCGGGGCGATCTGTCCTCCGCAAACTATCCATCCCGAAAAGGGACTTCGCTCAGGACACGCATAAAGGGGGCATAAGCCGTATTAATCCTGGCCCACCCGGCGGACCCGGCGCGGCAGGCCCTACGCTTCGGCTGCCTCCGCATAGACCAGTGACAGCTCCGGCGCGCCCGCCACCGCCCAGTCGAGCCCCGCCTCGACCACGTTGATCGTGCGGCCGGAGGCCAGCTCCACCACCGGGTGGCCCCCGGGGCGGAGGCGCCAGTGCGCACCGGGCACCGTGCGGACGATCACCGTGCCGAGGTAGAGGCCCGCGTCGTTGCCCAGCCAGGGCAGCTCCTCCGGGTCCTCGCGCCAGCGTGGCGGGAGCTGGTCGAGGGCCGCCAGCGAGTCCGGCGAGTCGTCCAGTGCGAGCCCCGCCTCCCCCGCCCGGACGCGCAGCAGCTCGCACTCCGCGAGCAGTTCGGCCACGGTCGCCGCGTACGCAGGGTCGTCGACGCGCGGAGGTGCGGCCTGGGTCGGGGTCCCGTCTTCCTGGTCACCGCCGAGACGCTTGAGCCAGCTGTCCAAGAAAGGGATGTTCATACCGCTCACCCTTGCATCCCGGCGGCCGCGCGCACCACCAGGCGCGCGTCGGCGAACGTCAGACGTCGAGATCGACGACGACGGGCGCGTGGTCCGACGCGCCCTTGCCCTTGCGCTCCTCGCGGTCCACATAGCTGTCCTTGACGGCCTCGGCGAACGGGCCGTTCCCGTACACCAGGTCGATGCGCATGCCGCGGTTCTTGGGGAAGCTCAGCTGGCGGTAGTCCCAGTATGTGAACGGGTGGTCGTACTTGAGGGGGCGCGGCACCACATCGGAGAGACCGGCGGACCGGAGGGCCTCCAGGGCGCTCCGCTCGGCGGCGGTGACATGGGTGGAGCCCTCGAAGGCGGCGATGTCCCACACGTCCTCGTCGGCGGGCGCGATGTTGAAGTCGCCCAGCACGGCGAACGGGCGCTCGGCCGCCGCGTCCTGTGCCACGGCCGTCTTCAGCGCCTGAAGCCAGCGCAGCTTGTAGGCGTAGTGGTCATGGGCCACCTCCCGGCCGTTGGGCACATAGACCGACCAGAGGCGGACCGGGCCGCAGTCGGCGGAGATCGCCCGGGGCTCCTGCACACCCTCGTACTCCGGGCCGCCGGGGAGGCCGGTGACGACGCCGGACAGACCGACCCGGGAGACCAGCGCCACCCCGTTCCACCTGCCGTCGGCGTGGACGGCCGACTCGTAGCCGAGCTCGCGCAGCTCGTCGGCGGGGAACTGCCCGGCCGTGCACTTGGTCTCCTGGATGCACAGCACATCGGTGCCGCTGCCCTCCAGCCAGGCCAGCAGCCGGGGCAGCCGAGCAGTGATCGAGTTGACGTTCCAGGTGGCGATGCGCATGGACCCCACCCTAACGGCGGGGTCCGACAGTCACCGGTGCGCGGCGGGCCGGGGAGCCCGCCGTCACAGGTCCGTGCTCTCCCCCGGCGTCAGCCGGCCGTGCTCCGCACCGCCGAGCGCCCCGATCTGGCTGTCGTAGATCGGCCGGGCCAGATCGGTGAGCAGTGCGTCATGGATGTCGACGGCGCGGCGCGGCTTCACCTCGCGCACATAGTCGATCACTTCGGAGATCTTGTTCCAGGGGGCGTGCACGGGCAGCATCAGCGTGTCGACCGGGTGCTCGGGGACGGTCAGCGCATCGCCCGGGTGGAAGACGGAACCGTCCACGAGATAGCCGACGTTGGCAATCCTCGGGATGTCCGGGTGGATCACGGCGTGCAGCTCGCCGTGCACCTGTACATCGAATCCGGCGGCGGTGAAGCGGTCGCCGTGGCCGACCGTGTGGACCCTGCCGGGGAAGGCCGCCGCCATCTGGTCGGCGACGCTGCGCAGGGTCCACAGGGCGGCGGCCGGATT
This sequence comes from Streptomyces chengmaiensis, assembly GCF_029846775.1. Taxonomy (NCBI): domain Bacteria; kingdom Bacillati; phylum Actinomycetota; class Actinomycetes; order Kitasatosporales; family Streptomycetaceae; genus Streptomyces; species Streptomyces chengmaiensis. The sequence continues at coordinate 3,921 of NZ_JARWBG010000009.1, forward strand.
GGACTCCAGGGCCGCGCGCAGCCGCTGCTCGTTGAAGTGGTCGATGTGCTCATGGGTGACGAGGATGACGTCGGCACCGAGCGCCGCGTCCTCCTCGGTGAAGGCGCCGGGGTCGATGACAAGCGTCTGCCCGTCCTTCTCCAGGCGGATGCAGGCGTGCTTCTTCTTCGTGAGCCTCATGCCCCCATCCTGCTACGGACGGGGACCCGTCTCCTCCTGGACGACCGCCTGTGCGACACGGAAGGCCGAATTGGCCGCGGGGACCCCGCAGTAGACGGCCGCGTGCAGCAGCACCTCGCGGATCTCGGCGGGGCTCAGCCCATTGCGCAGCGCGGCACGGGTGTGGAAGGCGAGTTCGTCCAGATGGCCGCCCGCGACGAGCGCGGTGAGGGTGATGCAGCTCCGGGTGCGCCGGTCCAGGCCGTCGCGGGTCCAGATCTCCCCCCAGGCATAGCGGGTGAGAAGGTCCTGGAAATCGCGGGTGAAGTCGTCGGCGGCAGCGTTCGCCCGGTCCACATGGGCGTCGCCCAGCACATCGCGGCGTACCCGCATCCCCGCCTCGTACGGATCGGGGCGCACGGGCCCGGTCGCACCGTCGGCGTTCACGCCGACGCCGGTCGGGGCCGGGCCGGGCTCGGCTGCCGGGGTCGCGGGCGCGGGCGCGGCGGGCTCGGGGGCGGCGGACGCCTCGGGCGCGTCGGATGCGGGCTGGAACACGGGGACGGGCACGGGCACGAAGGCGGGCACGGGCGCGGGCGGCTCCGGCACGAAGGGAGACGCGGCCGCGGGCGGCTCCGGCACGAAGGGAGACGCGGGCCTCATGGGCGCGTTCATGCCCGGGGCGCCGTCGGAGGCGGGCTGCCAGGCGGTCGCGAAGTGGTGGACGAGCAGTTCCGTGACGGCCGCGGGCTGCTCGACGGGGGCCAGGTGGGAGGCGCCGGGCACCAGGGCGAGGCGGGCGTCGGGGATGCCCTCGACCAGTGTGCGGGCCTCCACGGGCCCGGTCAGCTGGTCCTCGGAGCCGACGGCCACCAGGGTGGGGACGGCGATCCGGCCGAGTTCCGCGGTGACGTCGAAGGCGGCGAGCGCCTCGCAGGCGGCGACATAGCAACCGGGGTCGGTGGTGCGGACCATCTGCACCGCCCACTCCACGATCGCGGGCTGGCCGGCGGCGAAGGCCTGGGTGAACCAGCGCTCGGGCGCAGTGCGGGCGATCGGGTCGAGGCCGTTGGCGCGGACGACTCCTCCGCGTCGGCGGAACTCGTCGGGGGTGCCGAAGCGCGGCGAGGCGGCGACCAGCGCCAGGGCGGCGATCCGATCGGGGCGGCGCAGCGCCAGCTCGATGCCGATCGCTCCGCCCACCGCACAGCCCGCGTATCCGAAGCGCTGCACGCCCAGTTCGTCGAGCGTGGCGAGCAGCCGGCCAGCGAGGTCGGCGATGGAGGCGGCGGGGTGGGCGGGCGCTCCGCCGTGGCCGGGCAGATCGAAACGGAGCACTCGCCACTGGCGGGTCAGTTCGGCTATCTGCCGGTCCCACATATGCCAGGTGGTGGCGAGCGATGGCCCAAGGACGAGTACGGGGGCGTCGTCCGGGCCGTCCCACCGGTGCTGCAGGGTCTGCGGGGGCGTATGCGTCTCACTCACCCGACCCACGGTAATGACTTCAGCGGTGTGGTCCGTTCAGGGGCCGGGCATTCAGGGGTTGGTGGTGGACACCACGTACACCCAAGGGCGTTGGGGTTCGGTCAGATCGACCGTGATGTCCCGGGTCGGCCGGGGGTCCTGCTGCCGGTGAGTGGTCCCCCGCCAGTCACGGCCAGGGAGGTCGAAGTCCCAGCCGACCCTCGCCGCGTCGCGGTCGCTGATGGTGACCTCGCCGTCCGCCAGTTCCCCGCGGCCGGTCCCGACGTCCTTCAGGAAGGCGTCCAGGCCCTCGGGGGATGTGCGGAACTGCACATAGAGCCGGCTGGTCTTCCAGTTGCTGGTCTCGTAGTAGGCGACGTTCGCGGAGCCTGAGGGGATCGGCACCTCGAAGACGCGGCGCTTCATCAGCGAGGGCCAGAAGTCGCGCAGACCGGTGGCCGAGGACTCGGCTTCCTTGTCGCGGCCGCTGGCCCGGCTCTGCTGCGCGGACACCACGAGATAGCCGGCCGGGATGCCGATCAGCAGCACGATGATGACGAGCGTCAGCAGCCGGCGCAGGATCATGCGGCGATGGGTCTCGGGCGCCGGGAGCCGGGCGGACTCCGTAGGCCGGGGGGACTCCGCGTGCAGGCCGGGCTCCGGGAGCCGGCCGGGCGAGGGCGCGGTGGGCGGCTGGTGGGGCAGGGTCATGGCTACGGTTCCTGGGTGGGACGGGCAGTGCTCGGGTTGCGGAGCGCCTGCGCATAGCGCTCGTACCGCTCATGGCGCTCCACCCGACGCCGGGTGGCCCGGCGGAAGCGGCGCGCCACCAGCCTGGCGAGGTCCGCGGCGCCGACCATACCGGCTTCGGGGCCGAGCTGGGCCTTGGCGATGCGGGCCTCGGGGCGGTAGCCGCGGCCGGTGAGATGGCGGCGGAAGGCGTCGCGGGCGGGGCCGATGAGCAGATCGTCGGCGGCGCTCACGCCACCGCCGATGACGAAGCAGGAGGGGTCGAGGGCGGCGGCGAGGTTGGCGATGCCGACGCCGAGCCACTGCCCTATGTCCTCGAGGAGTTCGATGCACATGGCGTCGCCCTCCCTGGCCAGCTCGGTGATCAGCGGGCCGCTGATATCCGGGATGTTCCCCTTGACCCGTTCGATGATGTTGTACGCGACCGGGGAGTCGGCGGCGGCCAGCTCACGGGCCTCCCGGACGAGGGCGTTGCCCGAGCTGTACTGCTCCCAGCAGCCGCGGTTGCCGCAGGGGCAGCGGTGGCCGCCGGGCACCACCTGCATATGGCCGAACTCGCCCGCCACGCCGTACTTGCCGCGCTTGACCCGGCCGTCCTCCAGGATCGCGCCGCCGATGCCGGTGCCAAGCGTGATCATGACGAGATGGTCCTCGCCGCGGCCCGCGCCGAATCGCCACTCCGCCCAGGCGGCGGCGTTCGCGTCGTTGTCCACCAGGACGGGGACGGCGAGACGGGCGGAAAGCGCGTCCCGCAGGGGCTCGTTGCGCCAGGCGAGGTGGGGGGCGAAGAGCACGCTGGCGCGGTCCGCGTCGACCCAGCCGGCCGCGCCGATGCCGACGGCGTGCACGTCATGGCGGTCGGAGAGGTCGAGCACCAGCTCGCAGATGACGTCCTCGACGACCTTGGGGCTCTTGGACTTGTCCGGCGTCTCCGTGCGGACCTTCTCCAGGATCACCCCGTCGGCGTCGACGACGCCCGCCATCACCTTGGTGCCGCCGATGTCGATCCCGACGGTCGGCACCCGCGGCGCGGACAGATGCGAGCGGCGCTCGCGTGTCCCCACGGTCCGCAGGACGGTGGCGCGGGCGGAGCCTCGGTTCGCGAAGTCGCGGTACGTACTCATGTCCCCTGGGGGGTTGGGGGCGGGTGCGGTCAGGAACCGATTCTGCCATTGGGCGGGGGCGGGGGCGGGGCGCGCCCGCGGCGGGCCGCTCCCGAACCCGGGACTCCGCCCCCGGACCCCTCTCCTCAAGCTCCCCCGGACTCCGTCCGGGGGTACCCGCACGGGGCTGGATTTTCGGGGGCTCTGCCCCTGGACCCCCTGTACGGCCTTCGGCCGTGTCATCAACCTCCCCAGCTACCTCCCCCGGACTTCGTCCGGGGGGTACCCCCAAGGTGCCCCCCAACGGGCTGGATCTTCCAGCCCCGCCTGGGGGTACCGCCCAGCGGTAGCCGGGGGAGAGTGAGGCGCGGGGGTCCGGGGGCGGAGCCCCGGTGGTCGCCGTTACCGCTCCAGCTCGTGCCGCAGGTCGTCCAGCTCGCTCCCACCCGCCATCTGCCGCGTCAGCTCGTCGAGGCTCACCGAGTCCTTCGTGTGGCTCGCCGTCATCGCGCCGCGCTTCAGCAGCACGAAGCGGTCGCCGACCAGGTACGCGTGGTGCGGGTTGTGGGTGATCAGCACCACGCCCAGCCCCGCGTCCCGCGCGGCGGCGACGTACTTCAGCACGACGCCGGACTGCTTGACGCCGAGCGCGGCGGTCGGCTCGTCGAGGACGAGGACCTTCGCGCCGAAGTAGACGGCGCGGGCGATCGCCACACACTGGCGCTCCCCGCCGGAGAGCGTGCCGATGGGCTGGTCGACGTCGCGGAGGTCGATGCCCATCCGCAGCAGTTCGGCGCGTGTGGTCTCGCGCATCGTCGCGACGTCGAGGCGTTTGAAGGGCCCCGCGCCCTTCGTCGGCTCGGAGCCGAGGAAGAAGTTCCGCCAGACGGGCATCAGGGGCACCACCGCGAGGTCCTGGTAGACGGTGGCGATGCCCCGGTCCAGCGCCTCGCGCGGGTTGGCGAGGCGGGTGTCCTCGCCCTCGATGCGAAAGGCGCCCGCGTCATGCTGGTGCAGACCCGCGATGATCTTGATGAGGGTGGACTTGCCCGCGCCGTTGTCGCCCAGCACACAGGTGATCTGCCCTGCGTCGACCGCCAGGGAGACGCCTTCGAGGGCGCGGATGTTGCCGTAGTACTTGCTGACGTCGGTCAGCTCGACAAGGGGGGCCGAGACAGCGGTCGTGGTCATTTCGTCGCCTCCGCGCGCTTGCGGACCCATGCGTTCAGCAGGGTGGCCAGAAGGAGCATCGCTCCGAGGAAGAACTTGAACCAGTCCGGGTTCCACTCCGCGTAGACGATGCCCTTGCTGGTCATGCCGAAGATGAACGCGCCGACGGCCGAGCCGATCGCCGACCCGTAGCCGCCGGTGATCAGACAGCCGCCGATGACGGCCGCGATGATGTACGTCAGCTCGTTGCCGACGCCCTCGCCGGACTGGACGACGTCGAACGAGAACAGCAGATGCTGCCCGGAGACCCAGGCGCAGAAGCCGACGCCCATATACAGCCCGATCTTGGTCCTGACGACCGGCACGCCGACCGCGCGCGCCGCGGGCGCGTTGCCGCCGACCGCGAAGATCCAGTTGCCGAAGCGGGTGCGCAGCAGGATCCAGGTGGCCAGGGCCACCAGCGCGAACCACCACAGGATCGTCACCTTGAGACTGACGTCGCCGATGGTGAGCTGGGAGGCGAACAGCGCCTTCGCTGATTCAAAACCGTCCATGTCGGCGATGGACTTGGTGGACACCGTGCCGCTGATCAGCTTGGTGAACCCGAGGTTGAGGCCGGTCAGCATCAGAAAGGTGCCGAGTGTGATGATGAAGCTGGGGAGCTTGGTGCGGGTGAGCAGCACTCCGTTGAAGACGCCGACCGCCAGGGTGGCCAGCAGCGACACCGTCACCCCGACCCATACGTTCGCGGTCAGCTGGTAGCTGACCATCGAGGAGACCAGCGCCGAGGTGGTGACCAGGACGCCCGCCGACAGGTCGAACTCCCCGCCGATCATCAGCAGCGCCACCGGCACGGCCATGATGCCGAGCGTGGAGGCCGCGTACAGGACGGTCGAGAAGCTGGACGTCTGCAGAAACGAATCCGCGACGACCGAGAAGAAGATGAAGACCGCGACGGCGCCGACGACCGAGCCCAGTTCCGGGCGGCCGAGCAGTCTGCGCAGCGGTGAGGTGTGCAGCAGCCGCTCGTCCGCGGTCTTCTGCGGTGTGGCGGCAGGTGGTGCGGTCGCGCTCATCGGGTTCCCCGCTCCGTGTAGTCCCGCAGCTCGGCGGCGTCGTCGCGGGTGACGATCTGCGGCCCGGTCAGCACCGGGCGCCCGCCGCCGAGCACCTCGGCGTTGTACTTGTAGAGCCACAGCAGATCCACGGCCTGGTAGCCCTGGAGATGGGGCTGCTGGTCGACGGCGAACCCGAGCGACCCGGCCTGGAGGGCTGTGGCGACCTTCTCGTTGAGGTCAAAGGTGTCGATCTCGGCCTTGCTTCCCGCGCTCTGCTTGGCCTGGACCGCGGCGTCCGCGAACGGCGCGCCCAGGGTCACGACGGCGTCGATCGAGCGGTCGGACTGCAGCTTGGCCTCGATGGCCGCCCGCACGTCGGGCATGTTTGTGCCTTCGACGTAAAGGCTCTGCATTTCGCCGTCGAAGGCCTTCTCCGCTCCGGCGCAGCGCTGCTCGTGGCCGACGTTGCCCTGCTCGTGCAGCACGCACAGGGCCTTCTTCCTGCCGCGCCGGTCGAGTTCGTCGCCGACGGCCTCGCCGGCGATCGTCTCGTCCTGGCCGACATGGGTGAGGGCGCCCAGCTCCCGCGACTCGGCGGATCCGGAGTTCACGGTGATCACCGGAATGCCGGCGGCGACGGCCTTGCCGACGACGGACTTCATCGCGTCGGGCTTGGCCAGCGTGACGACCAGGCCGTCGACGTCCTTGTCGATGTACGACTGGACGAGCTGGGCCTGCTGCTGCCCCTCGTCGCTGTGCGCGTACAGGAAGTCGACGTTGTCCTTGGCGGCGGCCTGCTCGGCCCCGCTCTGCACGATGTCCCAGAAGGTGTCGCCGTCCCCGGAGTGGGTGACCATGGCGAAGGTCCACCGGGGGGTGGTGACGGCGGCCCGCCCGGCGGCCTGCTGCGCCTTGCGGGCGTCCTCGGCGCGCTTGCCGCCGGTGCTGCTGCAGGCGGTGAGCGTGGCTCCGAGTACCGCCGCGAGCACCGCGCCGAGCGCGCGTACCCCTGTCCTTGCCCTTGCCACGACGCCGTGCCCTTCTTGCTGTGCGGCCATGCCGGCCTGTGCTCCTCGGTGCGGCCGGGGGTCGAAACGTCCCGGTCCGGCCGCCCAAGTATGGTTCACGGCGATGGTGAGCGCGGTCATCGGGTGCCGTCGGCCGTGAGCTTCTCCAGCGCCGGCACATCCTTCTCGGTGACCAGGGCGGGCCCGGTCAGCACCGGCTTGCCGCCGCCGATCACATTGCCGTTGACCTTGTGGAGCCAGAGTTCGTCGACGGCGAGGTAACCCTGGAGGTAGGGCTGCTGGTCGACGGCGAAGCCGATCTCCTTGGCCTTGAGCCGCTTGACCACCTCGGCGTTGAGGTCAAACGTGTCGATCTCCGCCGTGGAGCCCGCACCCTCCCTGGCCTGGACGGAGGCGGCGGCAAAGGGCGCGCCCAGCGTGACGACGGCGTCGATGTCCTTGGAGCTCTGCAGCTTGGCCTCGATGGAGGAGGTGGAGGCGGGCATGTTGGTGCCCTCGACGTTGAGGTTCTCCACCGTGCCCCGGAAGGTCTTCTTCACTCCGGCGCAGCGGGCTTCGAGGGAGACGTTGCCCTGCTCGTGGATCACGCAGAGAGCTTTCTGCTTGCCGCGCCTGTTGAGCTCCTCGCCGACGGCCTCGCCCGCCACGGACTCGTCCTGGCCGATGTGGCCGAGCGCGCCCAGCTCCTTGGAGAACTCCGCTCCGGAGTTGATGGTGACCACGGGGATGCCCGCGGCGACGGCCTTCTTGACGACGTCCTGCATGGCCTCCGGCTTGGCGAGGGTGACCACGATCCCGTCGACCTTCTGGTCGATGTAGGTCTGGACGAGCTGGGCCTGTTCCTTGCCCTCCTTGTTGGCCGCGTAGAGGAACTCGACGTTGTCCTTGCTCGCGGCGACCTTCGCGCCGCTCTGGACGATGTCCCAGAAAGTGTCGCCCTCGCCGGAGTGGGTGACCATCGCGATCTTCATTCGCTCGGTGGCGGCGGGCTTGCCGCCGGCCGCTGCCCCGTCGGAGGGCTTGTCGTCGGCCCCCTTGCCGCCGGAGCTGCTGCATCCGGCGGTCGCGGCGAGTGCCAGTGCGGCGAGCAGAGCTGCCGCCATACGGGCTCGATGGGCTCTCAGGACTGTTCGGGCATTGCGCATGGTGGGTCCCGCCTTCTCTCCCGGCCGCCCCGTGGCGGCTGAGGAGAGTTTCTACGCAGGCAGCCCCGAGCCGTCAATACTTTGTCCGAACATTCTGACGCGGATTGGCCGAGACGGTGACGCCGCTACGGGCGGACGAGGAGCTGAAACTCGAAGGCGTAGCGCGACGCGCGGTAGATGTGCGTGCCGAACTCCACGGCCCGGCCGGTGTCGTCGAACGCCGTGCGACCCATGGTGAGCACCGGCGCGCCCGGCTCCTCGGTGAGCAGCTCGGCCTCGGCGGCGGTGGCGGCCCGCGCGCCGACCGACTGGCGGGCGCTGTGCAGGGTGATGCCCGCGGCCCGCATCATCCGGTACAGGCCGGTGGCCTCCAGCCGCTCGCTGTCGCAGTCGACCAGCCCGGCGGGCAGCTGGTTGCGCAGCAGGGCCATCGGCTCGCCGTGCGCATAGCGCAGCCGCTCGATCAGCTGGACGTCGCTGCCCTCGGGGATGCCGAGCGCCGCCGCGGCCTCGGCGCCCGCCGGTTCGAGGGCGTTGCGCAGGACGACGGTGGCGGGGCGCTGGCCTGCCGCCTCCAGGTCGTCGTAGAGGCTGCTGAGCTCCAGGGGCCGCTTGACCTGGCTGTGCACGACCTGGGTGCCCACGCCGCGGCGGCGCACCAGCAGACCTTTGTCGACGAGGGACTGGATGGCCTGGCGGACAGTGGGGCGGGACAGGCCGAGGCGGCTCGCCAGCTCTATCTCGTTGCCGAGGAGGCTGCCGGGCGTGAGACTGCCCCGTTCGATGGCCGCCTCGAGCTGCTGGGCGAGCTGGAAGTAGAGCGGGACCGGGCTGGTGCGATCCACGCTGAGCTGGAGCGACAGCGACGCGTCCGCCGTGTGTCTGGGCTGCTTGGGCACGGGAGTGAGCGTAGTCGTCAGGGATGTTGACGGGAAGTCGTGAAGTTCGGTTGTCAGGACAAAGTCTTGACACGGCGGCATCGCGGGCCCCACCTTTGGGCGCATGCGCATCGGACTCATCGGAACGGGACGTATCGGAAGCTTCCACGCGGGCGTGCTCAGCCGCCATCGCGATGTGGGCTCCCTGGTCGTGGCTGACACGGACGCGGGACGCGCGGCCGAGGTCGCCGAACGCACCGGGGCGACGGCGGCCCCGGGGCCGGACGAGATCTTCACATGGGGCGTGGACGCGGTCGTGATCGCCTCCGCCACCGCCGCACACGCCGAACTGATCGCCCGCGCCGCACGCGCCGGGCTGCCGACGTTCTGCGAGAAGCCGATCGCACTCGATCTGCCGGGCACGCTGACCGCGCTGAGCGAGGTGGAGAGCGCCGGCACGCTCCTCCAGCTCGGCTTCATGCGCCGCTTCGACGCGGGGTACACGGCCGCGCGCGAGCTGGTCCGCTCCGGGCGGCTCGGCCGACTGCACACCGTACGGGCGGTCACCTCCGACCCCGCGCCGCCGCCCGCGGCGTATCTGCCGCTCTCCGGCGGGCTCTACCGGGACTGTCTGGTGCACGACTTCGACATCCTGAGGTGGGTGACCGGACGCGAGGTCGTCGAGGTGTACGCGTACGGCTCCGACGCCGGCCCCGAGATGTTCCGCGAGGCGGGTGACGTGGACACCGCGGCGGTGCTGCTCACGCTGGACGACGGCACGCTGGCCACGGCGACGGCCACCAGGTGCAACGGCGCGGGCTACGACGTGCGGATGGAGCTGGCCGGCGAGCTGGACCAGGTGGCGGTCGGCCTCGACGACCGCACCCCCATCACCTCGACCGAGCCCCAGGGCCCACCGCGGGCCGACAAGCCGTGGCCCGGCTTTCTGGAGCGGTTCGCCCCGGCGTACGAAGCCGAACTGGACGCGTTCGTGCGCGCGGCGCGCGGAGAGGCGGACAACCCGTGCGACGGGCGCGAGGCGCTGACGGCCCTGCGGATCGCGGAGGCTTGCGAGCTCTCCCGGCGGGAGCGGCGGCCGGTGCGGCTGGAGGAGATCCCGGGGGCGTAGGGGCGGGGGCGTTGGGGGGCGGGGGCGTTGGGGTGACCCGGCCGGGCCGACCGGGCCCGGGTGACCCGGGTGACCGGCAGTCCAGCCGGGCCCGCGTGCGGCCCAGCCCGCACAGGTGACCCAGCTGGCCCAAGTGGCCCGGTCGACCCAGGTGACGCGGCTGGCCCGACGGCAGCCGGGCCCGCGTGCGGCCCAGCCCACACAGGTGACCCAGCTAGCCCAAGTGACCCGGTCGACCCAGGTGACCCGGTCGACCCAAGTGACCCGGCTGGCCCGAGTGACCCGGTCGACCCAAGTGACCCGGCTGGCCCGGGCGGGCCCGGGCGGGCCCGGGTGACCCGGGTGACCGGCAGTCCAGCCGGGCCCGCGTGCGGCCCAGCCCGCACAGGTGACCCAGCTGGCCCGAGTGACCCGGTCGACCCAGGTGACCCGGCTGGCCCGGGTGACCCGGTCGACCCAGGTGACGCGGCTGGCCCGAGTGACCCAGGTGACCCGGCCAGCCCAAGTGACCCGGTCGACCCAGCCGACCCAGGTGACCGGCGGGCCAGCGGCCGCCGGGCGGCTCGGGACGAGAACACCAGGCACACGACCGCCGCCGGCAACCGCCCGGAGAGCTCCCCGAGGCCCGGTCCGGGGGCGGCGGGCCCCGGAGACCCCGGCACGGCGGCCATCTGCCGCGCCGCCCGCCGCTGCCCGGCCGACGGGCCGGGGACCGCTCGCCTACCAGGCGACCGGCAGGCGCTGCGGGCCGCGGATGAGCATCCCGGGGCGCCAGGTCAGGGCGGCGGGGTCGGCGTCGAGACGCAGGCCCGGGAAGCGTTCCAGCAGGGAGCGGAGCGCGGTCCGGGCCTCCAGCCTGGCCAGCGGCGCGCCCAGGCAGTAGTGGATGCCGTGGCCGAAGGCCAGATGCCCCCGGCTCTCCCGGCGGATGTCGAAGCGGTCCGGGTCTGCGAAGCGCGCCGGATCGCGGTCGGCGTCGCCCAGCGCGACCAGGACCAGTTCGCCGCCGCCCGGGATCACCGTGTCGCCGACCTGGTACGGGTCGGTCGTGAAGCGGTACGTGGGCGTCTCCAGCGGCCCGTCATAGCGCAGCATCTCCTCCACGGCTCCGTCGAGCAGCGAGAAGTCGGCCCGCAGCGCGTCCAGTTGGGCCGGGTGGGTGAGCAGCGCGAGCACGCCGTTGGAGATGAGGTTGACCGTGGTCTCGTGTCCGGCGACCAGCAGCAGCCAGGCCATGCCCAGCAGCTCGTCCTCGCTGAGCCGGTCCCCGTCCGCGTCCTCGTCCGCAGTATGGATCAGTGCGCTCATCAGGTCGTCGCCCGGCCTTTGCCGCTTGTCCTCGACGAGGTCTACCAGATACCGCTTCATCGCCGTCGAGGCGTCGGCGCGGTCCTGGGCGTCCGTCCCGGACAGCGCCGTGTTGGACCAGGCACGGAATGAGTCCCGGTCCAGGAAGGGCACGCCCAGCAGCTCGCAGATGACGGCGATGGGCAGCGGGAACGCGAAGGCGTCCACCAGGTCGGCCCGGCCCGCCGGGGCCATCGCGTCGAGCAGGCCGTCGGCGATCTCCTGCACGCGGGGCGCGAGCCGCTCAACGCGCCGCGGGGTGAACTCCCGGGCCACCAGCGTGCGCAGCCGGGTGTGCAGCGGCGGGTCCGCACTGAGCATGGTCACCCCGGCGGCGATCCGCCGGACCGCCAGGTCGGGCGCGGCCTGCCGGAAGTCCTTGGCCAACCGCGGATCGGCGAGCGCGGCGCGCCCGGCCTCGTAGCCGACGATCAGCCAGGCGGTCCTGCCTTCGGGCATGTGGATGCGGTGGACGGGGCCTTGTGCGCGTAAGGCGGCGTAGACGGGATAGGGGTTGCGGGTGAAGTCCTCGCCGAGGGCGGCGAGGTCGACGAGGTGGGTGTCGCTGACGGTCACGGGGGCCTCCTTGGGTGCCTCGGGCACCTTTTGCCTTGCGGCGGGGCTCTTCCCCTCCCCGCCCCTTCCCGAAACTGGGGCTCCGCCCCAGCCCCCGTACGGGGGCTCCGCCCCCGGACCCCCGCTCCTCAAACGCCGGAGGGGCTGGATTGCGCCGCCCCTCGCCCCTCAAACACCCGAAGGGACCCGATTGCACCACCCCGCTCCCCTCAAACACCCGAAGAGGCCGGATTGCACCACCCCTCACTCCCCAAACACCCGAAGAGACCCGATCGCACCACCCCTTCACTCCCCCCAATCGCCGGCAAGGTGGAATGGACGGAGCCAAATTCAGCCCGTCCGGCGATTGAGGACACGGCCTTCAGGCCGTACAGGGGGTCTGGGGGCTTGCCCCCAGTTTCGGGAAGGGGCGGGGAGGGGAGACACCCACACCCCTCACGACCTCTGCGCCGCCACCACCGTCCCCTGCGCCACCGCGCACAACGTCCCCTCCCCGTCCCCCTCCCCGTCCTCGCCCACCATCCGCAGGTCGCAGCGCACGACCGCCTGCCTGCGCCCCGCGTGGGCAACGGCGGCGTGGGCGACGAGGGCGCGGCCGGTGGCGGGGCGGAGGTACTGGATGGAGAAGCCGCCGGTCAGCACCGCGGGGCCGAGTACGGAACCGGCGGCGAAGGTCAGGGAGTTGTCGGCGGCGTAGGCGATGACCCCGCCGTGGAGGTAGCCGTTCTGCTGCCGCAGCTCGTCCCGGGCATCGATTTCGAGGACGGCCCTCCCCTCGCCAAAGGCCGTGATGCGGGCCTTGAGGAGCACGCTGAACGGCTGGCCGTCCAGGACCTTCTGGGCCAGTTCGAGGTCAAGTTCCGTCACGGTCAGGCTCCTTGGCTGGGATCGGGATGTCCATGCACCGTGAACCTATGGCCTTGGCTCGTCCTCGTCGAGCAGCCCCGCGTCATGCACCAGCAGCGCGATCTGCACCCGGTTGTTGAGCTCGAGCTTGGCCAGGATGCGGGAGACATCTGCCTTGACGGTGGGGACGCTCGAATAGAGCTCCGCGGCGATCTCCGCATTGGAGCGGCCATGGCCGACGGCGACGGCCACCTCGTGTTCACGTTCGGCGAGCGTGTCCAGCCGGGCCCGTGCGCGGAGGGCGCGCTCGTCGCCTGCGCTGTCGGCGACATGGGTCATCAGCTGCCGGGTGACGGCCGGGGAGAGCACCGGCTCTCCCGCCGCGACCTTCCGGACCGCGTCGACGATCTGCCCGGGCGGAGTGTCCTTGAGGACGAACCCGGCGGCCCCGGCGCGCAGCGCCCGGAGCACGTGTTGATCGGCGTGGAAGGTGGTGAGGACCACCACTTCGGGCGCCTTCGGCCTGCGGCGCAGTTCCTCGGTGGCGGTCAGGCCGTCCACCGTCGGCATCCGGATGTCCATCAGCACGACGTCGGGCGTCCGTTCCTCGACGAGCGCGGGGACCTCCGCGCCGTCGGCCCCCTCCCCCACGATCTCGATGCCGTCGGCGCCGCCGAGCATCAGGGAGAGTCCGGCCCGTACGAGGGGGTCGTCGTCGACGATGAGCAGCCGGATGGGAGGGGTGGTCTGAGCGGTCATGAGGGCCACGGTAGCCAGGCGTGGACGCGGAATCCGCCGTCCGGGTCCGGTCCGTGGTCGAGACAGCCGCCCGCGCGGGCCGCGCGCTCGGTCAGTCCGATCAGCCCCTGCCCTGAGCCGGGCACGGCCTCGGCCGCGCCGGCGGGGCCGGGTTGACCACCTCGACGGTCGGCCCCTGTCCCCGCTCGCCGCCGACGTGGGGCGGCGGGTTCTGAGCCCGGGAGTCAGCGCCCCGGCTCACGGCCGGGCTCAGGGCCCGCGACTCACGGCCCCGGCTGGCCTCGACCTACGGCCCGGGACTTCAGGGCCGGGGGAGTCAGCGCCCCGGCTCAAGGCCCGGCTCAAGGCCCGGCTCAAGGCCCGGCTCAAAGCCCGGCTCAAAGCCCGGCTCAAAGCCCCGGAATCAGGCGCCGATGGTGCCGAACGTCGCGCGCCCCGCGGGCCGGTAGGTGTGAATGGCGACCCCGGCCGCCGTGGTGCGGTGGTCCGCCAGTTCGAAGGCGGTGGGCAGCGGCAGGTCCTGGAAGAGCCGCTGCCCCTGGCCCACGGCGACCGGATAGACGAGCAGGTGGCATACGTCGATCAGGTCGCGGGCCAGCAGGGACCGCGCCAGTGTGGCGCTGCCGTGGATCTGGAGTTCGCCTTCCGGCTGCTCCTCCTTGAGCCGGGCCACCTCTGCCGCCACGGCGTCGTCGTCGCCGCCGACGATCGTGGAACCCTCCCAGTCGGCGTGCCGCAGCGTGCGGGAGACCACGTACTTGGGCAGGTGGTTGAGGCGGGAGGCGATGGGGTCGTCCTCGTCGGTCACCCGGGGCCAGTAGGAGGCGAAGATGTCGTACGTCCTGCGGCCGAGGAGGAAGGCGCCGGCCCGGTCGAAGACCTCGTTCACAAAGCTGCCCATGTCGTCGTCGGCGAAGGGGACGAGCCAGCCGCCGTGTTCGAAGCCTCCGCTGCGGTCTTCGTCGGGTCCGCCGGGCCCCTGGTAGACACCGTCGAGGGTGAGGAACTGGGTGAACGTGAGCTGAGCCATGGCGGGGCTCCCTTGTGTGGAGTGGCAGTCGGTGCAGTGCCGACTCCACTGTCGCCCCTGACTCATCGGCGGGCGCGTGCGGCGCGCGGGGCGCGCCGGTGCTGTCAGCCGGTGCGCCCCGCGTCTTGGGGCCTTTTCGTTCGCGCGAAAGGCCCGGCCCCCGCGACCACAGCGGGGGCCCGGGCGGTGTCGCCGCCGCCCGGGTCTTCGGCGGCGGGCCGCGGTGGTCAGCCGCCGAGCTCCTGGTGGCGGGCGGCCAGCCGGTTCGCGCCCTGCTCGGTCAGCGACCCGTACAGCCGCAGCCGGGAGAACCCGCCGTCCGGGTAGATGTCGATGCGGATGTGGCGGCCGACGGCCGGGGTGTCCAGTACGAAGCGGTGGTTGGTGTCCGGCTGGAGCCGGGTGCGGGGCAGCACCTCGGTCCACTCGCCCGCCTCGCCGTCCCCGCCGTCCCGTACGGAGAGCGCCGCCCAGCCCGCGCTGTTGCCCTTGAGGTAGGCGGTGTCGATCTCGACGGCGCGGATCTCGGACTGCTCGGCGAGCCGGTAGCGGATCCAGTCGTTGCCCTTGTCCCGGCGGCGGCGGGTCTCCCAGCCGTCGTCCATCTTGCGGGAGCGGCCGGGCTGGATGGTGTTGGTGGCCGGGGAGTAGAAGCGGTCTGAGGCGTCCTCGACCTGCCCGCCGTTCTCCAGGGCCGCGAGGTCGAAGGTGCCGAGTGCCTTCAGCCAGGCGGGGTCGGGGGAGACCTCGCCGTGGACGCGGAGCCGTGCGATGCCCCCGTCGGGGTGCTGGTTGACGCGCAGGTGTGTGAAGCGCTGCTCGACGTCGACGGCGAAGCCGTTGGCGGCGTGGCCGCCGATGGCGGTGCGAGGGACGAGGGTCGTCCATTTGACGTCGTCGCCGAGGAGTTGCTCGGGCGAGGGGGTTCCGGGGACGGACGCGGCCTCGATGGAGACCGCCTGCGGGTAGTTGCCGCGGAAATGGGCGGTGTCGACGACGATGCCGCGGATGACGCCGGGCGCGCCGAGCCGCACGAGCGCCCAGTCGTGGTCGTCCTGAGCGGGGTGCGGCTGCTGCGCGGAGACGCCGCGGCGGCGGCGGGTCTCCCAGCCGTCCATGATCTTGCCCTTGTGGCCGAAGTGCTCCGGGTCGAACTCCGCGGGCCCTGGCTTGAGGAGGTTCTCCCGCTCGGCGAAGAACTCGTCGTTGGCGGCGATCACGCCCGCGCCGAGCCTCCGGTCGGCGAGATCCGCGAGGTGGGTGAAGGGGAACTCGGCCGTGCGGTAGTCGGCGTACGGGTCGCCGCCGCCGTAGGGGGCGGCGTCGCCGGTGAAGGAGGGTATGGACACGGTTTCAGTTGTTCCTTTCGAGCAGCCGGCCGCTCGGCGCGGCCAGGGTGCCGTTCTCCACGATGCGTCGGCCGCGCAGCCACGTCGCGGTGACGACGCCGTACAGGGTCTTGCCCGCGTAGGCCGTGACCTGGTTGCGGTGGTGGAGTCCGGCCGGGTCGACGGTGAAGGTCTCGTCGGGGGCGAGGACCGCGAAGTCGGCGTCCCGGCCCGCTTCGATGGCGCCCTTCCGGTCCAGTCCCGCGAGTTCGGCGGGGGCGGCAGCCATCCATCGGGCGACGTCCTCGAGGCTGTGGCCGCGTTCGCGGGCCGCGGTCCAGATCGCCGGCAGGCCCAGCTGGAGGGAGGAGATGCCGCCCCAGGCGGAGGCGAAGTCGGGGGTCTTGAGGTCGGTGGTGCACGGGGAGTGGTCGGAGACGATGCAGTCGATCACGCCGTCGGCCAGGCCCTGCCACAGGGCGTCCTGGTTCTCCCGCTCGCGGATGGGCGGACAGCACTTGAACTCCGTCGCCCCGTCGGGGACCTCTTCGGCGGTGAGGGTGAGGAAGTGCGGGCAGGTCTCGACCGAGATCCTGACGCCTTCGCGCCGGGCGGCGGCGATCATCGGCAGGGCGTCGGAGGAGGACAGATGCAGCACATGGACGCGGGCGCCGAGCCGCCGGGCGTGGCCGATGAGGCTCTCGACGGCGGTGTTCTCGGCTTCGCGCGGGCGCGAGGCGAGGAAGTGGGCGTACTGGGGGCCGGTCCTCTGGGGGGCGGAGGCGAGGTGGTGCGGGTCCTCGGCGTGCACGATGAGCAGTCCGCCGAAGCCGGCGATCTCGGCCATGGCGCGGGCGAGCTGCTCCTGGTCGAGTTCGGGGAACTCCTCGACTCCGGAGGGTGACAGGAAGCACTTGAAGCCGAAGACGCCTGCGTCGTGCAGCGGCCGCAGATCCTTGAGGTTGGAGCCGACGGCCCCGCCCCAGAAGCCGGTGTCGACATGCGCCTTGGGTCGGGCGACCTCCTGCTTGGTGCGGAGATGGCCGACGGTCGTGGTCGGCGGGAGGGAGTTCAGCGGCATGTCCAGCAGGGTGGTGACGCCGCCCGCGGCCGCTGCGCGGGTGGCGGTGAAGAAGCCTTCCCACGCGGTGCGGCCGGGGTCGTTCACATGGACGTGGGTGTCGACGAGACCGGGCAGCAGGACGTGGTCCCCGAGGTCCTCGGCGGTCGCTCCGGCGGGCGGCTCCGCGTCGTACGGGAGGACCGCGGCGATCGTCTCGCCGGCTACGGCGACCGAGGCCGGCCGCATGCCTTCCGGGGTGATGACGCGTGTCGAGCGCAGCACCAGATTGACGTCCACCCGTACTCCTCCCGAATTTCAACGAACTGTTGAAGGAGTCTTCATCCACGGGGCCGCGGAGTCAAGGGTCACCGGCCGCACCGGAACAACCCTTGTGCGCTTCCACAAAGCGAAAGTAGAATTCCACCAAGCAGAAGGTTGCTTCCGCCAAGGAGCGGGCGCGAGACCGGCCGGTACGCTGCTGCCTCGCCCTGCCTGCCCGAAAGGACCGCCCGTGCCGACGTCCAGCGCCAGCACCACCGACGCCGCCAAGACCGCCAACAGCGGTGGCGTGCAGTCCCTGGAACGCGCCTTCGACCTGCTCGAGAGAATGGCCGACGCGGGCGGCGAGGTCGGGCTGAGCGAGCTGTCCGCGGCGAGCGGGCTGCCGCTGCCCACCATCCACCGTCTCATGCGCACGCTCGTCGCGTGCGGCTACGTCCGCCAGCAGCCCAACCGGCGCTACGCCCTCGGCCCCCGTCTGATCCGCCTCGGCGAGTCCGCCGCCCGCCTGCTGGGCACCTGGGCGCGGCCCTATCTCGCCCGCCTCGTCGAGGAGACCGGCGAGACGGCCAACATGGCACTGCTCGACGGCGACGAGATCGTCTATGTGGCGCAGGTGCCGTCGAAGCACTCCATGCGCATGTTCACCGAGGTGGGCCGGCGTGTGCTGCCCCACTCCACCGGCGTCGGCAAGGCACTCCTCGCCCACACCCCGCCCGACGAGGTCCGCGCGCTCCTGGCCCGTACGGGCATGCCCGCCGCCACCGAGAAGACCATCACCACGCCCGAGGGCTTCCTGGCCGCCCTGGAGCAGGTCCGGCAGGTGGGTTACGCGGTCGACGACAACGAGCAGGAGATCGGCGTCCGCTGCCTCGCCGTCTCCGTGCCCGAGTCTCCGACGGCCGCGGCGATCTCCATCTCGGGTCCGGCGGGCCGGGTGACGGAGGCGGCGACGGAGAAGATCGTCCCGGTGCTGCAGGAGGTCGCCCTGGACCTGTCCGCGGCACTGGCGAGCACGGGGGGCCAGGGCTGATCCGCACGCCCCCGGCGTCTCAGGAGACCGAGCGCGGGGTCCCGATCAACGGGGTGCGCACCGGTTCGGCGATCCCCACGAAGACCACCACCTCGTGTCCTCCGGGATTGGTCTGCAGCGGCACGGTCTCCCAGTTGTTGACGACCCAGACATTGCCCGACGGGTCGATCTGCAGCCCGGTGTTCCGCGACAGGCCGTCGCTGGTGTAGCCGGTGTCGGCCGGGGAGATCGGCTGTCCCGTGCGGAGTCCGGGCGGGCAGCCCTCGGGCCGGGCCCCGCACAGCTGGGCCACCCGCTGTCCGCCGAAGTTGGCGACCCAGACGGTGTCGTTCCCGTCGACCGCGATGCCCCAGGGCAGGAACAGGCCGCCGTCTTCGAACGGGCGGCTCGTCGAGCCGTCGGGGCGGATCAGGGTGACGGAGGCGTCGGCGGCCCCCTCGACCGGGTCGACGCCGTCGGTCGGCGGCAGCGGCGACGGAGTGCCTGAGCAGGGCGGGTCGGCCAGCGCCGAGTTGGCCACCCAGACGTTCCCCAGGCTGTCCGAGGCGAGACCCATGGGAGCGCTGATGCCGCCGCCGCTGACCGAGCGCCGCGGCTGCCCGTCCGGGGAGAGCATCAGCACGCTGTCGGTCCTGTTGCTGGACACCCAGGCCCGGCCCCGGGTGTCGATGGCGATGGAGAACGGCTTGACGAGCGTGCCCTCGGGCGGCGTGATGTTCCGCGCCCGCTTGGGCCGCCCGTCCGGGATACGCGTCACCGTGTTGTTGCCGCAGTTCGCGACCCAGATGTTCCCCTTGCGGTCCGAGACGGTGCCCATCGGCCGGGAGATGTCCCCCTGCCGCCAGCCGACCGTGGGCGACAGCGCAGTCCCGTCTTCCCGGAACTGCGACACGCTGCGCGACAGGAAGTCCTGGTCATAGGTGCAGCCACGGCCCTGGAAGCCGAAGTTCCCCACCCACACGTGCCCCTTCGGGTCAAGGGTGACGCCGTATCCGGCCCCGTACAGACCGCCGCCCCGGAACGGCGCGCCCGGGGCGTCCCCGCCCGTGGGCGTCAGCTTGGTCAGCTGCTCGCCGCCGCAGACGGTGATCAGCGGATCGCGGTTGTAGTGGTAGTTGTTGATGATCCAGGCGTTGCCGTCGGCGTCAAAGGCGACATTGCCCGGCCCGTCGAGCTCATGGCCGTTGCCGACATAGCGCAGGGCGAGCGTCCAGGCGTCCGGCGGCGAGGTGAGGTGCGGCTCGTACGAACTTCCGGCGAGCTCCGACAGCCCGTACAGCGCCGTGGCGTTCCGGCCGGGGGCGTGCGCGATGTCGACCGCCGCCTGGAAGGTGTCCCGAGGCGCGTCCCCGCCCGCGGGCGTGGCCAGCTGGAACAGCTCCTCGCAGGTCTCGCCCGCGACACAGCCCGCCAGGATGTTGGCCAGCGAGTTGAAGGCCCGGAGGGTGGAGGTCTCCGCGCCGTTCGGCGGCGCGTCGAGCACGGCGGAGACCTTGCCGGTCTTGACGTCGGCGAGGTTGTGGGAGGTGCCGGCCGCGTTCTGCAGCCCCGGATGGCCGCCGGCGATATGCGGGCCGTGCGTGAAGCGGGCCATCGCGTACGCCGCGGCGACGGTCGTGCGCTCGTTGACGGTGACCGGGGTCGGCTGCGCCTCGGGCAGCAGCACGGCGGCCAGGCGGACCGGCCCGTGCCCGCGCGCCTCCTTCCCCCCGCCCTGCTTGCCGCCGTCCTGCCGCCCCGCGTCGGCGATCAGGTACAGCACCGTGCCGGGCGCCTTCGGCCGCTCGTACTCGACGGTGAACCGCCCCTCCCCGTCCGCCCGCGCCCGCCCCAGCGGCCTGGCCTCGCCGCCCCGCCGGTCACCCGCCTGATAGAGCGTCACCCAGGCGAAGGGCACGGCCGCGTCCGCACTGGTGACCACGCCCTGCTGCCGGCTGGGCCCGCCGTGGTGCACAGGCCCTTCGCCGTCCGCGAACGACGTGGCGGCCGGCAGGGCGGCGAGCAGCGCCCCCAGCAGGAGGACGGCGGAACGACGAGGGGGACGACGCATCGGGCAGCTCCTCGGGGGCGGGAGGATCGGGCGACGCACGGAGACTGCCACGGGGGGCGGGGCGGTGGGGGGAGGACGGGGCGGGGGTCACCGCATTGGCGGGAGGATGTGAGCCCGTCCGGCGTTTGGGGACGAGGCCGTCAGGCCGTCCCCGCCGTCAGCCGCCCGTCCCGCATCCTCCCCACCCGGTCCGCCCTCCCCGCGTGCCCCGCGTCATGTGTGACGACCACGGTCGCGACCGACCGCTCCCGCGTCAGCGCCAGCAGCAGGTCGATCACCTCCGCGCCCCGCTCCCGGTCCAGCGCGCTGGTGGGTTCGTCGACGAGCAGGACCGCGGGGTCGTTCATCAGGGCCCGTGCGATGTTCACGCGCTGCCGCTGGCCGCCGGACAGTTCACGCGGGCGGCGCCGGGCCAGGGCCGCGAGGCCGACGGCGTCGAGGAGGTCCTGGGCGCGACGCCGTACCGAGGGGGACATGCGGCCGGTCAGATGGGCCATGACCTCCAGCTGCTCCGCCGCCGTAAGCGACGGCAGCAGGTTCGGCTGCTGGAAGACGATGCCGATGCGCTCGCGCCGCAGCGCGGCGCGAGCCGTGCGGTCCAGGCCGCCGGCGTCGACGCCGTCGACGACGACCCGGCCGCGGTCGGGGCGCACAAGCGTCCCGGCGACGGCCAGCAGACTGGACTTGCCGGAGCCTGAGGGGCCGACGACGGCGGTCAGCGATCCGGCGGGGACGTGCAGACCGACCGCGTCGAGGGCGGTCAGCCGCCCGTCGCCGTCGGGGTAGGTGAGGGTCACCTCGTCGATCAGCAGGGTCATCGGGCGCTCCCGAGGGCGGTGAGGGGGTCGACGGCGGTGATCCGCCGGATGGCGAGCGCGGCCCCGCAGGCGCCGAGGGCGATCAGCACCCCCGCGGGCAGCAGCACCGTCGCCGCGTCGAGCACGAAGGGCACGTCCGTGCCGCTGATCAGGACCCCGGCCCCCGCGGCGAGAGCGGCGCCCGCGAGGGTCCCGCCCGCGAGCAGGGCGACGGCCTGCCCGAGCGCGTCACGCAGCAGATAGGGCGTGGATGCGCCGAGCGCCTTGAGCACGGCGACGTCGCCGCTGCGCTGGATCGTCCACACCGTGAAGAACGCGCCGGTCACCAGCGCCGAGATCACGAAGAGGAAGCCCCGCATCAGCTGCAGCGAGCCGTTCTCGGCCCGGTACGAGCCGATGGCGGTCAGCGCGTCGTCCACGGAGAGGGCGGTGGTGCCGGCGGCCTCGTCCCCCGCGGCCAGGTCCGCTCCGCTGCCGGTCCGCAGAGCGATCACCGTGGCGGCGTCGCCGTCGAGCGCGGTCCACACCACCGGGGTGTGGCTGTACGAGGCCTCGCCCGCCACCGCCGCGACCGCGGCCTCCCGCTCCCCCAGGCGTACGGCGTCCCCCGCTCCGACGCCCAGTTCCTCGGCGGCCTTCGCGGAGAGGACGACGCGGCCGGGGCCCACGCCCCGCGGCGCGAGCCCGGAGTCCGGTTCGGCGGCGAACGCCGTCACCGACGCCGTACGGTCCCCGGCCGCGGCCCGCAGCGTGCGGATGGCCAGCGGCTGCGCACCGGTCACGCCCGGCTGCCGCTCCCAGGCCTCCCACTGTTCGCGGGACACCTTCGAATCGGCGAAGGACACCGCCCGGCCGTCCGGCGGGGCGGCGAAGGCGAGCCGGTCGGCGGGCAGGCCGGCCACGGCGGAGACGTTCTCCCGGGCGAGCCCTTCGGTCAGCCCGGACACCAGCCCCACCAGCAGGGTCATCAGCACGACGACCGTGCCCATCAGCGCGAACCGCCCCTTGGCGAACCGCAGATCTCTCCATGCGACGAACATGCCGATCAGCGTGCGCGCACCACGGGCCGCCCGGCATCGAGCCTGCGTGCACGCTGGTATCAACCTTTCGGTTGACCCGACGCCCGGGCGGTCCGCCTACGCTGGACGGGCCATGGATTCCCGTCCCCTCACTCCCGTACTGCGCGCGCTCCGCTGGTGTCTGCACGCCCTGCTGCTGGGCTTGCTGGCGCTCACGGCGGTCCGCTCGGCGGCGACGCCCCACGCGGTCACGGCATCGGCGACCGCGGCGGCGATGGCGGGCGTGTACGGGTACGGCGTCCGCTCCCCCGCCGTGGACCGCTCGGCGCGGGCGGCCGGACTCTGGCTCGCGGCACTCGGCACGGTGTGGCTGGTCCTGCTGGCGCTCTCCCCCGACGCGCTGTGGGCGGCCTTCCCGCTGTACTTCCTCCAGCTGCATCTGCTGCCGGTCCGCTGGGGGCTGCCCGCGGTGGCGGTCACCGCCGCCGCGGCGATCGGGAGCTTTGTGCTCCATGCGCAGGAGGTGACGCCGGGGGCGTTCCTCGGACCGCTGCTCGGGGCAGCGGTGGCCGTCGCGACCGTCCTGGGCTACCAGGCGCTTTACCGGGAGAGCGAGCACCGCCGCCAACTGATCGAGGAGCTGGTCTCGACGCGCGCCGAGCTGGCCGACGCGGAGCGGGCGGCGGGGACGCTCGCGGAGCGGGAGCGGCTGGCCCGGGAGATCCATGACACCCTCGCGCAGGGGCTGTCGTCCATTCAGCTGCTGTTGCGCGCCGCCGAGCGGGCGCTGCCCGGGGACGGCCCGGCCGCCGTCGTACACGTCCGGCAGGCGCGGCGGGCCGCGCAGGACAATCTGGCCGAGGCCCGCCGCTTCGTCCGCGCCCTGACCCCGCCGGACCTGGCGAACGGCTCGCTCACGGGCGCGCTGGAGCGGCTGTGCGCCAAGTCGCCGGGGCCGCCCGCCGTGCGGTTCTCGGTGAGCGGCACACCGGTGGAGCTGCCGACCGCCTACGAGGCAGCCCTGCTCCGCACGGCCCAGTCGGCGCTGGCCAACGCGGTCCGGCACGCACAGGCCGGACGCGCCGAGATCACCCTCAGTTTCATGGACGCCTCCGTCTCGCTGGACGTGGTCGACGACGGGCGCGGATTCGATCCGCCGGCCGTCGCCGGGGGCGAGGGATTCGGCCTGCCGGGCATGCGGTCGCGGGCGCGCACGCTCGGCGGGACCCTGAGCGTGGAGTCGGCCCCGGGCGAGGGCACGGCGGTCGCGCTCACCCTGCCGCTGCCCGCGCGGGCGGCCGTATGAGCGCCCCGCCGATCCGGCTGCTGCTCGCCGACGACCACCCCGTCGTACGGGCGGGGCTGCGGGCCGTCCTGGACACCGAGCCGGACTTCGCGGTGGTCGCGGAGGCCGCGACCGCCGAGGAGGCCGTCCTGCGGTCTGCCGGGGGCGGCGTCGACGTGGTGCTGATGGACCTTCAGTTCGGGGCGGGGCTGCACGGCTCGGAGGCGACGGCGCAGATCAGCGCCCTGCCGGACGGCCCGCGGGTCCTGGTACTGACCACGTACGACTCCGACGCCGACATCCTGGCCGCGGTGGAGGCGGGTGCGGCGGGGTATCTGCTGAAGGACGCCCCTCCCGAGGAGCTGGCCGCGGCGGTCCGCACGGCCTCGTCCGGCGGCTCGGCCCTCGCGCCCGCGGTCGCGCACCGCCTGATGCACCGGATGCGCGCCCCGGCGGCGGCGCTGACGAAGCGGGAGCTGGAGGTGCTTCAGCTGGTCGGCGACGGGTTGTCGAATCTGCAGATCAGCAAGCGGCTCTTCCTGAGCCAGGCCACGGTCAAGTCCCATCTGGTGCATATCTACGCCAAGCTGGGCGTCGACTCGCGTACGGCGGCGGTGGCGGCGGCGACGGCCCGCCGCCTGATCCGCCGCTGAGTGCCGGCTGCCGCACGGGCTGAGCGCAGGTCGCCGCACACGCTGGGCGCCGGGAGCCGCAGGCGCTGGACGCCAGGTGCCGCACGGGCTGGACGCCGGTCGCCGCACGCCCTGAGTGCCGGGAGCCGCAGGCGCTGGACGCCAGGTGCCGCACGGGCTGGACGCCGGTCGCCGCACGCCCTGAGTGCCGGGAGCCGCACGCTGCTGAATGCCGGTCGCCGCACACGCTGAGCGCCGGGAGCCACGCGGGCTGGACGCCGGAGCCGCACGCGCCGAGTGCCGGGAGCCGCAGGCGCTGGACGCCGGAGCCGCACGCGCCGAGTGCCGGGAGCCGCAGGCGCTGGACGCCGGGAGCCGCACGCCTGGACACCGGGAGCCGCACGGGCTGAGCGCCCGTCGTCGCACACGCTGGACGCGGGGTGCCGCACGTGCTGAGTGCTGCTGCCGCGCAGTCCGCTGTCTGCGGCCGACGTCGGCAGCCGGCATCAGTGGCCGATGTCGTGGACGCCCGCCTCGACGAGGCCGCTCTCGTAGGCGAAGATCACCACCTGGGTGCGGTCGCGCAGCCCCAGCTTCACCAGGATGCTCGACACATGCGACTTGACGGTCGCCGCGCCGATGCGGAGGTCTGCGGCGATCTCCGAGTTGCTGGCCCCGCGCGCGACGGCGGCCGCCACCTCGCGCTCCCGTTCGGTGAGCCTCTCCAGCCGGGCGGCGACGGCCGCGTTGACGGCGGGGCGCTCGCTGAACCTGCCGATGAGACGCCGGGTGATGGACGGCGCCAACAGGGCTCCGCCGTCCGCCACGGTGCGGACCGCGTCGGCGAGTTGCTCGGGAGGGATGTCCTTGAGCACAAAGGCGCTGGCTCCCGCGCGCAGCGCCCGGTAGACGTACTCGTCCGGGTCGAACGTGGTCAGGATCAGCACCCGGACGTCCCAGTCCGCTTCGGCGAGGATGCGGGAGGTGGCTTCCAGCCCGTCCATCTCGGGCATCCGGATGTCCATGAGGATCACATCGGGCCGGTGCCGTCGTGCCGCCTCGACCGCTTCGAGGCCGGTTCCGGCCTCGGCGACCACCTCGATGTCCTGATGGACCCGGAGGATCATCGCAAAGCCTCCGCGGACCAGTGCCTGGTCGTCGACGACGGCGACGCTGATGGTCACGCCGGCTCACCTCCGGACGGAAGTCGGGCGACGATCCGGAAGCCCCCGCCGGGGCGTCGGCGGGCGTCCAGGGAGCCGCCCAGCAGCAGTGCCCGCTCCCGCATCCCGACCAGCCCGTGGCCCGGGCCGTCTCCCTGGACGGGGCCTGCGCCCTGTGTGACGGCCGTGCCGCGCCCGTCGTCCAGCACCTCGATCACGATCGCCTTGCGGTCGACGCCGAGCCGCACCTCCGCGCGGGCGCCGGGGCCCGCGTGCTTGAGCACGTTGGTCAGCGCCTCCTGGACGATGCGGTAGGCGAACAGGTCCACGCGCGCGGGAAGGCCCGAGAGCGCGGTCTGCGCCTCCCGGGCGCCGTCCGCCAGCGAGACGTCCACGCCCGCCGTGCGGATCTGCTCGACCAGCCGGTCGAGGTCCGCGAGCCCCGGCTGGGGGCCGAGAGCGTCCAGGCCGGTCTCCGGTCGCAGGACGCCGAGCAGATGGCGCAGCTCGTCCAGCGCCTGCCGCCCCACCTCCTCGACCGCCGCCATCGCCTTGAGCGCGCTCTCGGGGTCCTGTGCCGCCACGGTCTTGGCGGCGCCCGCCTGCACCGTCATCATGCTCACCCGGTGGGCGACCACGTCGTGCAGTTCGCGTGCGATGCGGGTCCGCTCCTCGGCGACGATCCGGCGGGCTTCGGCGGCCTGTTCCTGGAGCAGCCGGGCGGCGCGTTCCCCGCGCAGCCGCATCCGTCGCCCCACGTACCACGCGCCGAAGAGGACCACGACGCCCGCGACGGCCTGCTCCGCCCACGGCGCCGGTTCGAAGAGACCGTCGACGCCGACCACGACGAGGGCCGCGGCCACGCCGGTGTGCGCCCACCGGTCGTCGTCGGCGTACCTGCCGGTGCTGTACAGGGCGATGATGGTCCCCCAGCCGAGGTCCGCGTGACCGCTTCCGAGCAGTGCGACCCAGCCCGCCAGGTTCACACCGAGAGCGACCAGCGGGGCGCTCCGGCGCCGGTACAGCGCGGCGGCGGCCGCGGCGAAGACCAGCGGAGCGATCAGGGGGAGGTCGCCGAAGGACCGGATGACCAGGGAGTCTCCCGGGCCTTCCGTCACGAGCAGCGTGGGGAGGAAGACCGCGACGACGAGGACACCGTCCGCGGCACGGGGCCAGCGGGCGAAGGGCCCCCTGTATCTCCTCGGGGCGTTCCCCCGCGGCGTCGGGGACGGCCACGCCGTGCTGTCCAACGCCGTGCTGTCCAGCGCCGTTGTGCTCACCTTCTCACCGTCGCTCCGCTTCTCACCGTCGCTCCGCGCAGGACGTCCCGTGGCCCCCGGGCGGGCCGCCGAAGCAGTCCGCACACGATAGGTCAAGCCCCGCGGGGCGGTCATCAGCCCGGAGGCGGATGCGGGTCTCCGTCGCGCGGGGGGAGACGGCGGCTCGGACCGGGATGCGCCGTCCGCCGCGAGAGGGGTGAACGGGTGCGTCCGCGGGCGGGCGACCTGCGGGGCCTTGGCGAGGAGAGTGATGCGGGCGGCGGCAGCCAGGTAGGCGTCCGCCGTTCGAACCGCTTTTCTCGGCCGTTTCCGCAGCCGTTTCCGCGGCCGTTTCCGCGGCTGTTGTCTCGGCCGTTTCCTCGGCCGTTTCCTCGGCCGTTCGATCCGTTTTCTCGTCCGCACCCTCGAAGGAGCACCGACGTGCATCGCTTCATCCGCCGCATCGGCGAGGCCAGCGCCCGCAGACCCTGGGCCGTCATCGGAGCGTGGCTGACGGCCGCGGCCCTCGTCCTGGGCCTCGCGGGGACCGTCGGCGGCGCGTTCAGCGACGATCTCGTCGCCCCCGGCAGCCAGAGCGAGAAGGCGATGCGGCTGCTCGAGGAACGCTTCCCCGAGGCCGCGGGCGGCAGCGCCAAGGCGGTGTTCGCCGTCCCGGAGGGCGGACGGCTCGAGGACAGCCGGTCCGCAGTCGACGCCGCGGTGGCCGAGATCGCCGGTGTGGAGCACGTCACGGCGGTGGCCGATCCGTTCGCCGCGGGCGCGGTGTCGGCCGACGGCCGCATCGGATACGCCGAGATCGCCTTCGACACGCCGTCGGCGGAGCTCGGTCCTGAGCCGCTCGACGCCCTCACGGCCGCGCTGGAACCGGCACGGGCGGAGGGGGTGACGGCGGAGCTCGGCGGGGACGCGGCCTTCATCAACGCCGAGACGGAGACCTCCGGCGCGGAGGCCGCCGGCCTGCTGGCCGCGCTGGCCGTGCTTGCGGTCGCCTTCGGCACGGTCGTGGCCGCGCTGGTCCCGGTCGTGCTGGCGCTGGTGGCGGTGGCCGCCGGGCTGGGCGGCATCCTGCTGCTGGCCGGGGCGATGGACGTCTCGAGCGCGGCGCCGACGATCGGCGCGATGATCGGGCTCGGCGTCGGCATCGACTACGCCCTGATCAT
Organism: Streptomyces chengmaiensis; assembly: GCF_029846775.1. NCBI lineage: Bacteria > Bacillati > Actinomycetota > Actinomycetes > Kitasatosporales > Streptomycetaceae > Streptomyces > Streptomyces chengmaiensis. The sequence goes on from NZ_JARWBG010000009.1 coordinate 31,473, forward strand.
CGTGGCCCGCTACCGGGAGAACCGAGCCGCGGGCCGGGACAACTCCGTCGCGCTGTCGCAGGCCATGGCGTCGTCCGGCCCGTCCGTCGTGTTCGCCGGAGGCACGGTCGTGGTGGCGATGGCCGCCCTGGCCTTGACCGGTCTGGGCTTTCTGACCTCGATCGGCCTGAGCACCTCGCTGGTCGTCCTGTTCGCCGTGGCCGCCTCGCTCACCCTGCTGCCGGCGCTGCTGGCGCTGCTCGGCGACCGCGTCGACGCCGGGCGGCTGACGGGCCGCCGCCGGGCCGGCAAGCCCGAGGCCACGGCATGGTGGCGGTTCGCCCACCGCGTCGCGGGCCGGCCGTGGCCGTATCTGGTCGTCGCCGCTGTGGCGCTGCTGGCGCTGGCCGCCCCGGCGCTGAAGATGCAGACGGGGTTTCCGGACGCCGGAGACGACTCGGTGAGCACGACGCACCGCCGCGCCCACGATCTGCTGGCGGAGGGCTTCGGCCCCGGCGCGAATTCCCCGCTCCTGATCGTCGCCGATCTGCGCAGCCCCGGCGTGGACGCCTCGGGCATTCCCGCGCTGTCCGAGCGGATCGCCGCCGACCCCGGCATCGTCGAAGTGAAGGAGGCGCAGGAGTCGCCCGCCGGGGACACGGTAGTGCTGCCTGCGGTGCCGGCCACGGCCGCCGCGGACGAGGAGACGTCCCGCACCCTTGAGCGCGTTCGCGGTCTGGCGCCCGCCAATGTCGCGGTGTCGGGTCTGACCGCCATGACCGTCGATCTGACGACGCAGCTCACCGACACGCTGCCGGTCTTCATCGCGGCGATCCTGGCCATGTCGTTTCTGCTGCTGACCTTGGTCTTCCGCTCCGTCGCAGTGCCGCTGAAGGCCGTCGTGATGAATCTGCTCTCCATCGGCGGGGCGTACGGGGTGGTGGTCGCCGTCTTCCAGTGGGGTTGGCTCCAGGGCCTGTTCGCCCTGGAGGAAACGCTGCCGATCGCGTCCCCGCTGCCGGCCATCTTCTTCGCCGTGCTCTTCGGCCTGTCCATGGACTACGAGGTGTTCCTGCTCTCACGCATCCGCGAGGAGTACGAGGCCACCGGGGACAACGCCGAGTCGGTGGCGCGCGGCATCGCGGGCACGGGCCGGGTGATCACCTCGGCTGCGCTGATCATGACGGTGGTGTTCCTCAGCTTTGTCGTTCATCCCTCACCGCTGGTGAAGATGATGGGCCTCGGGCTGGCGACGGCCATCGTGCTCGACGCGACGGTGGTGCGGATGGTGGCCGTACCCGCGGCGATGGCGCTGCTGGGCCGCGCGAACTGGTGGCTGCCGCGCTGGCTCGACCGGCGACTGCCCCGGCTGGGCACTGCGGGCGGCACACCCGTGCAACGCCCCGAGCCGCTCCCGGAGGAGGCGTCGGCACACGGCTGACGGCATCCGGGGACGTCGCCGAGCGCGCCTGCGCGAGCCCCGAGGCGACCGCGCGCCGGCCCGGGCCGACTGACCACGCGTCGATCCGGGCCCGCTCGTCGTCGGGCCGGCCGACCACGCGCCGGCCCGGGCCGGACCCCGCGCTGGATGGCTCCGGCTGCCCAGCCGGTGTGCGGCGGCCGGCTCCGGCTACCCCGGCCCCGGACACGCGCCGGACGAATCCGGCTACCCCGGCCCCGGCCTCAGGCCCACCGGCCCGGCGGCGGCCGTCAGCCGCCCGGTGCCGCCGCGGCAGCTCAGCCGCGGCCCCGCGGCGGCGTCTCGCCGAACAGGTCGACCGCCTGGCGCACCTGCATCAGCGCGGACCCCAGCGCGCTCACCGAACCCACCGCACCGGCGATCAGGAGCAGTGAGCGCCGCATCCGCGGAACCTCCGGTTCCCCGCTGGACACCATCGCGGCCAGCACGGCCAGTTCGTCCTCCGCGATGTCCCGGTCGGGGAAGTCGACCGGGTGGCCGGCCAGTTCACGGCGGAGCCGGGAGACGGCAGCGCGCAGCTCCGTCGCCCTCGGGTCCTCGCCGCTCCCTGTCAACCGCGTCTGCCCCACGCTCCGCAACAACAGCCCTCCCCCTCGCACGTCGTCGTGCCCGGTACACACACCGGCCCGCGACCCTCGGGTGATGGTCGGTCACCAAGGGTCGCGGGCCAGTTAACGCCATGGGCGCAGTGCGCGCCACTCCGCGGACGGAATTCAGGACGTCGGCTCCACCGGGTTGAGCGCGTTGCGCCACACGGTCACATCGAGGGTGATGTAGCGGCTGGGGTCGGAGTCTGGGGACTTCCCCTGGTACGTGACCACTCCGACGTGCCCCGAGTTGGTCAGGACGCAGAACCTTGACCCCTTGGACAGTCCGCTGAGCCTGAGCTTGGTCGCGTAGCGCGTCTCGTTCCGGCAGGTGTCGAGGTCTCCGGTCTGGCCGTTGCGCAGCAGGATCAGCCGGGCATTCTCGACCTCGATCCAGCCCACGCTCCAGTCGTAGACGACATCGGCGTTGGAGTTGTCGCCGACCGGCTTGATCGGGTGGTCGTCGAAGGTGAGGTGGTAGTCGTCGACGACGTTGAGGCCGTTGTACGTCGCGGGTTCCGGATCGTCCACGGGTTCGGCGGGCGGGTCGGAGGAGGCGTCCTGACCGTCGGCCTGGGACCCGTCGCCGTCCTCGCCGTCCGTGCCGTCCTCGCCGTCCCCGGTCGGGCCGGGTGCGGGCGTCTGTTGCCGCTGGGAGGAGGACTGCCCGCCGGACGGCTCGTCCTGGCTCTGGGCGGAGGTCTTGTCGTCCTTGTCGCCGTCGGAGAGGGCGAGATAGGCGCCGCCTCCGGCGAATCCGGCGATGACGAGGACGGCCAGCACCGCGAGGGTGACGTTGCGGCCCGTTTTCTTCTTCTTGGGTGCGGCCGGAGGTGCAGGCGCCGGCATCGGCGTGGGCGTGGGCGCGGTCTGGTACGGCTGCGGCTGCTGCGGATAGCCGTACGCGGCCTGGGGCGGCGGGCCGAAGCCGGGCGGCGGGGTCGCGGGGGCGGCCGCCTCGGTGGGCGGGGGCGCGGGCGTCGGATTCGGCGCGGGCGGAGGCGAGGGCGTCGGAGCGGCCGCCGGGCTCGGAACCGGAGCGGGGTTCGGAGCCGGAGCGGCCGCCGCGGTCGGCGCGGCGGCGGGCGGGGCGGTCGGCGGTGCGGGGACGGTCCCCGGTGCGGTCGCCGCCGGCGCCGTCGCAGCCGGTGCGGCCGGCGGCGGAGTGGGGGACGCCGGCGCGGGCGCGGCCTTGCGGGTGCCGATCTCCGCGGCGACCGCGCTCGGCAGCCACTCCTCGGGCCGCCTGAGCACCGTCTCCGCGGTGGCCTCCTGGCAGATGGTCAGCAGCTCGGCGACCGACGGCCGGTTCTCCGGCTCCTTCGCCAGGCAGCGCGTCACCAGCTCCCGCAGCCGCTCCGGCACCTCGGTCAGATCGGGCTCCTCGTGCACGATCCGGTACAGCACGCCGTGCGAGGTGCCCTCGCCGAACGCGGGGCTGCCGGTGGAGGCGTACGCGGCGACCTGCCCCAGCGCGAATATGTCGGTCGCCGGGGTGACATGGCTGCCTGCGGCCTGTTCCGGGGCCATGAACGACGGCGTGCCGATGGTGACGCCGCTGCCGGTGAGCGAGGTGGCGTCGGCAGCACGGGCGATGCCGAAGTCGATGACGCGCGGACCGTCGGCGGCGAGCAGCACATTGGCGGGCTTGAGGTCGCGGTGGACGATGCCCGCGCCATGGATGACATGGAGCGCCTCGGCGATCCCGGCGACGAGCAACAACACGGTCTCGACGGGGAGTTTGCCGTGCTGGTTGACGGCGTCGGCGAGGGAGGGGCCGGGGACGTACGCGGTGGCGAGCCACGGCTGCTCGGCGTCGGGGTCGGCGTCGATGACGGGCGCGGTGTAGAGGCCCTGGACGCGCTGGGCGGCCTGCACCTCCTGGGCGAACCGGCGGCGGAACTCGGCGTCCTGGCCGAAGTCGGGCCGGATGACCTTGATGGCGACGGGCCGTCCGCCGAGCGTGTACGAGAGGTACACCTTGCCCATGCCGCCGGCCCCGAGCCGAGCGGCGAGCCGGTACCCCGCGACATGCTGCGGATCGTCCTCCCCCAGCGGCTTGAAGACCGTGCCCTGCTGTGCACTCGCGCTCATTCGGCTCTCGTCCCCCATGGTGAACTTCTCTGTCGGAGGCTGCACTTTATCCAAGGCCGTGTCACCCACGCAGGGCGCATCACCCCCATCCTCACGTGCGATATGGATGGTCCATGAGAGACACGTCAGGACTGGCGGAGGACCGCATGCACCGCACACCGGCCGTCGCCGGCCTGCTGCTCGCGGCGGGCGGCGGACGGCGGCTCGGCGGCCGCCCGAAGGCGCTGCTGACGCACCGGGGGCGTCCGCTGGTCGAGCATGCGGCGGCGGTGTTGCGGGAGGCGGGCTGCGGCCCGGTGCATGTGGTGCTGGGCGCGGCGGCCGAGCGGGTGCGGGCGACGGCCGAGCTGACCGGCTGCACGGTGGTGGACAACCCGGAGTGGGAGGAGGGCATGGGCTCGTCGCTGCGCGCGGGTCTTGCGTCGCTGGCGGGGACGGGGGCGGACGCCGCGCTGGTGTCCCTGGTGGACCAGCCGGGCATCGGCGTACCGGCCGTGGCCCGGGTCCGTGCCGCGTACCGCTCCCCCGCCACCCTGGCGGCGGCTTCGTACGGCGGCGAGCGCGGGCACCCCGTGCTGTTCGGCGCGGACCACTGGGAGGGCATTGCGGCGAGCGCGACGGGCGACCGCGGTGCGCGCGCCTATCTGGCGGCGCACGCTTCGGAGGTCACGCTGGTCGAGTGCGGGGATGTGGCCCAGGCGTACGACATCGACACCCCGGACGACCTCGCGCACCTTGCGTAACCCCGCACACTCCGCACGCCTCGCACCCCGCACACACCGCACACCTTGCGTGCACGGCGTGGCACTGAGAGCCATGGTCTGTCGACCCAGAGAATCTCGACATCAACAAACCATTGAACTTCCACTATGCGATAACTACTATCCACTGTTCAGAAGCGCCCGACACCGCGACGGCGCCTGCGACCGATCTCTCGGAGACTTGGCACTCAGTGCCGTGAGCACGTCCGCCGCACCGCGGCGTCGCCCGCTCATCCCGACGGCCGCCCGGCACCGCCCGTGAAGCCCGCCCGAAGGAAGTGACCTTTCATGTCCGCACCAGCGCCGTCCCCGCTGGCCATCGTCGACGCCGAGCCCCTGCCGAGGCAGGACGAGGTCCTCACCGATGCGGCCCTCGCCTTCGTGGCCGAGCTGCACCGGAACTTCACGCCCCGCCGTGACGAGCTCCTCGCCCGCCGCGCCGAACGCCGCGCCGAGATCGCCCGCACCTCCACCCTCGACTTCCTTCCGGAGACGGCCGCGATCCGCGCCGACGCCTCCTGGCAGGTCGCCCCGGCCCCGGCCGCGCTGAACGACCGCCGCGTCGAGATCACCGGACCGACCGACCGCAAGATGACCATCAACGCGCTGAACTCCGGCGCGAAGGTCTGGCTCGCCGACTTCGAGGACGCCTCCGCCCCCACCTGGGAGAACGTCGTCCTCGGCCAGCTCAACCTGAGCGACGCGTATACGCGGAACATCGACTTCACGGACGAGCGCACCGGCAAGTCCTACACCCTGCGCCCCGCCGAGGAGCTGGCCACGGTCGTCATGCGCCCCCGCGGCTGGCACCTGGAGGAGCGCCACCTCCAGCTGGACGGCCGCGCCGTCCCCGGCGCACTGGTCGACTTCGGCCTGTACTTCTTCCACAACGCCAAGCGTCTTGTCGAGCTGGGCAAGGGCCCGTACTTCTATCTCCCGAAGACCGAGTCGCACCTGGAGGCCCGCCTCTGGAACGACGTCTTCATCTTCGCGCAGGACTACGTGGGCATCCCGCAGGGCACCGTCCGCGCCACCGTCCTGATCGAGACGATCACGGCCGCGTACGAGATGGAGGAGATCCTCTACGAGCTCCGCGACCACGCCTCCGGCCTCAACGCCGGCCGCTGGGACTACCTCTTCTCCATCGTCAAGAACTTCCGCGACGGAGGCGAGAAGTTCGTCCTCCCGGACCGCAACGCGGTGACGATGACCGCGCCCTTCATGCGCGCCTACACCGAGCTCCTCGTCCGCACCTGCCACAAGCGCGGCGCGCACGCCATCGGCGGCATGGCGGCCTTCATCCCCTCGCGCCGCGACGCCGAGGTCAACAAGGTCGCCTTCGAGAAGGTCAAGGCCGACAAGGACCGCGAGGCGCACGACGGCTTCGACGGCTCCTGGGTCGCCCACCCCGACCTCGTCCCGATCGCCATGGCCTCCTTCGACGCGGTCCTCGGCGACAAGCCCAACCAGAAGGACCGCCTCCGCGAGGACGTCTCCGTCGCCGCCGGCGACCTGATCGCCATCGACACCCTCCACGCCAAGCCCACCTACGAGGGCCTCCGCAACGCAGTCCAGGTCGGCATCCGCTACATCGAGGCATGGCTGCGCGGCCTGGGCGCGGTCGCCATCTTCAACCTGATGGAGGACGCAGCCACCGCGGAGATCTCCCGCTCCCAGATCTGGCAGTGGATCAACGCGGGCGTCACCTTCGAGAACGGCGAACGCGCCACCCCCGACCTCGCCCGCAAGGTCGCCGCCGAGGAACTCGCCGCGATCCGCGAGGAGATCGGCGAGGACGCCTTCACCTCCGGCAACTGGCAGCAGGCCCACGACCTGCTGCTGAAGGTCGCGCTGGACGAGGACTACGAGGACTTCCTCACGCTCCCGGCGTACGAGCAGCTGCAGGGCTGACCGCACAGCAGTCACGCAGCGCCACGCGTACGGAGCCGCCGTACTCACACGGTGGGTATCTGTACATGCACAATCGGTAGACAGTACGACGTACCGGCCATAAACCTGGACGAGTTGCAGCGGAGAGGAGTGACCGTGCGAAAGGTGTCCGGGATATGGCCAACTACAACGACAACGGCAACAGCAGCACCAACGACGAGGCCTCCGACAGCCTTAAGGGCTTCGGGGAGGTAGTCAAGGCCTTCCGGGAGCACCGGGGTCTGTCACGCGAGGAGTTCGCACCCAAGGTGTGCTGCTCGAAGCACACGGTGGCCTCGGTGGAACTGGGGCGGCGGTTTCCGCCGCCCCAGTTCCCGGAGTTGGCGGATGAGGCGCTGGACGCGTTCGGCGTCATCAAGCGGGCGGCGAAGCATGTGTCGCGGAGCAACCCGGGGCTGGCGACATGGTTCCTGAGGTGGGCGGCGCTGGAGCGGGAGGCCCGGTGGCTCGACACGTACGAGTGCCGACTGGTGCCGGGCCTGCTGCAGAGCGAGGCGTACGCACGGAAGCTGTTCGAGAACCGCATTCCGCCACTGAGTGATGAGCAGGTCACCGAGCAGTTGACGGCCCGACAGGAACGACAACGCCTGCTGACGGAACGGCCGAACTGCGCCTTCAGCTTTGTACTGGAGGAGCATCTGTTTCTGCGCAGGATGGGCGGTGTCGAGGTCACCCGGGGTCTCATCGACCATGTGCTGGAGGTCGGATCGCTGCGGAACGTCGCGATCCAGCTCATCCCCCTGATCAGGGAGGAGCACTGCGCCATGGACGGCTCCATGCAGCTCTTGGAGACCCCGCAGCTCGAGCGCTTCGCCTACTGCGAGGGGCAGGAGAGCGGACAGTTCATCTCCGACCGGAAGACCATCAGCACGCTCCAGATGCGGTATGCGAAACTGCGTTCGCAGGCACTCACCCCGGAAGACTCCGCGGATCTGCTGAAGAGACTGCGAGGAGCGCTATGAGCACGGATCTGGTCTGGTTCAAGAGCAGCTACAGCGGCGACTCGGGTGACAGCTGCGTCGAAGTGGCCCTCTCCTGGCGGAAGTCCAGCTACAGCGGAAGCTCCGGTGACAGCTGCGTCGAGATCGCCTCCACCCCCGACACCGTCCACATCCGCGACTCCAAGCTCCAGCCCAGCCCCCATCTCACGGTCTCGGCCGCCACCTGGTCCCGTTTCCTGGCGCTCACCGCACCGTGAGGCCGGGCAGCCCGCACCGGCCTCCCGGGTGCAGACACAGGGGCCGCTGGAGTCCGGCGCTGCCCTCTGCCCTACACACCTCCCCACGCTCTCCCCTACTGTGATCGTTGTCGGTGGCCGTTGTCCCAGGGCGGGGAGAGCGGGACGACATTGGGGCCGATTCACTGCATGGGGGATCCGCTGTGCTGCCCGTATCCGGGATTGACACTACGAGCCTGAAGCGCGGTGAGCGCTTCGAAGCCTGGCGGAGCGTGGTCAACTCGACCATGGCGCCGATGGAGATCGAGAGCGAGCATGCGGGCAACTTCCACTCCCGCATGCGCGTCATCGCCCTCGGCTCCGGCAGCCTGTGGCCCGTCACCCAGGCCGCCGCCCGCTATGACCGGCCCAGACGCCTGATACGCGTATCCGACCCCGGCCTGATCCACCTCACCGTCTTACGGCCCGGATCCAGCCCCCTGGCCGTCGACGCCGATGGACAGCGCCACATCACCAGCCCCGGCGGCATCTACCTCCTGGACTCCTCCCGCCCCTACACCGTCCACTCCACCCAGCCCGACATGCCCGTCATCGGCTACGGCGCCGAAATCCCCGGTCACCTGCTCGACCTGCCTCCCGCCGGACTCGGCCACCTCGCCGGAGCGCCCCTGGAGACAACAGCCGGCTTCGGCGCCCTGATCAAAACCTTCGTCACCCGCCTGGATCCGGCCAGCCATCACGCCAGCGACGGCCCCCACCTGATCAACACCCTCGCCGCCCTCATCAGCGGACTGGCCCGCCGCCAGCTGACCGACCACAGCCACCACGACCGGCTCTGGCAGGCAGCCACCACCCACATTGACGCCCACCTGGAGGACCCCGCGCTGGCTCCAGCCACCGTCGCCGCCGCGGTATACGTCTCCCTGCGGCAGCTCCAGCGGGCCTTCGCCGACCACGGCACCACCATCGCCGCCTACATCCGCCACCAGCGCCTGGACCACGCCCGCCGCTGCCTGCGCACCACCCGCGACACCTCCATCGCCGCCGTCGCCGCGCGGTACGGCTTCGCCTCCGCCGCCCACTTCTCCCGCACCTACAAAGCCGCCTACGGCCATCCCCCCACCGCAGACACGGGTGGGCGCCGCGCCGGAACACCGGCACCGGGCGCACCCGACTGACAGCTCAGGCGCGGACCTTGCTATGTCTACGTCAGCCTCTCGTGGTGCCTCCGTTGACAATCAGCGACAACGACGCGCCCCAGGTTTGATCATCCGCGCCAAGGATCCGGATCGGAACGCTGCAGGCGTCGCCGCAATGCCACCGTCGCTCTGTCAGAACCGAGCTACCCGATGCCAGAACGCGGCACCGGGGCCCTGCCACACGGCAGACGAGAACACGGAGGACATGTCTATGCGCATGCGGAACAGGACGGCAGCACTCACGACCGGAGCCACGGTTGCAGCCGCGGGGCTGCTCGCCACCGTTGCCGCCGCTCCCGCCCAGGCGTACGACCCCAACCCGAAGGCGTGGGTCACCACGACGTCGACGGACAACTGCCCATGCACCGACGGGGACCTCATCGACGGGACCTACTTCCAGAAGGATGTAGGCGGCAGGGGCGTCAAGATCCTGGCGACGAAGCGGGATGACGTCTCAGTCATCCTGGGCAAGGTCGAGTTCCACCCCGCCGGCGAGAAGCTCTGGGTCTACGACACACGAAACGACGGCGACGCTCTCTACGCCACGGTGGAGTACTACTCCGGCGGCAAGAAGGTCGTCAAGGGCCCCTACAAGGCTCCGGGCACCCCGAAGAGGATCGACAAGACGACCATCGACCTGAGCATCCCTGAAGGGACGTATGTGACGGTCAAGCTGTACGACGGCAAGGGCACCGACCTGATCAAGTCCGCTGGTGGCAGGGCCTGACCTGTAGCGCCGACCAGACGGCACAACCCACACAGGAAGAGAGAGCATGAGACTCAGCGCATGGAAGCGCACGTTCGTCAGCGGCGTCGCCGCCGCCGGAATCGCCGTCGGCGCCCTCGCCGGCGCCAGCGCCACCGCCGTCGCGGCCCCGACGGACACCACGTCGGCCTCCGCCACCGAGAGCGCCGCGCAAGCGGTTGAGAACCTCGGGCTGAGCGTCAGGCAGGCCAAGGGAGTCCAGCGCCGACTCCAGGAGCGTGGCTACAACCCCGGAGCCATCGACGGATACCTGGGCACGAACAGCTGGAAGGCCTTCCAGCGCGCACTGCGCGATCACCAGGGATACACAGACGCCATCGACGGGATCGTCGGCCCCAACACCATCAAGGCGCTGCAGCGTGGGCTGAAGCAGAGCTGGGACTACACCGGCCCAATCGACGGCATAGCCGGGCAAGGCACCCGCGCCGCCTTTGCGCGCTTCGCCGACTGGTGCGTCGACCGGTACGGCTACTGATCCCTCTCCGGGACCGAGCCTGGCCCGCACCCCCTTGAAGCCTCTCGGGGCCGACCTCCCTAGTGCTGTGACCGCGTAGGTTCTCCCGGAGTGCTTACGTGCGTGCGCTCAGAAGACGTGGTGGGAGTCCGCTTCCGGGAATCCGGAAACGGTCTTGCGTCGTGGAGCGTCGCGGTCAGGTACCTTGCGGGTGGAGGTCGAGTGCGATGTACGGGGCGAGTGCGTGCAGGAAGTCCGGTGCGTCGAAGATCTCGCCGGCGGAGGCGACGCCGACAGTCTTGGTGCGGCCGGTCAGGACGCGTTCGAGCGCCTCGGCGACGAGAGGCGCGGTGACGGCGTAGATGTCCTGGCCGCTGGCCGTGGCCCGGCGTTCGACTCCGCCGGAGCGTACGACGGCGTCGACGAGGAAGGTCTGGTCCGAGCGCCCGCTCCGGTCGGCGGCGGTCGGGGCCGGTGTGTGGGGGGTGGCGACATCACGGACCGCCTCAACGGTCATGTAGGTGGTCACGTCGGGGATGGACAGGTGCTGGGGAACGGTGACGACGTCCGCCATCGTGAACTCGCCGATCACCTCCCGGACTCCCATCGGTTCCGGGAAGGTCCACTGAAGGGCGGGCGCGGCGTCGGTGCGGCGCTCCCACTGGCCGCCGCTGTAGCGCAGGCGGACGTCGCCGCGGCGCTCGCGGGAGACGGCACCGGACAGGCGGGTGCCGGCGGTGGGGTGCCAGCTGCTGAGCGCGTAGGCGATGTGGGCCTCGTCGGCTGCGGACCAGTCGCCCATCGCTGCGGTGGCCAGCAGGTCGCCGAGGCCGCCGAAGAAGGCCATGGCCGGGACGATCACCGCTCCCGCGTCCCGGGCTCGCTCCTGGTAGTGGGCGAAGGTGTCGAGGTTGGCCTCAAGCTCGGCGGCCACGTCCAGGTACGGGATCTTCGCACGGAGCGCGGCCTCGATCACGGGACCGGTGGTCGACGCGAAGGGGCCCGCGCAGTTGATGACCGCCACCGCGCCCGCCAGGGCCCGGTCCAGCGACGCCGCATCCTCGGCCGACGCCACCCGGGCCTCAAGGCCGTGCTCCTGGGCCAGCTCCCGCAGCGCCTGGGCGTTGCGCCCGGAGGACACCGGGACGTATCCGCGCGCGGCCAGCTCCGCGACCACGAACCGCCCGGTGTGACCGTACGCGCCGAACACCGCCACCTGCTGACCTGACCCCATGAGACTGCCCCCGTGCACTGGAACACCCGCCGCGATGTCGATCCGCCGCAGCCTGACACGCACATCCTGTCCTCGTGGCAGCACCCCGCACGAGCGTCGGAAACGACAAGACGCGTACAGTTTCAGACATGCCCACTGTCGCGCTGGCCGTCACCGACGGCATGCTCCACTACGAACTGTCCGTGGCGATCGAGATCTTCGGCGCTGATCTGACCCACATCGTGGACCCGTGGTACGACTTCTCCGTCTGCGGAAGCGGTCCGGTACACGTCGACCGCTTCCGCCTGGCGCCCGACCACGGACTCGACCATCTCGCGCACGCCGACACGGTGATCGTCCCCGGCTGGGCCGACACTGACCGTGAACCGCCCAGCGCCCTGGTCCAGGCGGTGCGCACCGCCCACGAGGCTGGCGCACGCGTGGCCTCGCTGTGCACGGGCGCCTTCGTCCTGGGCGCGGCCGGACTGCTCGACGGCAGGCGCGCCACCACCCACTGGGCCCACACCCAGGAACTGGCCCGACGCCACCCGGCGGCCACCGTGGATCCGGACGTCCTCTACGTCGACAACGGCGACGTCCTCACCTCTGCGGGCAAGGCCGCCGCCATGGACCTGTGCCTGCACCTGGTCCGCCTCGACCACGGCTCGGCCAACGCCAACAAGATCGCCCGCCGTCTGGTCATCCCGCCCCACCGCGACGGCGGCCAGGCCCAGTTCATCTCCACACCCCTGCCCAAGCCCGGCAACCACCCCCTGGGCGGACTCTTCCCCTGGGTGCTGGAACGACTGGACCAACCGCTTACCGTGGAGGACCTCGCCCGCCAGGCCCGCATGAGCTCACGCCACCTCGCCCGCCATTTCAAACGCCTCACCGGCACCACACCACTGCAGTGGCTCCACACCCAGCGCATCCGCCACGCCCAGGAACTCCTGGAAACCACCAACGCCACCGTCGACACCATCGCCACGGCCACCGGCATGGGCACCGCCACCACCCTGCGCCGCCACTTCCACCGCAGCGTCGGCGTCCCGCCCGACACCTACCGCCGCACCTTCCGCCCCCAAGAGCCAGTCTCAAGCCCGCATCACGGAAGCTGACACTTCACGGTCAGTAGCCATCGGCGGCCAGTTAGCTCCCCACCTACCGGCCGCCGATGGGGAATTTCAACTGGCCACTGTCACCACGGCGGGAGAACACCCACGGAGAGCCCCGGAACGTCCTCCATGACCGGAATCTAATTAGTCGCGCTTGGGCCAGATCGGGCCCTGGTCGGTCCAGATGACGCCCTTGTTGCGGCACAGGCAGAAGGGGTGGCCGATCGGGTCGGTGTAAACCTGCCAGCCGTAGCCGTTGGGGCCGATGAAATCCTGCCTTAGCGTCGCGCCGAGGTCGAGGACGCGGCGCTGCTCGGACTCGATCTCGTCCACTTCGAAGTCGAGGTGGAACTGCTTGGGGTGCTCGCTGTCGGGCCACTGCGGAGCGCGGTAGTCGTCCACCCGGATGAATGCCAGCTCGATCTCGCCGAACTGGATGCCAGCCCAGTCCTCGGAGCTGCCTTCCTTGACCGGACGGCCCGTCACCTCGGAGTAGAAAGCCGCCAGCTTCATCGTGTCCGGGCAGTCGATAATGAAATCGGTGAGTCGCAGCATGCCGCGATCTTGTCACAACTCACACTCGACTTCGAGACAGGCCCTAAGCAGCTCCGCTGAGTTGCGGGAACAACAAGTTCCTGGGGGCTTCGCCCCCAGACCCCGTTCACCAGGGGTCTGTCAAACACGAGCGGCCCTGTCGCACATTCGGTGGTGACGGAGAGTCGTGAGGGTCGTTGACATTCCCGTGAAGAATGTCAACGAGTTGGTGCAGACGGTGTTTTCGGGGCTGTCCCCGCTGGTCGTCGAGGAGGCCGCCGACGAGGGCGAGCGGATCGTGGTGCGGGCACGGACGCCGACGGAGGCCGCGGTCTGCCCGGTGTGCGGAGCCTCGTCCGGGCGGGTGCACGGCTATCACTGGCGGACGGTGGCCGACGTGCCGGTCGATGAACGCCGGGTGGTGGTTCGTGTGCGGGTGCGGCGCCTGGTGTGTCCCACACGCGGCTGCCGCCACACCTTCCGCGAGCAGGTGCCCGGCGTCCTGGACCGATACCAGAGGCGAACCGTCCGCCTGACCGGGCAAGTCGATGCCGTGGCCGCGGAGTTAGCGGGCCGAGCAGGGGCGCGTTTGCTGGCGGTACTCGCGGTGGGCCTGCCGCGTCACACGGCGCTGCGCACGCTACTGCGGATCCCGCTGCCCGCCGGGCGGACACCCCGCGTGATCGGCGTCGACGACTTCGCTCTGCGCCGACGGCACCGCTACGCCACTGTGATCATCGATGCCGAGACCCATGACCGCAAAGCCGTGAACGCCGCCCTCACGACGCCCGTCAGGGCAGCGGGGTGCGGTGCAGGGCGATGAGCAGGCGCCAGACCCGCTGGGCGATCTCCGCAGGCGTGGCTTGGATGAGGCCGTGCAGCCAGTCGGCGAGCACCCCGGCGAAGGTCGCGGCCACGGCCGAGGCGATGAGGTCGGGCTCCGGCGCGCCGACCAGTGTGCGTTCGCTGTGGCTGCGGGCGCGCAGGTCCTGGTGGAGGACCAGGCCGAGTGGGCCGCCGCCGCCCGGGCTGAGGAGTTCCCGGTAGAGGGCCGTGTGCGGGGCGAGTTGGTCGAAGAACTCCCGCAGCGCGGGCGGCGGTGCGTCGGGGTCGGGGACGCCGCGCCAGGCGTGCAGGGCGTCCACGGCATCGCGGACAACATCGGCGCAGGCGTCGACGGCGAGCGCATCCAGGTCGGCGTAGTGGAGGTAGAAGGTGGCGCGGCCGACACCGGCCCGACGCACCAGAGTGGCGACGCTGACCTCGGCCAGCGGGTGCAGCATGCACTCCTCGAGCAGGGCCCGGCGCAGTTTGGACCGGGTCCGGGCGGTGCGGGGGTCGGGTGGCACGGCGGCCGGCGGCATGGCGGTCACCGGGCCAGCAGGACGGCGGCGAGCGCCAGAGCCCCGGGCAGCGCCTGCGCGACGAGGATGCGCCGGTTCGCGGTGAACCCGCCGTACAGCCCGGCGACGACCACGCAGGCGAGGAAGAAGACCTGGACCCGGAATCCGGTCGGGTCCCCTGCGATCAGGCCCCACACCAGTCCGGCCGCCAGGAACCCGTTGTAGAGGCCCTGGTTGGCTGCCAGCGGGGCGGTGGCGCGGGCCAGGGCCGCGTCGAAGCCGGAGAGTTCACGGCCCGGCTTCTTCTCCCACAGGAACATCTCCAGAACCAGGATGTACAGGTGCAGTGCGGCCACCAGGCCGACCAGCACATTCGCAGTCGTCTGCATCGGATACCCACGCCCTCGATCTCATAGACAGATGTCCAGGTTACATGGACACCTGTCCAGGATCTACCGCTGGCACGCAGGCCGACGCCCGAGCCTCGGGCTGAGCGCTCACCCCGAGGGGCCCGCCCCGCCGCACCAGGCCGCGGGCGGGTCTCCTCGCACACCCCGGGATCAGGCGACCTTCGGCGCCGCCCGCATGCCGATGTACACGCATCCCGTGCCGTCTGCGAGCGTGGAGAACACCACCGGCATCCAGTCCGCGCTGTACGCCCCGGAGCCCGGCCCCGCGAACACCTGCGGCGCGACGGGCACGAGGTCCATCTCCAGCGGCGGCGAGAAGTCCTTCATCCCGCCGACGAACTCGTACACCAGACGCCCCGCGCCTTGCTGCTCGCTGACGGTGATGCGCACGCCCTCCCGCTCGTATACCCCGGTCAGCGGAGCGAGGTCCACGGCGGGCGGCTGCGCGGGCGGCCCGAACGGCTCCGGCATCCGCACCCCGGCCAGTTCGCGCAGCAGCTCGCCGAACAGCTCCTCGTACAGCCGTCGTGCGTCGCCGCCGTTGGTGAGCAGCACCACCACGACGCCCGCCTCAGGCGCCACCCGGAGGAAGCCGTGCTGTCCGATCGACGCCCCGTCATGCCCAAAGCCCGGCGCGCCGAACCAGTCGTAGAGGGTCCAGCCCAGACCCCAGCCGTCCGCGCTGACCGTCCACTTGTCGGGCACGTCGACCTCGCGGCGCTGCATCGCGCGGACGCCGCTGTGAGCGAGCAGTCGGGCGCCGTCCTCGGCGAGGCCGCCGTCGAGGTGCATCTTCGCAAGCCGTATGACGTCCCCGGCGGCGGCGACGCTCATCGCGTATGTCACGGGCATGGCGACGAGCGAGGCCGCCTGGCTGACGGTTCTGGCCCGCAGCGGCCAGGACGAGCAGGAGTGGGTGGAGCAGCTGTGGCCCGCGGCGGAACAGGCCGCCCTGGCCTACCCCCGTCTGCGCGAGAGCTATGCGCAGCAGCGGGGCAAGGACCCCCGGGCCGCCCGGGAGAGGGATTTCCAGTACGGGCTGGAGCGGGTGCTGGACGGCCTGGAGACCCGCCTGCGGTCAGAGCGGTCCTGAGATGTAATCGAAGGAATCGATCCGGGCGTTCGGGACCTTCCATGGGGTCGGCCTTGCGCCGGACGCGCGCGGCGACCCAGCCTTGGGACGTTGTCCAAGTCATCCCTGGAGGTGGGGCGTGGTCCGGAACGACGACGTCGACCGATTCGTCGTGGTGCTCAACGGCGAGGAGCAGTACTCGATCTGGGCGGAGGGCAGGGAACTGCCCGCCGGCTGGCGGGAGGCCGGGTTCTCGGGGACCAGGCAGGAGTGCCTCGCGCACGTGGACGACGTCTGGACCGACATGCGTCCGCTGAGCGCCCGCGGCGCATAGCGCTCAGCACCCGCTCGTCGTCACAGGTCCCTGGGCAGCCAGCCCCGCTGGACCGCTCGCACCCCCGCTTCGAACCTGCTCCGCGCGCCCAGGCGCTCCATCAGGACCGTCGCTATCCGGCGTGCGGTCCGGTGGGAGAGGCCCAGGCGCTTGGCTATGCCCTCGTCCGTGTGGCCCTCGGCGAGCAGGCGCAGAGCGGCGGCCTCCTGACGGTCGAGTTCGTCCCCGCCGCCCCGGCGGGACGTCTGCCCCAGGGGCTGCGCCGTCTCCCACACCACCTCGAACAGGGTGCACAGCGCTGTGAGCGGTCCCTGCCCCGTCAGGACGACGGCGCCTTGGGCGCTGTCCTCGCTGTCGACCGGGACGACCGCCGCCTCCCGGTCGATGAGGGTCAGCCGGATCGGAAGGGTGGCGACCGTGCGGACCTGGCCGCCCAGTTCGGTCAGCCAGCGGGCGTGCGCGACCGTCGCGGGGTCGTTGCGCACACTGTCCAGGTAGACCGTCCGCATGGCCACGCCACGCCCCAGCAGCCACTCGTTGAGCGGACGGGCGGCCATCATGTTCGCCTCGGTCTGCGCTCCGCCCGGGGCGAAGGCCATCACCTCCCGCTCCACGGTCTCGGACAGGGCGGCGAGCCGGGCGCGCACCTGCGCCACGTCCGGGAGGTGCTCCACCGCGACCGGGCAGTTGGGGGCCTGCAACTCGGCGTACTCGGTGAGGAGCCGGGAGGCGGTGGCCCGTGCCGCGGAGATGCGCTGGCGGTTCCTGGCCAGCTCCGCCTGCAACTGGGCGAGCCGGTAGTCGAAGCCGAGTTCGGGACTGATCGGCCGGGGTGTGTGCGGGCTTCCGGAGGCCGACGGCACTGCCTGCGGGAACTGGATCAGCGACAGCTCGGCCAGCCGGTCCCAGGCCCCTCGGACGCTCTCCTCCGAGGCCCCCAGATGCCGGGCGAGCGCCGCGGCGTCATCGCGGGGCCGGGCGAGCATCGCCCGGTAGACCGCCTCGGTGAAAGCATCCAGTCCCAGCAGTTCCAGCATGAGGGCCCCCGTCCTCCAGTCCGCCGATGCGTGAGCGTGCGCGGTGCGAAGACCGGGCGCGGGAGGCTGGAAGCGATCCCCTGGCCCCATGGCCTGATTGGGCCAAGGCCCAATGGGGCCAACCGTTCTCCCTTCTCACACGCCTCACGTGCGGCGATGCTAATGCGCGGCGGACGACCCCGCCAAAGCCAAAAGGATTCACCGCAGCTGCCGTCCCCACCGGGGAACCGGTACCGGAAGGATGTACGTCATGCTCCGCGCACGTGTCGCCAAGGCCGCCGCACTCACCGCCCTCGCCGCCGCGACGCTCGTCGTGCCCGCCGCCGCCGCCGTCGCCGCGCCGCTGCCCGGCGCTCAGATCGCCCTGCCGCAGGCGGACTCCGAGCCGGAGTCGCCGGCCGCGGAGGGCGACATGGGATGGCAGTGAGCCACGGGGAGTGAACCATGGGGGAACACGGGGGACCATATGGACTTACGACAGCTGACCACTTTCCACCGCGTCGGGACACTGCTGAGCTTCACCCGGGCCGCGTCCGAGCTGAACTACGCCCAGTCGAGTGTGACCGCCCAGGTCAAGAGCCTGGAAGTGAGCCTGGGAGTGGAGCTCTTCGAGCGCCTGCGCGGCCGGATCAGGCTCACACCCGCCGGGGAGCGGCTCATTCCGTACGCGGAACGGATTCTCTCGCTCGTCGACGAGGCCCGTGACGAGACGACCGGATGGTCCGAGCCCTCCGGACCGCTCACCGTCGGCGCCGTGGAGAGCCTGACCTCGTACCGGATGCCGCCGGTCCTGGAGTTCTTCCACCACAGGTATCCGCTGCTCCAGCTCGCCCTGCGGCCGGGCTCCTGCGCACAGACCTGCGAGGCGCTGCGTCAGGGCACCCTCGACATGGGGTTCTTCATGGAGGCGGAGACCGACTTCGCCGGAGTGCGGGCGGAAGTGCTGGGGCCGGAACGGCTGGTGGCGGTCGCGGCCGCCGGGCACCGGCTCGCCGGGCTGCCGCTCGTGACCACGCGGGACCTGCGGACGACGCACGTCCTGGCGCCCGAGACCGGCTGCTCCTACCGGGCGCTGCTGGAGGCGGAGTTGGCCGGCGCGGCCGGGGCGTCTGCCGTGCCGCTGCTGGAGTTCGGCACCATAGAGTCGATCAAGCGCGGTGTCGCCGCCGGACTGGGGGTCGGCGTGCTGCCCGAGATCGCGGTGGCAGACGCCGTCGCGGCCGGGACGCTGGCGGTGCTCGACTGGCAGCCGCCGTTCGAGGTGTACACGCAGATCGCCTGGCGGCGCGGCCGGCAGGTCACCCGCGAGATGCGGGCCTTCATCGACGAGACGGCCCGGTTCATGTCACAGGACCGGCTGGCGCTGGCCGGGTAGAGGGAGCGGGCTCCGTCACCGGGGACGGGGCCCCGTGACGGCCGGCGGACGGGGCTTGATCTACGAGGGCTCCGCCCCCGGACCTCTGCTGCTCAAGCGCCCGGAGGGGCTGGAGAGTCCAGCCCGTCCGGCGTTTGAGGACACGGCCTTCAGGCCGTACGGGGGGCTGGGGGCTTGCCCCCCGGTTTCGGGAAGGGGCGGGCCCCCGATCTCTCCCGGGCCGCCCCGGCGAGGGGTTGCTCACCGGCCATCGGAATCGCCGATGGCCCGCATCGGAATCACCGTCAGCGGAACGTTGACCAAGGAGTTTTCCGTGGCCAAGGCTGTGGGCGGTCCTGGATGACGGGACCGCACACGACAACGGGGGTCGTCATGCAGAAGTCCGTCAAGGTGGTGGGGATCGGAGGGTCCTCGCGGCCCGGCTCCACGGTGGAGCGGGCCCTGCGGCTTGTGCTGGGCGAGGCGGCGCGGCTGGGGGCGGAGGTCAGCCTGGTGGGCGGCGCCGAACTGGAGCTGCCCCTGTTCGACCCGCGGACCGCGGCCGGACGGCGGCCCGCGGCGCGCAGACTGCTGGCGGAGGTTGCCGCGGCGGACGGAGTCGTCCTCGCGAGCCCCGCGTACCACGGAACGGTGTCCGGGCTGCTGAAGAACGCGCTGGATCACCTGGAGCAGCTGCGCGACGACGTACGGCCGTATATGAGCGGGCGCGCCGTCGGCTGTGTGGCCGTGGGGCAGGGCTGGCAGGGAGCTGTGACCACACTGGGCGCGCTGCGCGACGCGGCGCACGCGCTGCGCGGCTGGAACACCCCGCTGGGCGTGGCCGTGAGCACCGCCGCGGCGCGTTTCACGGAGGCCGGGGAGTGCGACGACCGGCATATCCGGGACCAGCTGACCACGATGGCCGCGCAGGTGGTGGACTTCGCCCGGGCGCAGCACGCCCTGCGTGCACAGGACGTGCACGCACAGGACGCCCGGACACAGGACCCCCACGCGCAGAACGGGCACGCGCAGAACGGGCACGCACAGGACGGCCTCCCGGCGGACCACGCCCTCGGGGACCGCCTCCCCGGCCGCCCCGCCGCCGTCGCCCCGGTTCGATAACCCCCGTCATTCGACTTCACCGACCCCGCGTACGAGGCTCGGCAGGGAACTCACGTTGACTCGTCACACAGACATGGACCCAGACCGCTGGATCCGTTGCTTCCATCCCAAACCCGGGGCCCGGCACACGCTGGTCTGCTTCCCGCACGCCGGCGGTTCGGCCAGCTACTACTTCGGGCTGTCCGCGGCGCTCGCACCGGACGTCGAGATGCTCGTCGTCCAGTACCCGGGGCGGGAGAACCGGCTGTTCGAGGAACCCGCCTCGTCTCTGGCGCAGCTCGCCCACCACGCGGCCGGGGTGCTGCGGTCCCTGCCGCTCATCCGGCCCGTCCTGTTCGGGCACAGCATGGGGGCGATCGCCGCCTTCGAGGTAGCCCGGCGGCTGGAGCAGCCCTTCTCGCCCGCAGCGCCCGCAGCGCTGATCGCCTCGGCCTGCGCGGCGCCCTCGCATCACGCCAACCGCGCAGACCGGCTGAGCGGGATCGAGGACGAGCAGGACACGGAGGTCCTCGCACGCGTCATGGGTCTCGGCGGCACCGCCGCGGGTGTGGCCGAACACGAGGAACTCGTACGGCTGTTCCTTCCGGCGCTCCGCGCCGACCTGCGCGCCCTGCGGGACTACCGGTCGGCGTCGGACGCGGCCGTGAGCTGCCCGGTCACGGTGTGCACGGCCGACGGCGACCCGGATGTGCGGGCGGCGGAGGCCGGGGAGTGGGGCCGCCACACGACCGCGGGCGCCGAGCTGCACCTGTTCGAGGGCGACCACTTCTATCTCGGCGCCCGGCCGCAGCGCTTCATGGATCTGCTGCACAGGACCGTGCGCACCGCGCGAACCGGGGTGTCGTTCGCATGACGGCCATGGGTTTCGTCGAAGAGGAGCTCGCCCATATGTGGTGCGAGCTGCTGAAGGTCACCGGCGTAGGGCTCGGTTCGGGGTTCGGCGCGCTCGGCGGGGACGACGCCGCGGCGGGCCGGCTCGCCGCCCGCGTCGACGAGGAGCTGGGCGCCCGCGTCGCCCCGGCCGAGCTGCTCGGCGCGGACACGCTTCAGGGCATGGCGGGGCTGATCCGCGAGGCCATGAAGAGGCCGCCGGGGGCGGGCGACGCCCTGCCGGAGCCGTCCGGCCCCCGGCCGGGGCCGCGCGGGGAGCGGCCCCCGCTGTCCTTCGCCCAGCAGCGGCTGTGGTTCATGCAGCAACTCGACCCCGGCTCCACGCTGTACAACGTGCCGACGGCGCTGCGGCTGCGCGGCGCCCTGGACCGAGCGGCCCTCGGACGGGCCCTGAACGCCGTGGTGGCCCGTCACGAGGTGCTCCGTACGACGTACGAGGCGGTGTCCGGCCGGCCGCACCAGGTCGTCGAGCCGCCTGCGCCGGTGCCTCTGCCGTACACCGACCTGGCCGGGGCGCCCGACGCGACGGCCCGGGCGGAGCGCATCGCAGCCGAGGAGGCGGCACGGGTCTTCGACCTCGCCGCCGCTCCCCCGCTGGCGGCCCGGCTGGTCAGGGTCGCCGAGGACGAGCACCGGCTGCTGGTGACGTTCCATCACATCGCGGTCGACGGGGCTTCGGCGGAGATCTTCTACCGGGAGCTGGGGCTGCTGTACGGCTCCGCGGGGGCCGGGCTGCCCGCGGTGGCGGTGCAGTACGCGGACCTGGCCGCCTGGCAGCGCCGGGAGCTCGCCGGGGAGACGCTGAGGCGTCTGGTCGACCACTGGCGCGCCGCGCTCGGCGTCGACCCGAAGGCCCCGGACCTGCCGGCCGACCGGCCGCGGCCCGCGTCCAAGAGCTTCCGCGGCGCGGTCGCCACCCGCGCCCTCGGCCCCCGGCTGGTGCGGGAGGTGCGGGAGTTCGGCCGTCGGGAGCGGGCCACGGCGAACATGACGTACCTCGCGGCGTTCCACGCACTGCTGGCGGGGTGGGCGCGGGCCGGGGAGATGACGGTCGGGATCCCGGCCGCGGGCCGCAACCGGCCCGAGACCCAGGACATGGTCGGCTGTCTGATCAACATGGTGCCGGTGCGTGCCCGGCTGGACGGGAACCCCGGCTTCCGTGAGCTGCTTGGCCGGGTGCGCACGGCGGTGCTGAACGCCTCGGAGCACCAGGACCTGCCGTTCGACAAGCTCGTTCAGGCCCTGGTGGCGCGGCGCGCCCGCGACTTCATGCCGGTCTTCCGGGTGATGTTCAGCTATCTGGGCGAGCGCCGGGCCCCGGTCTTCGCCGGGCTCGACGAGTGCGTTCTCGACCTCGCGGGACCGCAGGACACCGCCAAGTACGACCTGAGCCTGTACGTGGAGGAGCGCGGCGAAGGCATCGCGCTGACCCTCGAGTACGACACCGACCTGTTCGGACCGGACACGCCGGCCGCGCTGCTGGCCGCCTTTGAGCAGGCGCTGGAAGAAGCCATCGCCTTCCCGGACAAGCCGGTCCCGGATCTCGCAGCGGTCCGGTCCGCCGGCTGCGGCACTGAGAGGAACACCGACCTTGACCGTTGACGAAACGGCCCCGGCCGCCCGGGAAGCCTCCGCGACGATCCACGCGCGGTTCGCACGGCAGGCCGCGGACCGCGGCGACGCCGTCGCCGTGACGGCCCGCGACGGCCGGCTGACCTACCGGGAGCTGGAGCATGCCGCGAACCGGCTCGCCCACCGCCTCAGGACGCTCGGCGTCGGCCCGGAGACGCCGGTCGCCGTCCGCATGGAGCGCGGCGCCGGCCTGGTGACGGCGCTGCTCGCGGTGTTGAAGGCCGGCGGCGCGTATGTTCCCGTCGACCCGGCGAGCCCCGCGGAGCGGCAGGCCTTCCTGCTGGCCGACGCCGGCGCAGCGGTGCTGCTCACGGACGCGGCCGACGCCGGGCCCCGCGCCGAGCGCACGGTGGTGACCGGCCCGGGCGGCGCCGCGCTGGACGCATACCCCGTCACCCCGCCCGACGACGCGGGAACGGGCCCGGCGAACCTCGCGTACGTCATCTACACCAGCGGTTCGACAGGCGTCCCGAAGGGCGTCATGGTCGAGCACCGCAATGTGACGGCCCTGCTGACCGGTGTGCGGGACAGGTTCGGCTTTGGGCCCGGGGACGTGTGGTCGATGTTCTCCTCCGCGGCGTTCGACGTCTCGGTGTGGGAGATGTGGGGCGCGCTGCTGCACGGCGGACGCCTCGTCGTCGTGCCGGAGGACGTACGTCGCTCCCCACAGGACCTCCATGCGCTGCTGCACCGCGAGCGTGTCACCGTCCTCAACCAGACCCCGGCCGCCTTCCGGCAGCTGATCCGGTACGAGGAGGAGCAGGCGGCGCAGGGGGCCGCGCCCGCGCAACTGGCGCTGCGGCTGGCGGTCTTCGCCGGGGAGGCGCTGCCGCCCGGCATGCTGCGGCCGTGGATCGCCCGCCACGGCGACGCGACGCCCGTACTGGTCAACATGTACGGGATCACCGAGACGACGGTGCACTCCACATACCGGCGGATGACCGCGGCCGACCTCGACGGCGACGGCAGCATGATCGGAGAGGCGCTCGACGGCTGGACGATGCGCGTCGTCGACGCCGACGGCGCCGACGCGGCCACGGGCACGGCCGGTGAGCTGTACGTCGGCGGGGCGGGCGTGGCGCGCGGCTATCTGGGCCGCCCGGCCCTCACCGCGGAGCGGTTCCTGCCCGATCCGGACGCGGCGGCGCCCGGCGCCCGGCGGTACCGCTCGGGCGACGCAGCACGGCGTGACGCGGACGGCGACCACGCGTACCTGGGCCGCCTGGACCACCAGGTCAAGATCCGCGGCTATCGCATCGAGCCGGGAGAGATCGAGAACGCGCTCACCCGGCACCCCGCGGTGCGCGACGCGGTCGTGGCCGTCGACGAGGACGCCGCAGGGGACCCGCGCCTGGTGGCGTACTGGGTGGCGGCGGCCCCGGCCGGACCGTCGGAGCTGCGCGAGCACCTGGCTCGGACGCTTCCCGACTACATGCTGCCGAACGTCTACATGGCCCTGGACCGGCTGCCGTTGACGCTCAACGGCAAGGTGGACCGACGGGCGCTGCCCGCGCCCGACGCGGTCCGCCCGGACCTGGACGCGGACTTCGCGGCCCCGGGCACGCCCGTGGAGAAGGCGCTGGCCGACATCTGGGCCGAGGTGCTCGGCGTCGACCGGGTGGGCCTGGACGACGACTTCTTCGAACTGGGCGGCCACTCGATGCTCGCCACCCAGGCCGTGGCCATCGCCACGGAGCGGCTGGGCGCCGCGGTGTCGCTGCGCATGCTCTTCGACCGGCCGAGCGTACGGGAACTCGCGGGCGCCCTGGACGAACTGCTCGCGGCACAGAACGACTCCGGCGAACACGGCCGGTCCACTTCCGACCCGCACGGGGGGAACGCATGACGGAACGCGAGACGCACCGGACCGAGCTGCCCGGACTGCCCGAGCAGTGCGTGGCCGTCATCGGGATGAGCGGGCGCTTCCCCGGCGCCGAGGACGTCGAGGCGCTGTGGCGCATGGTGGTGTCCGGTGCGGAGGGCAGCACCCGCTACACGGACGAGGAGCTGGCCGCGGCCGGAGTGCCCCAGCGGCTGCTGGACGATCCGGCGCTGGTCAAGTCCGGCTTCCCGCTGGAGGGGTACGACCGCTTCGACGCCGCCTTCTTCGGCGTCACCCGCGCCGAGGCGGAGTTGATGGATCCGCAGCACCGGCTGCTGCTGGAGACCTCGTGGCAGGCGCTGGAGCGGGCCGGCTACCCGGCGGGCACGTTCGACGGCCCCACGGGCGTGTTCGCCGGCGTGGCGGGCAGCGGCTATCTGCGTGAGCGGGTGCCCCCCACGTCACAGGACGGCCGGGTCTCGGACGAGATCCAGGTCGCCGTCGGCAACGACCCGGGCATGCTCGCGCTGCGTGTGTCGTACAAGCTCGGTCTGACCGGGCCCAGCTTCACCGTGCAGAGCGCCTGCTCGTCATCGCTGGTGACGGTGCATCTGGCGGTGCAGTCGCTGCTCACCCGGGAGTCGGATCTGGCGCTGGCCGGCGGTGTGGCGGTGCGGGAGTTCGAGCCGCGCGGCTACCGGTACGAGGAGGGCGCGATCCTGTCCTCTGACGGCCGCTGCCGTCCCTTCGACGCCGCTGCTACCGGCACCGTCTCGGGCGACGGCGTGGCGATGGTGGTGCTCAAGCGGCTGGAGGACGCGGTCGCCGACGGCGATCACATCCATGCCGTGATCCGCGGCAGCGCCGTCAACAACGACGGCTCCGCCAAGATCGGCTTCACCGCTCCGTCGCAGCGGGGGCAGAGCGAGGTGATCGCCGAAGCGCTGGCCGTCGCCGGCGTGGAGCCGGGCACGGTCCAGTACGTCGAGGCGCACGGCACCGCCACACCGCTCGGCGACCCGATCGAAGTGCAGGCGCTCACCGAGGTCTTCGGCCCGGAACTCGCACCGGGTTCGGTCCATCTGGGCTCCGTGAAGTCAAACGTCGGCCACCTCGACGCCGCGGCGGGGGTCACCGGCCTGATCAAGGCGGTGCTGGCGCTGGAGCACCGCTTCATACCGCCGACCGCCCACTTCACCGATCCCAATCCGCGGCTGAACCTGGAGAAGGGGCCGTTCCGGATCGACGCCGCGGGCCGGCCGTGGCCACGGACACAGCTGCCGCCGCGCGCCGGGGTGAGCGCCTTCGGCATCGGCGGCACCAACGCCCATGTCGTGCTGGAGGCCGCCCCGGCCGCCGGTCGTCTCCACGGCGGCCTCGACGCCGCGGACCGGGACGGCGGGGCCGCCGCGGACCGGGACGGCGGGGCCGCCGCGGAGGCGGCCGACGACCACTGGCATGTGCTGCCGCTGTCGGCCCGCACGCCCGAGGCGCTGCGGGCCGCCGCGGAGCGGCTGGCCGCGGCCCTGGAGGCGGAGCCGGACGCAGGTCTCGGCGACGCCGCGTACACACTGCAGCTGGGGCGGGTCGCGTTCGCCTGCCGCCGTGCCGTGGTGGCCTCCGACCGCGCCGCGGCCGTCGCCGCGCTGCGCCGCCCCGCGGCCGCGACGGAACCCGTCCCGCAGGGCGGCCCGACGCCCGACGTGGTGTTCCTCTTCCCCGGTCAGGGGGCGCAGTTCGCGGGCATGGGCGCGGAGCTCTACCGCACCGAGCCGGTGTTCCGCGAGGCGTTCGACCGCTGTGCGGAGATCCTGCTGCCGCTGACCGGCTGGGACGTCCGCGAGGTCGCGTTCGCCGCCGGCTCCGGCGCGAAGGAGGCGGACGGACCCGGGGCGGACGCACAGGAGGCGGACGCACAGGAGGCGGCGGAGCGGCTGCGGCAGACCAGGTACACCCAGCCTGCCGTGTTCTGCGTGGACTACGCCGTGGCGCGGCTGCTGATGTCCTGGGGGGTGCACCCCGACGCCATGACCGGGCACAGCCTGGGCGAGCTTGTCGCGGCCTGCCTGGCCGGGGTGTTCACGCTCGAGGACGCGCTGCGGGTGGTGGCCCGGCGCGCCGAGCTGATGCAGGAGCTCGCGCCCGGCCGGATGCTGTCGGCGCCGCTCGACGAGAAGTCGCTCGCCGAGGCGCTGGACGGCCGTGCGACGATCGCCGCCGTCAACGCACCGGAGTCGTGCGTGGTCGCGGGCGCCCCGGAGGAGATCGCCGAGGCGCGCCGGCTGCTTCAGGAGCGGGGTGTGCCGGTGCGCGAGCTGGAGACCTCGCACGCCTTCCACACCGCGCTGGTGGAGCCGGCGCTGCCCGGGCTCGCCGAGGTGCTGCGTTCGGTGCGGCTGAACAAGCCGCGCATCCCGTTCCTGTCCAATGTCACGGGCGCCTGGATCACCGACGAGCAGGCTGTGGACCCGGAGTACTGGGTGGCCCACACCCGCCGTCCGGTGCGGTTCGCGGACGGAATCGCCGCTCTGGCACAGCGCGGTCCCGCCGTGCTCGTGGAAGTCGGACCGGGCAGTCAGCTCAGCGGTCTGGTGCGCAGCCGCCCCGAGCCGCCCCCGACGGTGACGCTGCTGCGCAGGCCGCGCGGCGAGCAGGGTCCGGCAGAGCAGCGGGCACTGCGCGAAGGGCTGGCGGAGCTGTGGCGGCTGGGGACCGGGCCGGACTGGGCGGCACTCCACCGCGGCAGGGAGCGACGCCGTGTCCCACTGCCCGCATATCCCTTCGAGGGCCGCAGCCATCTGCTGCCCAAGCCGCAGGAGGCGCCCGGCGGGAATCTGCGTGCCGACCCGGCCCGCTGGACGTACGCCCCGGTGTGGCACCGCGCGCCGCTGCTGCCGGACGCGCCGGAGCCGTCGGAGGCATCGGCGGCGCCGGGAGCGCCGGGAGCGCCGGGAGCGTCGGGAGCGCCGGGGGCGTCGGCCGGCGAGGCGGACGCGGGTTCCGCGGAGGCGACGGCGGCCTGGCTGGTCCTCGCGGACGAGCACGGTCTGACCGACGAGGTCTCCGCCGGACTGCGCGCCCGCGGCCACACGGTCGCCACGGTGCGCAAGGGCGCGGCGTACGCCCGTTCCTCGGCGTACGACTTCACCGCCGACCCCGCGGACCCCGACGCGCTGCCGCAGGTCGTGCGGGAGCTGGGGCGGGACGGCCTGCTGCCCGGCCGGGTGCTGCACGCCTGGTCGGTCACGGGCCGGGCGGACGACGGGCGGGACGCCGCCGGCCGCTGCGCCGAGGCGCTGGACGCGGGCTTCCACAGCCTGGTCTGTCTGGCCCAGGCCCTGGGCGAGGGCGGCGGGACCCGGCCGGTGCGCGTCGACGTGGTCACCGACGGACTGCAGGACGCCCACGGGACCGCCGTGACCCGGCCGGAGCGCGCCGCCGTGTACGGCGCGGTCACCGTGCTGCCCCAGGAGTACCCCTGGCTGGCCTGCCGCGCCGTCGACATCACGCTCCCCGAGGACGCCGCCGGGCTGGCCCGGACGACGCGCCGGCTGACCGCCGAACTGGCGGGCCCGGGGCGGGAGTCGCTCGTCGCCCTCCGCGGCGCGCAGCGGCTGGTGCGCGCGTTCGCGCCCGTGGAGCTGGAGGCGGTCCCGGCAGAGCGGGCATGGCGCGAGGACGCCGGCTACCTGGTGACCGGTGTGTCGGGTGAGGCCGGGCTGGCCTTCGCCGAGGAACTGGCGGCGGCCGGAGCGCGGCTGCTACTGGTCGGCGACCCGGAGTTCCCCGCCGAGGGCGACTGGGGGGCGTGGCTGTCGGGGACGGCGGGCGGCGACGAGCGGGTGCGGGACCGGGTGGCGCGGCTGGCGGCGCTGTGCCGGGCGCGGCCGGAGGCGGTCGCGTACCGCGGCGCGGACCTCGGTGACCCCGCCCAGGCCGCCGACGTCGTCGCAGGGGCCCGGGAACTGCTCGGCGCCGTCCGCGGTGTGCTGCACTGCGCCGACGCCCGCGGCTCCGGCCTGGTGGCGCTGAAGACGCGCGGCGACTTCGACCCGGTCCTGGCCGCCCGGGTGCGCTCGACCCTGCTGCTGGAGGAGCTGCTGGCCGCCGAGCCGCTCGACTTCTTCCTCGTCGGCTCGGCCGCCACAGGCGTCATCGGCGGCTTCGGCCAGTCGGAGAACTGTGCCGCCGCCGCGTTCCTGGACTCCTTCGCGCAGGCCGCCGCGGCGGCCGGGCGGAACACGGTCGCCGTGGACTGGGCGCAGTGGGAGTGGGACGACTGGTTCGAGCAGCAGATGGCGGGCCTGCCCGAGGTGCGGGAGCTGTACGAGCGGCTGCGCCGCACGCAGGGCGTGCCGGTCGCCGACGGCCTGGCGCTGGCGCGTGCGGCACTGGCCGGGGGGCTGCCGCAGGTCGTGGTCTCCAAGGCGGACTTCCAGGACGTGCTGGCCGATCAGGCGGGCCTGACGGCGACGTCGTTCACCGACGCGCTGGGCAGCGGGCGGGAGCAGTCCGACGACGACTGGGATCCGGCGACGGTGTGGCCCGACGACGATGTCGCCCAGTCCGTGGCCCGGGTGTGGCGCGACATGCTCGGGGTGTCGCCGATCGGCCCCGACGACGACTTCTACGACCTGGGCGGCAACTCGCTGTTCGCGATCCAGATCGTGGGACGGCTGCGGCAGGCGCACGGCGACTTCCCGATGAGCGCCGTCTTCGAGGCGCCGACCGTGCCGCGTCTGGCCGCCGCGATCCGCGCCCACCAGGCCGAGGCGATCGGGCTGGACGAGTTCGAGGCGCTGCTGCGCGAGGTGGAGGGCCTCTCCGCGGACGAGGCCGAGGCGAAGCTGAAGGGTGATCATGTCTGACGAGACCGAGACGACGCAGCGGCTCCAGGAACGGCTGGCCTCGCTGACGCCCGGTCAGCGCGCGGTGCTGGAGCGGTCCCTGCGCGACCGCGGCGCGAAGGCACCCGGCGGCCTGGGCGCCGGGGAGCGCACGGCTGCGAAGTCCGCCGCCCCGCGCCGCAGACGGAGGCCGGGCAGCACCATGGACTTCAGCCTGTTCTTCTTCTCCGGCGACGGGACCGCCGCAGGGCCGGGCAAGTATCAGCTGCTGCTGGACAGCGCACGCTACGCCGACGCCAACGGCTTCAGCGGCATCTGGGTCCCCGAGCGCCACTTCGTGGACTTCGGCGGCCTCTACCCGAACCCCTCGGTCCTGGCGGCCGCCATCGCGGTGCTGACCGAGCGCCTCCAGATACGGGCCGGCAGCACCGTCCTGCCGCTGCACCACCCGGTGCGGGTGGCCGAGGAATGGGCCGTGGTCGACAATCTGTCGGGCGGCCGGGCCGCGATCTCCGCGGCGTCCGGCTGGCACCCCGACGACTTCATCCTGGCGCCGGGCGACGGGCAGCAGCGCTACCCGCGCCGCAAGGACGAGATGTTCGAGGCGATCCACACCATCCAGCGGCTCTGGGCCGGCGAGAGCGTCGAACTGCCGCGCGCCGACGGCTCGCCGCAGACCGTGCGCACCCTGCCCCGCCCGCTCCAGCCGGCGCTGCCCGTGTGGGTGTCCGCACAGGGCAGCGTCGAGACGTTCACACGCGCCGGGGAGATCGGGGCGCATGTGCTGACCGGGCTGGTGGCGCAGCGGCCGGCCGATCTGAAGGACAAGGCGGCGGCCTACCGCGAGGCGCGGGCGAAGGCCGGGCACGATCCGGCCGCGGGCCGGGTGACGGCGATGGTGCACACCTTCCTGTGGCCCGACGAGGACGAGGCCAGAGAGCTCGTGCGCGGTCCGCTGACCGGCTATCTGAAGACCTTCCTGGCCCAGCAGGACAGCTTCGGCAGCGAGTTCTCCAAGCTCGGCGAGGCCGAGCGGGACACGATGCTCGCCGCTTCCTTCGAGCGGTACTTCGACACGCTGGCGCTGCTCGGCACACCCGACAAGTGCGAGTCGCTGATCGAGGACCTGGTCGACATCGGGGTGGACGAGGTCGCCTGCCTGATCGACTTCGGCCTCGGCCAGGACCGGGTGCTGAAGGGGCTGGAGCACCTCGCCGAACTCAAGAACCGGTACCAGGGCATGTCCGAAGGAGAGCAGCCGTGACCGAACTGGCTGACCGGCTGGCCGGTCTCACCCCGGCCCAGCGGGCCCTGCTGGACCGCAGGATGCGCGAGCGCGCCCAGGCCCCCGCGACGACGGGCCCGGTCACCCGGCGCACCGGCGGCGACCGGGTTCCGCTCACGGTGGACCAGGAGCGGATCTGGCTCATCCACCAGTTCGACCCCGACGACCCGGTCTACAACGTGTACTTCGCCTCGCGGTTGCGCGGCGAACTGGACGCGGACGCCCTCCAGCGCGCGGTGGACGCCTTCGTACAGCGCCACGAGGCGATGCGCACCACGTTCGAGCAGGACGGCCACGCGCCCGTGCAGGTCGTGCACGAGGCGATGCGGGTGCCCGTACGCCATCAGGACCTGCGCGATGTGCCGGCAGAGCGGCGCGAGGAGGAGATGCTGCGGCTGGCCACCGAGGAACTGCGCAAACCGTTCGACCTGGTGCACGGGCCGCTGCTGCGGATCGCGCTGCTGCGCCTGGGCGAGCGGGAGCACGTCCTGGTCGGCACGGTGGACCACCTGGTGTGGGACCGCGGCTCGATGGGCATCTTCAACGCCGAGATCGCCGAGCTCTACACGGCGTTCGCCACGGGCCGCGAGCCGAAGCTGCCCGAGATCGAGGTGCACTACCCCGACTACGCGCAGTGGCAGCCGCGGTGGCTGCGGGAGGAGGCGGCGCGCCGCCATCTGCCCTTCTGGAAGAAGCAGTTGGAAGGCGCCGATCCGGTGCTGGAGCTGCCTGCGGACCGGCCCCGCCCGCCGCTGCAGACGTCCAACGGCGCCCGGTACCAGTTCGCCCTCACACCAGAGCTGACGCAGGCGGTGCGGGACCTCGCCAAGCGGGAGGGCGTCTCCGTCTTCGTCGCCCTGCTGGCCGCCTGGCAGCTGCTGCTGCACCGGCTGTCCGGACAGGAGGACATCGTGGTGGGCACCACGTCCTCCACCCGCGGCCGGCCCGAAACGGAGCCGATGGTCGGCTACTTCCTGACCATGCTGCCGCTGCGCACCGCGGTGCGGCCGGGGATGACGGTGCGCGAGCTGCTCCAGGCGACCCGGACGACGATGCTGGGCGCCTTCGACCACAACGACATCCCGTTCGGGACGCTCCTCGACGAGCTGGAGCTGGACCGCGACCCGAGCCGTACGCCGATCTTCCAGACGTCGTTCATCCTCGTGGACTTCCACTACGAGGACGAGGCGCCCATGGCGGGGCTCGACGTCGAGGAGCTGATGCTCGACAACGCCACCGCCAAGGACGATGTGATGCTGGGCTTCTTCGACGACCCGGCGGTCGCCGAGGACCACTTCCACGCGGTGCTGGAGTACAACACCGATCTGTTCGACGAGAGCACGATGGCGCGCCTGTCCCGCCAGATCGTGCGGCTGCTGGAGCAGATGACCGCGGACGCGGGCCGCACCGTGCGCGATCTGTCGCTGACGGGCCCCGAGGAGGTCCGCACCCTGCTCGTGGAGTGGAACCGCACCGCCGCGCCGCGCGAGCCGGGGCTGTGCCTGGAGGACCTGGTGCTCCGCCGGGCGCGGGCCACGCCCGACGCGGTCGCCGTCTCCTGCGGCGACGAGCGGGTCACATACGCCGAACTGGTCGACCGGGCGGGCCGGCTCGCCGCGCATCTGCAGCGCCGCGGGATCGGCGCGGAGTCGGTGGTCGGGGTCTGCCTGGAGCGCTCCGTCGAACTGGTCACCGCGCTGCTCGGCGTGGTGATGTCGGGCGGCGCGTACCTCCCGCTGGACGGGCGGCACCCGGCGCGGCGGCTGGCGGACATGACCGCCGACGCGGGGGCGGAGCTGGTGGTGACGCGCACCGAGCTGCTCGAAGCCCTCGCCGACTGCCCGGGCGGGCGGCTGTGCCTGGACGCCGACGCCGCGGCCGTCGCGGCCGAACCGCCTGCTCCGGCCCGCCCCGCGGGCGGTGAGGACCGGCTGGCGTACGTGATCTACACATCCGGTTCGACGGGCCGCCCCAAGGGCGTCGAGGTCACCCACCGCAACCTGGTCAATCTGCTGCTGGCCATGGCAGAGGAGATCGGGTTTGGCGCGGGCGACGTCCTCGCCGCCGTCACTCCGGTCACCTTCGACATCGCGGGCCTGGAGCTGTACGCCCCGCTCGTCAGCGGCGCGCGGACGCATGTCGTGCGCAAGGAGGAGGCCGTCGACGGCCGACGGCTGGCCGCCCTGCTCGAGGCGGTGGGCGCGACCGTCGTACAGGCCACCCCCGCCACCTGGCAGCTGCTGGCGGAGGCGGGCTGGCGCAACGACGGCTCGGTGCGGGTCCTGGTGGGCGGTGAGGCGCTGCCGCCGTCCCTGGCCGAGCAGCTCGTCCGCAGGCCGGGCCGCACCTGGAACGTCTACGGCCCGACCGAGACGACCATCTGGTCCACCGCGCACCGGCTGGACAGCGGCACGGAGCAGATCTCCATCGGCCGCCCGCTCGCCAACACACAGGTGTACGTCCTCGACGACCGCATGCGCCCGGTGCCCGTCGGCATGCCGGGCGACCTGTATCTCGGCGGCACGGGCGTGGCCCGGGGCTATCGCGGCCGCCCGGCGCTGACCGCCGAGCGGTTCGTGCCGGACCCGTTCGGCGACCGGCCCGGCGCGCGGCTGTACGCGACGGGCGACAAGGCGCGGCTGCGGGCGGACGGTTCCCTGGTGTTCCTGGGCCGGGACGACGGGCAGGTCAAGCTGCGCGGGTTCCGCATCGAACTGGGCGAGATCGAGGCCCGGCTGGAGGAACACCCGGGGGTGCGCCGCGCGGTCGCGCTGGTGCGCGAGGACCGTCCCGGCGACAGGCGGCTGGTGGGCTACGTCGAAGCAGCCGCGGGCGCCCCGGACGCGGACGGCGCCCCGGACGCCGACGACTCCGTGACCGCGGAGCAGTTGCGTGAGCGGCTGCGGGGCGTCCTGCCGGACTACATGGTCCCCTCCGTGATCGTGCGACTGGAGTCCTTCCCGCTGAACGCCAGCGGCAAGATCGACCGCAGGGCTCTGCCGGAGCCGGCCGTCGAGCGCGACGCAGCGGACTATGTGCCGCCGCGGGACGCCGTGGAGCTGGAAGTGGCCCACATCTGGGAGGAGGTGCTCGGAGTCAGGCCGGTCGGCCTGCACGACCGGTTCTTCGACCTGGGCGGCCACTCCCTGCTGGTGCTGCGGCTGATGGCGGAGATCGAGAAGCGGTTCGGGCAGCAGCTGCCGATGGCCGCGATCTTCCGGGGCGCCACCGTGGAGCGGTTCGCGCGCATGCTGCGCGAGGGCTACACGGAGGACGACGGCGTCCACCTCGTGGAGATCGGCTCCGGCGGCGCGGGCGACCCGGTGTTCTTCGCCCACCCGGCGGGCAGCGAAGTCGTCTGCTACATGCCGTTCGCCGGGCTCGTCGAGGGCGACCGGCCGCTGTACGCCCTGGCGTCGCCGCCCCCGGTCGACGGCGCACTGCCCTTCGCCGGCTTCGGGGAACGTGCCGCCGCCTACGCCGACCTGATCCGCGAGACGCAGCCCACGGGCCCGTACACGCTGGCCGGCTGGTGCTACGGCGGCGCCAACGCCTTCGCCGTCGCCGGTGAGCTGGAGAAGGCAGGCGCAGAGGTGTCCGTCGTCATGATGGACGCGCACGCGCCCGCCGTGGTGCAGGCCGGGTCGGAGCCGGACACGGCCGACATCGTCGAGGCCGTCGCGGCGAACCTGCAGTGGGACTACGGCGAGCGGCTCAGGCCTGCGGCGGAGCTGCGGGCCATGACGGCCGATGAGCAGCTCGACTATCTGCTGGGCATCGCCCGCGCATCGGACTATCTGCCGCCGGACGCCGGACGGGAGCAGATCCGCCATGTGCTCGACCTGTGGGCAGCCAATCTGCGGCTGCTGTGGAACTTCCGTCCCGCGCCCCTCAAGGGCCGGGTGACCCTGCTCCAGGCGGCGGAGGAGGAGCACGACCTCGCCGCCTCGTGGCGCGAGCTGACCGGTCAGGACGTCACCGTGCGGACGGTCGCCGGCAACCACTACACGATGATGCGCCACCCGAACGTCGAGGACGTCGCGAGGGCGCTCAACGAGGTCCTCGGCGGTGCCGCGGACGGAACGGCGGCCACGGATGCTTGAGCTCCTCACGGACCGGACGTACATCCGGTACTGGCTGGCCGTCGTGGCGTCCTTCCTCGGCGACGCCATCACCAAGATCACTCTGATCTATGTGGTGGCCACCGAGACGGCCAACCCGGTGCTGTACGTGTCGCTCGTCGTCATCGCGCAGCTGCTGCCCTCCGGCGTGCTCGGCGCGTTCGTGGGGCCGCTGGCCGACCGGCTCCCGGCCCGGCTGCTGATGGTCGGCTCCGACCTGGTGCGCGCCGTCCTGGCGCTGGCGATGATCGCCGTACGGGACGCTCCGCTGCTGCTCCTCACGCTGATCCTGCTCAGCGGTGCGGCCAAGGCGGTCTTCGAAACCGCGCGGATCACGGCGATCCCGCTGATCGTGCGGGGGCACAGCATCCCCACGGCGGTGGCGCTGTTCCAGTCCACCAACCACACCCTGAACCTGGTGGGGCCCGCGCTCGGCGGTCTGCTGCTCGCCTTCGGCAGCGTCACGGCGGTCTTCGTCATCGACGCGGCCACCTTCGTGGTGTCGGCGGTGCTGCTGGCCAGCATGGCGGTGCTGCGCGAGGTCCCGGCGCCCGGCCCGGACAGCGGCCGCGAGTCCTACTGGCAGTCCCTGCGGACCGGTGTCGGCGGTGTGCTGGCGGTGCCCTCGCTGCGCTTCCTCGCCGTCGTGCTGGTGCCGGTGATGCTGGCTCTCGGTCTGTTCACCACCAACCTCAACTCCCAGCTGCTCGCGGTGTTCGGGCTCGGTCCCCTCGCCTTCGGCCTGGCCCAGGCCGCGTTCGGGGCCGGCTCGATCGCCGGGGCGCTGACCGGGCCGCCGCTGGTCCGCCGGTTCACCGACCGGAAGCTGCTCATCGGCTCGATCGTCCTGTTCGGCGCGTCGCTGCTGCTGCTCGACCCGACGGGCCGGCTGCGGGACTCGCTGGGGGTGCCGGTCGTGCTGGCGTGGTGCCTGCTGGCGGGGCTCGGCTCCGGGCTGTTCCAGGTGCCGGTGGCCAACACTCTGCTGAGCGACCTGCCCGAGCATCTGCGCGGCCGCGGCGTCGGACTGCTCAACGCCCTGATGGTGAACTTCACCATCCTCGGCGTGGTCCTCGGCGGCGTCGTCGCCGACGCGGCCGGCATCGCCGAATCGATCATCTTCACGGGTGCGCTGCTGCTGCCCGCCGCCGCTCTGCTCGCCGCGGTCTCGCGGCGCGGCTCCCGGCGCACCGGGCACGGCGGCACGGCCGTCGGCCCGACGCCCGCCGACTCGGAGGTGCCCCGGTGACCGCGGACTCGCATCTGCCGCTCACCCCCGCCCAGCGCAGGCTGTGGACGCTGGCCCAACTGCGCCCGCAGGACCCGTTCTTCAGCGTCCCGTTCGCCGTCGCCGTCGACGGGCCGCTCGACACGGCCGCCCTGGGCCGCGCCCTGGACGAGCTGGTGCGCCGGCACCCCGCGCTGCGTACGCGCATCGTGCGCGGTGCGGACGGCGAGCCGGTGCAGTGCGTCGACGCCGCCCCGCCCGCCGGGACCGCGGTCGAGGCCGATGTGGTGGCGTCCGGGGAACGCGCCGCCCAACTCGCCGACGACTTCGCCCGCACTCCCTTCGAGGTGGACGGCGGCCCGCTGCTGCGGGTCCGGCTGCTGCGACTCGACGACACGGCGCACCGACTGCTCGTCGGCGTCCACCACATCGTCTTCGACGGGGCTTCGCTGGAGGTCTTCACCTCCGAACTCGCCGCGCTGTACGAGGCGTTCTCGAAGGGCCTGCCCCCGCCCCCGACCGAGCCCGCCGTCGACTACGGGACGTTCCTCGCGGCCCGTACGGCGCGGGACGAGCGCGCCCGCGGCGAGAACCTGCGGTACTGGACCGAGCGGCTGGCGGACGCCCCCGAGGTGCTGGAACTGCCGCTGTCCGGGCCGCGTCCGGCGCGCGGCGGCCACGAGGGCGGCCGCCGCACCGCCGTGGTGCCGCA
Organism: Streptomyces chengmaiensis; assembly: GCF_029846775.1. NCBI lineage: Bacteria > Bacillati > Actinomycetota > Actinomycetes > Kitasatosporales > Streptomycetaceae > Streptomyces > Streptomyces chengmaiensis. The sequence goes on from NZ_JARWBG010000009.1 coordinate 67,992, forward strand.
CGAGACGGCGGAGCCGCTGCGGAGGCTCGCGCGCGCCAGGCGGTGCAGCCTGTACATGGTCCTCAAAGCCGCGACGGACGTGGTGCTGAGCCGGTACGGCGGCGTCGACGTGCTCACCGGCATGGCCGTCTCCGGCCGGGACACCCCCGGCAGCGCCGGGCTGATCGGCTATCTCACGCGGCCCGTGGTGCTGCGCGGCGACCTGTCGGGCGACCCGCGCTTCGAGGAACTGCTCGGCGCGGTGCGCGGCGACCTGCTGGACGCCCTGGACCATGCGGACCTGCCCGTCGACGAGGTGATGGACGCCCTCGGCGTCTCCCGCGATCCGAGCTACCACCCGCTGTACCAGGTGATGTACACCCATCAGCCGGCGGCGCGCGTCCACCGGGCGGGCGAGGCGGTGTTCCGGGCCGCGGAGCTGCGGCTGCCGACGATGAAGACCGATCTGGCCATCGACACGGTGGAGACCGACGAGGGTCTGCTGGCCGTGGTCGACTACCGCACCGAGCTCTTCGAGGACGCCGCCGCCGAGCAGTTGCTCACCTGTCTGCGGACCGTGCTGGAGCGCGTCGGCGCCGACCCGGCGGCCCGGGTGTCCGAGCTGCTGCGGCCCACCGAGGCGGAGCTGCTGCGGTCGGCGCCAGACGGCGGGCGGACGGCTGGGGAAGCCGTCGAGGAGTGTGTGCACACGCTGGTGGCCGAGCAGGTCGCGCGCACGCCCGACGCGGTCGCCTTGAGCGCCGGGGAGCGGTCGTGGACATACGGCGAGCTGGACGCGGCGGCGGAGCGTCTCGCGGACCGGCTGCGGCATCGCGGCGTCGGCCCCGAGGTGCGGGTCGGCGTGTGCGCCCCGGCCTCCTTCGAACTGGCCGCCGCTCACCTCGGCGTGCTGAAGGCGGGCGGCGCATGCGTCCCGCTCGATCCGGCGCTGCCCGCCTTCCTGCTGCGGCTGGCCGTCGAAGACGCGGAGGTGGAGACCGTCCTCGCGGACGGCGTCTCGTTCTCCCTGTTCGACCACACACGCGTGCACGTGGTGGAACTGGACGACGCGCGCAGCGCCGTGCCGGACGCCCCCGCGGCGTCGGATGACGGCGGGCCGGACGCCCGCGCCCGGTCCGCCGGCCCCCGCAACGCGGCCTGGGTGCTGCGGACCTCAGGCGTCACCGGGGAGCCGCTGCCCGTGGTCGCCGAGCACCGCCAGCTGGCGTCCCGGCTGCGCTGGGCCCACCGCGAACTGCCCGCGGGCGCGCTCGACTCGGTGGCGCTGCAGAGCCCGCCGGACACCCCGGGCGCGGTGTTCGAACTCTTCGCGCCGCTCACCCGCGGCGGCCGGGTGCTGGTTCCGGACGGCGACGCCGTCTCCGGCACGGTGTACGCGGCGCCGTCGCAGCTGTCGGCTCCCGAAGCGGCCGGGGCGGCCTTCGTGCTGGCGGGCGGCGAACCGCTGGAGCCCGCCCAGGTGCGGGCGGCCTACGACGCCGGGGCCCGGGCACTCCACCATCTGTACGTCACGGCCGAGACGGCCGGATGCGCCCTCGCCCAACCGGTCGGCGCGGATGACGCGGTGCGCACGGTCGAACTGGGCGTGCCCGCCGGGGCCACGGCGTATGTGCTGGACGCCCTGGGGCGGCCGGCGCCGCCGGGCGTCGTCGGTGAACTGCACATCGGCGGCCCGGCCGTGACCCGCGGCTACCTCGGCCGACCGGGCCTGACCGCGGAGCGGTTCCGGCCCGATCCCTTCACCGGGAGCCCGGGCGCCCGGCTGTTCGCCACCGGGGATCTGGCGCGCCGAACCCCGGACGGCCGACTGCTGTTCGCGGGGCGGACCACGGAGCAGGCGCGGGTGCGGGGCGTACGGGTGTCTGCTTCCGACGTCCGGGCGGCGCTGCTGGCGCACCCGGCCGTCGTACACGCCGAGGTGCTGGCGGATGCCGGAAGCGACGCGGACGCCGCCGCGGCCGGGACCGGCGACGCGGCCGCGGACGCGAACCGGACCGCAGCCGCGAACGGGACCGTCCCCGCAACCGCAAGCCCGGACGCGACCGGGACCGGCGACGCGGCCGGGGTCGCCGGGACCGGCACGAGGGGCGGAATCGCAGCCCGGGCCCGGGCGGCAGCCGGGAGCGGGGCGGAGACCCGGGCCGGGGCCGCAACCGGCGCCGGGGCCGCGGTCACAGCCGAAACCGGAGGCACAGACGCGGACGGGACCATCGCCGGGACGCCGACCTCGCACGTGAACAGGACCGCAGCCGGCAGCGGGGCCGCGGTGGCAGCCGGAGCCGAGGACGCCGCCTGCGGGAACGGGGGCGCGACCGGGACCGGGGCGGAGCGCCGGGCCGGGGTCGGGGCCGCAGCCGGCGCGGAGGCTGCGGTCGGAACCGGGGACGGGACCCGGGCGGCAGCCCGGGGCGGCGGCCTCGTCGCGGCGGCCGTCGTCCGCCCCGGCTCGGGCGTGACCGCCGACGTTCTGCGCACCCGTCTCGCCGAGACGCTGCCCGGCTTCATGGTCCCCGCGCAACTGGAGGTGCTGGACCGCATTCCGCTGCTGCCCAGCGGGCGTACGGACCGGTCCGGCCTGGTCACGGCGCTCGCCGAGGCCGCCGCCCGGCGCACGGCGGCGCGCAGCGCGACGGGGCGGCCTGCGAGCTCCGTGGAGCGGCATGTCGCCGATGCGTGGGAGCAGGTCCTCGGCCGCGCCGTCGGCCCTGACGTGAGCTTCTTCGACGCGGGCGGCAACTCGCTGCTGCTCATCCGGCTGCGCGACCGGCTGCGCACCGCGCTGGAGCGCGACGTCGACCTGATCGACCTGTTCCGGCACTCCACCGTCCGGGCCATGGCGGCGCTCCTGGCCGGTGCGAACGACGCCGCCGGCGCGGCCGAAGACGCCCGGCCGGCCGCCTCCGGCCGCGCTCAGGCACGGCAGCTGGCCATGAAGGCCCGCGGCCGCACACGCACCCACGGGAGGACACGATGACGGTGACGGCGGTGGACAGCACCGCGGCCGTGCCCGAGCTCGGCCGGGGATACGCCGACGACTGCGCGGCGACGGCCCGCTGTCTCGCGCGCTTCGAGGACGAACTGCGTGCAGCCGGGCCGGGCGAGGCCGCGGTCCGGCTGCACACGGCGGCCCGCCGGGCCCGGCGGCGATTCGTCGAGCTGCACGCGGAAACCCTGTACGCGGAACTGACCGACGGCCGACGGGCGTTCCTCCGGCTGGACGACCTCGCCGCCGGGGCGGCCCGTCTGATCCCCGGTCTGACGCCGACGAAGGAGCAGATCGAGGCGGAGCGACGGCGTCCGCAGCGGGAGAAGGAAGGCCGGGAGATCGACCACGGCATCCTCTTCTGGGGGCTGCTGCGCTCCGCCGCCGCGGGGCGGCATCTGATGGAGGCCATGCGCAGGCCGACCCCGAAGGCGCTGGCGGCCCTGCCGGCCTTCCGTGCCACGGGCCGGGCCGACTTCGGCATCGTCTCCGTCGAACGGCGGGACGGGGTGGGCGAGGTGACCGTGGACAACGCGCGGTTCCTCAACGCCGAGGACGACCTGCTGGTCGCCGCGCTGGAGGCCGCGGTCGACCTGGTGCTGCTGGACGACGGGATCCGGGTCGGCGTGCTGCGCGGCGCGGCGATGACGCACCCCCGCTACGCCGGACGGAGGGTGTTCAGCGCGGGCATCAACCTGACTCGCCTGTACGAGGGCGAGATCTCGCTCATCGACTTCTTCCTGGCCCGGGAGCTCGGGTACATCAACAAGATCTTCCGTGGTCTGAGCATGCCGGACGACGGCGGCGACTGGCTGCCCGAGCCCGTCGAGAAGCCGTGGGCGGCCGCCGTGGACACCTTCGCGATCGGCGGCGGGGCGCAGATCCTGCTCGTCTTCGACCGGGTGATCGCCACCGACGACGCCTACTTCACGCTGCCCGCACTCCGCGAGGGCATCATCCCGGGCGCGGCCAACCTGCGGCTGTCCCGGGTGGCGGGCAACCGGCTGGCCCGGCAGGCGATCTTCGCGGACCGGCGGATCGACGCGCGGTCCGGGGAGGGCCGGCTGCTGTGCGACGAAGCCGTGCCGGCCGACCGCATGGACGCGGCGGCAGCGGCGGCGGCCGCCGAGCTCGCCGACCCCGCGGTCGTGGGCAACCGGCGCATCCTGCACGCGCATGAAGAGCCCGAGGACGTGCTGCGGCTCTACCTGGCCGACTACGCCGTCGAGCAGTGCCGACGTCTCCACAGCCCCGACCTGGTGGAGAACCTGGAGCGCACATGGATATCGAGGAACCGATGACAGCCGTTCAGCAGCGCACCCTGTACCAGTGGTTCGAGGAGACCGCCGTGCGGCTGCCGGACCACCCCGCCCTGGAGGTCGGCGACGAAGTCCTCAGCTACGCGGAACTGCGGGCGCTGGCCCTCACGGTGGCCGAGCGGATCGTGCACAAGCACGGCCGCACGCCCCGCCGGGTGGCGCTGGCGGCCTCCCGCACCGTCGCCGCGTACGCCGGGTACCTGGCCGTCCAGCGGCTCGGCGCCGGCGTGGTCCCGCTGAACTCCGACCATCCCGTGCAGCGCAACCTCGACGTCGCCCAGCGCGCGGGCGTCGAGGTCGCCCTGGTCGACGGCCGGTCCGCCGGCCTGTTCCGGCAGCTGCCCGAGCGCCACCGGCCGACGGTGCTGGAGCTCGCCGAGGACGAGCGGGCAGACGCTCCGCCGCCGGCGGGGGCGCTGCCGCCGGCGGCGCGCGACCTCGACGGCGAGGCGTACATCCTGTTCACCTCGGGGTCGACGGGCCAGCCCAAGGGCGTGCCGATCCTCCAGCGCCAGATCTCCCCGTACCTCGCGCACAACATCCCGCGCTATGAGATCGCGCCGGGCAGCCGGCTGTCACAGGCGTTCGGACTGACCTTCGACGCGCATGTCTTCGACCTGTTCGCGACATGGGGCGGCGGCGGCACGCTGGTCGTGCCGACGGCCACAGACCTGTACACGCCGGTGGACTTCGTCGTGGAGCGCCGTCTGACGCACTGGTTCTCGGTGCCGTCGGTGGTGCGGGAGGCGCAGCGGCTCGGCAGTCTTCCGCTGGGCCGGGCCGTCTCCCTGAGGCACAGCATGTTCGGCGCGGAGCCGGTCACCGCCCAGCATGCCGCGCTGTGGCGCGAGGTGGCCCCTCAGTCGCAGATCCACAATGTGTACGGCCCCACCGAACTGGCCATCTGCTGCACCAACCACAGGCTGACCGGCCCCGGTTCCGACTGGCCCGAGTACCCGGGCGGCACCGTGCCCATCGGGACCATGTACCCGCACATGGAAGGCGTCCTGCTGGACGACGAGGGGCTGCCCGCCGACGAGGGCGAGCTGTGCGTGCGCGGCCCGCAGCGGTTCGACGGCTATCTCGATCCGCGGGAGAACACCGGCCGGTTCCTGTCGTACGAGAAGGGCGGCCGGGCCGTCGTGTACGACGGCTCCGCCCCGCTCACCGCAGGCCACTGGTACCGCACCGGCGACCGGGTCCGGCGTGTGGACGGGGTGATGGTGCACTGCGGACGCCTCGACCAGCAGGTCAAGGTACGCGGCCACCGGGTGGAGACCGGCGAGGTGGAAGCGGTGCTGCGACGCCACCCGCATGTGGTCGACGCCGCGGTGGTCGCACTGCCCGCGGACGACGGCGAGACCGAGCTGGCCGCGGCCTACGCCGGACGCGCGGCAGACCCGGCGGCGCTTGACGCATGGCTGCGCGACCAGATGCCGCTGCACATGGTGCCGGCCCGGATCCGGCTGCTGGACGGCCTGCCGCTCAACGACAACGGAAAGACGGACCGCACGGCGCTGGCGCGGATCCTCGGCACCCGGGAGGGGTCATGACCGACGCAACCACCGACGCGCTGGAGCGGCGGCGGACTGAACTGGCGGACCTGGAACCGCTGGAGCTGCCTGCCGACCGGCCGCGCACCCTGGCGGCGGACGGCGGCACGTCCCGGCACACCCGCCTCGTCCCGGCGGGTGTCGCGGACGCCCTGCGCAAGGCGGCGGCCGACCGCGGGGTCGGTCTGCCCGCCGCGCTGCTCGCCGTGTACCACACGCTGCTGGGGCGGTGGAGCCGTCGGCACGATGTGGCGGTGGGCGCCCTGGTGGACGACGTCCCGGTCGTCGTCCGGGCGGATCTCGACGCCGGAGTTCCGTTCGGGCGGCTTGCGGAGCAGGTGGACGCGGCCCTGCGGCTCGCCCCCGAGCAGCCGCCGTTCGAGCGGCTGGCCGCCGCCCTCGTACCGGAGCCGACCGCCGGCCATCATCCCCTGGTTCAGGCCGTGTTCACTCGGGCGCAGTCGGTGTGGCCCGTGCCGGCCGGGAGTTGTCCGCCCGATCTGGCGCTGGCCCACGACGAGCAGCGCTCCGGTCTTGTGCTGCATCTGGACTACCGCACCGCGCTGTTCGACGCCGCCACCGCCGAGCGGTTCGCCGGGGCGTACCTCACGCTGCTGGAAGCCGTGGGCGACGCGCCGGACACCGTCCTCGGCGAGTTCGACCCGCTCACTCCACGGGAACGGCATGTGCTGGTGGGCGCATGGGGAAGGAACGCCGTCTCCTTCCCGGCGGACACGACGGTCGCCCGGCTGTTCGCCGAGCAGGCGGCGCGCACCCCGGGTGCGACGGCGGTGGTCTTCGGCTCCGAGGAGGTCGCCTACCGGGAGCTGAACGCACGGGCCAACCGCCTCGCGCACCGCCTGAAGGACCTGGGCGTCGGCCCCGACGTCCCGGTCGGGGTCTGCCTGGAGCGCGGCGTCGAACTTGTCGTGGCGCTGCTCGCGGTGCTGAAGGCCGGCGGGGCGTATGTTCCGCTCGATCCGGAACACCCCGTGGAGCGGCTTGCGTTCGTCCTCGGCGACACGGCCGCGCCGGTCGTCGTGACCCAGCGCTCCCTGTGTGAGCGGCTCGCCGGGGAGGGCCGCGCCCTTGTGGCGGTGGACGGGGACCGGGAGGCGATCGCCGCCGGCCCGGACCACGACCCCTCCCCCGCGGCCGGGCCGGAGCATCTGGCGTATGTGCTCTACACCTCGGGCTCCACCGGCGCCCCCAAGGGCGTGGCCGTCACGGTCGTGTCCCTGGTGAACCTGGTCTACGGGATGCGCGAGACGTTCCCCGCGCCGACGAGCGACCGGGTGCTGTTCACCACCTCCGCCACGTTCGACATCGCGGGTGTCGAGGTGTTCCTGCCGCTGACCACCGGTGGCCGGATCATCGGCGCGGACCGCGACCAGGTGCACACCCCGAGCGCGCTCGCCGAACTCGTCGACCGGCACTCCGTCACCCTGGTGCAGGCCACCCCCTCGGCCTGGCGGCCGCTGCTGGACGCCCTGGGCGAGCGGGAGACGCCGCGCGATCTGACCGTCTTCACCGCGGGCGAGGCCCTGCCCGCGGAGCTGGCCGCGCGGATGCTGCGGGCGGGCCGCCGCGTCGTCAACGGCTACGGGCCGACGGAGACCACCGTCTATGCGACCGTCGCCGAGATCCGGGACGCGACGGGCCCGGTCCCGATCGGCCGGCCCACCCCCAACACCGAGGTGTACGTCGTCGACGCCTCCGACCGGCCCGTGCCGACAGGCGTCCCGGGTGAACTGCTCATCGGCGGAGCGGGGGTGGCCCGCGGCTACCTTGGCCGGCCGGAGCTGACGCGGGAGCGGTTCACCGACACGCGGATCGCGGACGGAGCGGCCGGGCGCGTGTACCGCACCGGCGACCTGGTGCGCTGGTTGCCCGACGGCAACCTGGAGTTCCTGGGGCGGCTGGACCACCAGGTGAAGGTGCGCGGATTCCGCATCGAGCCGGGCGAGATCGAGGCGGCGCTGCTCGCCCACGAGGACGTCGCCTCCTGTGTGGTGACCGTCCGGGAGGACGTGCCGGGCGAGCGGGCCCTCGTCGGCTACTGCGTTCCGGCTGCGGGGCGCACGCTCGGCGCGGAGGCGCTGCGGGCATGGTGCGGGCGCACGCTGCCCGGCTATATGGTGCCCGGCGCGTTCGTCTTCCTGGACCGGCTGCCGCTGACGCCCAGCGGCAAGACGGACCGTGCGGCGCTGCCCGCGCCGGACGGCGGCCGGTCCGGCCTGGAGGCGGCGTTCACCGCGCCGCGCACCCCGGCGGAGCGGGCCGTGGCCCGGATCTGGGCCGAGGCGCTGTGGGCCGACGAGGTCGGCGCCCACGACGACTTCTTCGCCCTGGGCGGGGACTCGCTGATCGCCACCCGGGTGGCGCTGCGGCTCCAGGAGGAGTTCGGCCTTCAGATCCCGGTCCGGGTGCTGTTCTCCTGCTCGACGGTCGAGACGCTCGCGCGGGCGCTGACGACCGCACGCCGGGGCGGAGGCTTCCCGGCGTCCTGAACGGGTGCGCGGCCGGCCCTTCCCCCCCCCGTCGGCCGCGCACCTTCTCCCCCGCGCTCCCCCACCGCAGGCGCCCCGCCCCCGCGCGCCCCGCTTCGCCTTTCCGACCGACACAGAGGTTGAACCCATGAGTGACCAACCGGTGCTGCTCGTCGTCTACGACGCCGGCAGCCTCGCGCCGACCCGGCTGGCCGAGGCCGCCCGTCAGGCGGGCTGCGCGCTCCTGTTCGCCGTGGCCGGCACCGACCACGCACAGGAGATGATCCCGACGCTGGAGACGGTCGGCTCCGTGGTGAACACCGCGGGCCGCACCGAGGCGGAGACCGTCGAGGCCCTGCGCGCCCTCGGGCCCGCGGGCATCATCACCTTCAGCGAGTTCCAGATCTCCGCCACGGTCCGGCTGGCCGACGCGCTGGGCCTGCGCTACCACCGGCCCGCGGACGTCGAGGCCATCACCCACAAGGACGCCCAGCGGGCCCGCTTCGCGCAGGCCGGTATCGACTCGGTCCGCTTCCGCACGGTCACCTCGCCGGAGGGGACGGACGCAGCGGTCGCGCACGTCGGGCTGCCGGCCATCGTCAAGCCCGTCATCGGCGCCTCCAGCCGCAACACCCGGGCGGTGACAACCCTTCAGGAGTGCCGGGACGCCGTCGCCGAGGCGTTCGACGCGGCGGGCGGCGGTCCGGTGGAGACCGCGGTGATGGTCGAGGAACTGCTGGTCGGCCGCCCCACCCCGGCGCCGTGGGGCGACTACATCGCGGTGGACTGCGCGGCGGACGGGGACGATGTCCGACCCGTCTTCGTCACCAGCAAGTTCGCGCTCGCCGAGCCGTTCCGCGAGCGCGGCGGATACGGCGGCTTCTCGGCGGTGTCCGAGGAGGACGAGCGCGCGGTGCGGGACCTGGCCTGTCGCGCGGTGCGCGCGCTCAACATCCACGGCGTCGCCGACGTCGAGATCAAACTGACCGCCGACGGTCCCCGGGTCATCGAGGTGAACGGCCGCCTCGGCGCCTGGGTGGACGACCTGGCGGTCCGCTCCGGCACCTCCGATCCGGCCCATGTCGCCGTCGCCGCCGCCCTCGGCCTTCCGTACACGACGCCCGAGGTGAAGAAGGACGGGCCGATCGCCTTCCACTACCTGATCGTGCCGCCCGCCGGCGCCCGCCGGGTGCGGGCGATCCGCAACGTCCCGGCGCTGCGGCGGCTGCCGAACGTGGACCGGGTCGCGGTGCTCACCGAGCCGGGCGCGCCGGCGGACTGGCGCATCGGCGCCCGCGGGAACACCGCGGCCGTGCTCGGCTCGGCCGCCTCCCACCAGGACCTGGCCGCCACCGTGGCCGCCATCGAGAGCGTGGACTGGATCGACTATGAGTGAGCTGTTCGTCATCTTCGACCTGGACGGCGTCCTGGTCGACACGCAGGACGCCGAGAACGGCGCGCTCGCCCACGTCGGCGAGCTGATGGGCCTGTCGCTCGGCACTGAGCAGCGCGACGAGCTGTTCTCCGGGAAGAAGATGCAGGAGTGCCTCGACCTGATGGCCGAGCTCACCGGCAAGGCTCCTCCCCGCGACGCCATGCCGATCGCCCGCGCCAAGTGCGAGGAGCTCATCGGCGACCGGCTGGAGCCCCTGGAGGGTGTCGCCGACGCGCTCGACCGGCTGAGGGCACTGCCGCTCGCCGGCATGTGCGTCGCCTCCAACAGCCCCCTGGAGATCATCGAGAGCCGGCTGGCCAAGGCGGGGATTCTGCACTGCTTCGACGGCCAGCTGTTCTCCGCGTACGACGTGGGGGCCTGGAAGCCGGATCCGCGGCTCTTCTCATGGGCGGCCGAAAGCTGCGGCGCGGCCGCCGAGGACTGCGTGGTGGTCGAGGACAGCCCCGTCGGCGTGGACGCCGGGCTCGGCGCCGGCATGCGGGTGCTGCAGTACACGGCCGATCCGGCGGCAGGCCCGCACCGCGAGGGCGCCGTCGCCTTCTCCTCGATGCACGAGCTGCCCGCCCTGATCGGCGATGCGCGGCGGCTCGTCCCCCTTCCGCCCGCCCTTGTCACCGCTTCCCCCGGAGGTACCTCGTGAACGACGCACGCAAGATCATGGTCTTGGGCGCGGGCGATCTGGGCCGCCGGGTGTTCCACGAGCTGGCGCACAGCGACCGGCCGCGCCAGGTGCAACTCGTCGGCAGGGACGGGGAAGCGGTGCTGCGTGCCGCCAACCTCACCCGGTTCTGCAGCATCCAGCGCGGCCACACCCCTGCGCTCAGCCATGCGCTGACGGATCTGACGGATGTGGCGCGGACCGCCGAGCGGATCGCCTCGTTCGCGCCCGACGTGCTGTTCCTGGCGGCGAGCTACCAGTCGTGGTGGGTCATCTCCACACTGGAGGAGTCGGCGTTCAAGCGGGTGTACGCGGCCAACTACGGCCCCTGGCTGCCGATGCACCTGACGCCGGTGATGAAGGCGATGGAGGCCGTCCGGCTGTCCGGGACCGAAGCCGTCGTGGTCAACGCCGCCTACCCGGACGCCGTGCACCCGGTGCTCGGCGCGGTCGGGCTCTCGCCGGACATCGGCATCGGCAACGTCGCCAACAACGTCCCGGGCATCACCGCCACCGTGGCCGACGAGCTGGGCCGCGCCGCGGAGGACGTCGAGGTGCGGCTGGTGGCCCACCACTATGTCTCGCACCGGCTGTCCCGCCACGGCGACAGCGGCCCCGCCGCCATGGGGCTGGGCGTGCGCGTGGACGGCCGGGACGTCACGGCGGAGCTGGACGTGCCGGGCCTGCTGAAGCGGCTGCCCGCGCGGTACCGCCGCACCGGAGGCATGGCCGGGCAGGCGATGACCGCGGCCTCCGCCCTCAGCGTGCTGGAGCCGCTGGCCGACGGGAGGGACGCCGTCGTCCACGCTCCCGGCGTGGACGGGGCGCTCGGCGGCTACCCGGTGGCGATCGAGTCCGGGAAGTTCCGCAAGCTGCTGCCCGAGGGCATGACGGAGGAGCAGGGGCACGCGGTCAACGTCTCCGGGCAGGTGCAGGACGGCATCAGCGAGATCCGGGCCGACGGAACCGTCGTCTTCGAGCCGTCGTCGATGGCGGTCATGTCCGCGGAACTCGGCTACGAGTGTGCCGAGATGACGCCGGCGGAGGCGGAGGGCCGCGCCCTGGAGATCGCCGAGCGCTTCGAGGCGTACCGCGTGCGGACCTCCGGGTGACGCGGCGGTCGACGCCGCCGCGGCGGGCCGACCCGACGGGAGGTCAGCTGTGAAGACTGTGACTGTGAAGGGAGAGCTGTGAGACTGCTGTTGCTCGGGGGCACGGACTTCGGGGGCCGGGCGATCGCCGAAGCCGCGCGTGACCGCGGCTGGGAGGTGACGGTCTTCCACCGCGGCGAGCACCCGCCGCCGCCCGGCGTGGCCGTACTCCACGGGGACCGCACCGCACCGGACGGCCTGGCGGCCCTCGCCGCCGGCGAGTGGGATGCCGCCGTCGACACCTGGACCTCGGCGCCGCGCGTCGTGCGGGACGCGGCGAGACTGCTCGCCGGACGGGTGGGCCGCTATGCCTTCGTCTCCAGCCGCTCGGTGTACGCGTGGCCGATCCCCGCGGGGTTGGACGAGGACGGCCCGCTGGCGGACGGCGACCCGGACGCCGAAGCGACGGACTACGCCGCCGACAAGCGGGGCTCGGAGCTGGCGGCGGTGCGGGAGTTCGGTGCGGAACGCACCCTGCTGCTCCGGGCGGGGCTCATCCTGGGGCCGCGTGAGAACTCGGGCCGGCTGCCGTGGTGGCTGGAGAGGGTGTCGCGGGGCGGCCCCGTCCTGGCTCCGGGCCCCAGGGACACCCCGCTGCAGTACGTCGACGCCCGCGACCTGGCGGCGTGGACCCTCGACGCCCTGAAGACCGGGCTGCACGGAGCGTTCAACGTGGTGAGCCCGACGGGGCACACGACCATGGGCGAGCTGCTGGACGCCTGTGTCGACGCCACGGGGTCCGACGCGAAACTGGTGTGGACGGACCCGGCGGCCATCGAGGCCGCGGGCGTCGCCGCCTGGAGCGACCTGCCGATCTGGTGCCCGCCCGGCGGCGAGCTGCATGACGCGCTGCACCGCGGCGACGTCTCGCGGGTCCTGGCCGCCGGTCTCCGCTGCCGCCCGGTCGCCGAGACGGTGGGGGACACCTGGGCGTGGCTGCGGTCGCTCTCCCCGGCGTCCGAGAGCGCCTGAGCGCGTCTCGGCAGCCGGTCGCAGGCAGGCAGAGCCTGACCGCGACGCCCGCCGACGGGCTTGCGGCCAAGGCCCGACGCCCCTTGGACGGGCCGCTCATGCGGACGGACAACAGACCGCGCCCTGGTTCACGGCAGCACTGCGGTGACGGCCCGCTGATCGACGTCGCCGTCCGGTGGCCGGGCGCCAGGGCGCGAAGCGCGCGCAGCGCCCCCGCGTCAGGCGCGGTGCGGGTGGCGGCGGCCGTGCGGCGTGCGACCGGCGACCGGCGACCGGCGACCGGGCGGGCGCCGGTCTGCTCGTGGTGGGCAACGGCCGGTAAGGTCGCCCCATGACGGAGGCACCGGCCCATGCGCACCGCGGTATGCGGTCGCGGGACGCGATTCTCGACACCGCGACGGAGCTGATGTCGCTGCACGGCTACGCCGCCACGTCCATTTCGATGGTCTCCGCCGCCTGTGGTCTGCCGGCCAGTTCCATCTACTGGCACTTCGGCAGCAAGGACGGCGTCTATGTCGCGGTGCTCGAACGGGCCAGGACCTCCTTGCTGTCGGCTCTGCCCCCCGTCGAGGTGCCGGGCGCGGACGTCTCGCAGCGGCTGGACGGATTCCTCGGAGCGGTCGGTGAGGCCTTCCAGCGCCACCCGGACGGCGTGAAGCTGCTGATCGGCCTGGGCATGCTGCAGCGGACCGCCAGTGCGGCGGCCGTGGCCGAACTGCGCCGCTACCGCGACGGCCTGCTGGCCTGGGCGCGCGACGCCCTGGGGTTCGTCTTCGATGTGCGCGACCGACCGGAGGTGGCCGAGGCACTCGCCCGCTTCACCCTGCGAGCGGCGAGCGGGACGGCGGTCGCGCGGTGGTTCGATCCGGCCGCTTCCCTGGACGCCGAGTCGCTGCGCGTCGCGTTGCTCGCCCTGGCGGCCCATCGCGGCGTTCCTGTCGTCACCGGCAGGGGATGACGACCCGGAACTTGCCGCCCGCGGACTGCACGGGCGGCTCCTGGGCACGTTCGACCGTGACGTGGGCCGCTCCGTGCCGGGTGAGCAGGCCGGTGATGCGGGCCCGTACCGCGCACCACACCCGGTCCGGGTCCGCTCCGGCAGCGGGCCGTATCCGTATCCGTACGGTGGTGGGTGTGGTCTGCACGATCTGGAACAGGTCGATGTCGGGGACGGTCTCGACGAGGGTCTCGAACGCCATCGGCACGATGCGGACGGGATCGCCGTCCGGTCGTGGGAAGGACAGCAGGTCGGCGGCGCGACCGCGGACTCTGATCGCGGGCAGTGGATCTCCGCAGGGGCAGGGGTCCGGCCGACACAGGACGCTGTCGCCCAAGTCGTAGCGGAGGATGGGCTGCACCAGGCGGCACAGGCTGGTCAGCAGCACGGTGGAGGACTGCTGTCCGGGCGGCGTGGGACGGTGGTCCGCGTCGACCGGTTCCAGGATCAGCCAGTCGCTGTGCACATGCAGCCAGCCCTGTGGGCAGCCGTACGCCAGCGCGAGGCTCTCGTTGCAGCCGTAGGTGTCCATGACGCGCGCCGCTGTAAAGGCCCTGCGGATACGCCGGCGCCCGCCGTCGGTGAGACCCTCGGCCACCAGGGACACCAGGGCCGGTGCGATGCGCAGCCGCCCGGCCAGTTGCTCGCCAGCCAGCAACGCGATCACGGTGGCGTAGCCGACCAGGACGAGGGGACGGCACCGGTTGAGCTGCTCCACCAGTTCGGGCAGAGGCGTGTGCGCGGAGAAGACCCGGCCGGCCGTGGCGTGCCGGCGGCCGTCCGCGTGCATCCTGGTGATGACCGCGTTCGCGGCCAGATGGCCGCCGGTGGCGATGACATGGGCCGACGGCGCCCGCCGGGCGAGCATCCGCACCAGCAGTCCGGGGGTGAACACACGGGAGGCGGCGCGGAGCGACAGCGCTCTGAACACCGTCGCGGCGCGCTCGTCGAGCAGGAAGATCCCGCGGTGTCCGGTGGTACCGGAGGTGGTGGAGACCAGGTACCTGCCGAGGAAGCGGTCGCCGATCCGGTGGGGGTCGTCGACGAAGGACCGCACCCGGTCGAGGGTCACCTCCCGGTCGGTGACCCAGTCGTCGAAGTGCCTCATCAGGGTCTGTTTGTCCGTCACCGGCAGCAGGGCGGGGTCCGTGACCCGGGTGGGGACTCGTCGGTACAGCCGGCGGTAGTACGGGGAGTGGACGCGGGCGAAGTCTGTCATCGCGGCCAGGCGGTCGCGGCGACGGGCCGCCAGGGCGTCCGGGCCCTGGCGGCAGGCCCGGCGTCCGTCCCGCAGCAGTGCGAACGTCGACGTCGTCCGCCGGGAGGCGTCCATCACGCTGCCCCGTGCCGCTGCCAGAACGCACAGCGGTGATCCGCCGCGAAGGCGGTCGTGGGGGCCGTCCGGTCCGGGGCGAGCACCTGGACGGCGTCGCGGTGGGCGGTGTACCGCGGCCATGCGGGAGCGCCGGGCCCGTTGGGGTCGCCGGTGGCGGCGAACCTGGCCCAGTAACCGGTCATCGTCGCGGAGAGCCGCCGCTGGGCGGGGGTCAGCGGGCGCAGGGCGTCCGTCGGGAACAGGTAGGCCAGTTCCGCGGCGTGGAACGCGCCCTGCGGGGTGTGCGGCGCGGGGATGAAGGGCGGGGCCTCGGGATCGTCGAACTCGTAGGCGTAGACGGCTGCTCGGCCGCTGTACAGGCGACCGTCGCCCCTCGCCGGGCAGGCGAACAGCCGGTCCGTGCCGACGGCGGAGTACGCCAGGTTGGGCGAGGGGTGGGCGGAAGCCGGGTAGGCGGCGAGGACGGCGGCCGCTTCGCCCGGGTACTGCTGCCGGATCAGCGCGGCGTAGGTGCTGGGCGTGAGCGGTCCGTCTCCGAGCAGGTCGACGCGCAGGGCGGTGAAGTACCGGTACTCGTCGTGGGTGCTGCCGCTGAGTACGGGGACCGCGTTCGCCCGGCCCGCGGCCCACGCCTCGCGAGGCGAGTGCGGAAGGATGCGCGGACCGGTGTTCGCCGCCCACGGGGACGCGGTCCCCGAGCCGTCGCGGATCAACTCGGTGACGGGGGCGGCCCTTAGGCAGGCCGCCGCGGTCGAGGGGTCGGCGCAGCCGACGGAGGCCGCGAAGCCGTGGCCCCGCCTCTCGGCCGCGGCCAGGGTCAGCGGGGCGAGGGCGGCGTCCGACAGGCAGCTGCCGCTCTGCTGAATCGCCCGGTGGAACAGGCCCTTCGCGGTCGGCGAGGCGATGTGGAGGCAGGTGTCGGCGGACCCGGCGGACTGACCGCCGAGAGTGACCCTGTTGCGGTCACCGCCGAACGCGCCGATGTTGCGCCGTACCCAGCGCAGGGCGGCCTGCTGGTCCATCAGACCGTAGTCGCCCGAGGCGTGGTCGGAGCTCTCCGCCGAGAGGGCGGGGTGGGCGAGGAACCCCAGGGCGCCCAGGCGGTAGTTGACGGTCACCACGACCACTCCCCGCGCGGCGAGGGCGGCTCCGTTGTAGTCGCTCCCCGCGCCGTAGGCGTTGGCGCCTCCGTGCAGCCAGACCAGCACCGGCAGACTCCTGCCGGCGGTGCGGACGGGGGTCCATACGTTGACGTACAGACAGTCTTCCGAGGTGCTGCCGGTCCTGTTGGAGTCACCGGGCAGGACGGGACCGCCGTCCGGGAGCAGCGTCAACGGCTGCTGGGCGCAGGGGGCGGCCGGTGCGGTGGCGTCGCGCACCCCCGACCAGGGTGCGGCCGGCCGGGGCGGGCGCCACCGCAGTGCCCCCGTCGGAGGCGCGGCGAAGGGGATGCCCTGGAAGACCCGGCCTCCATCAGGGCCGGCGGCGCCGCGCACCGAGCCGGCCGCGGTCCGGACGACCAGTGGGTCGTGGCCGCCGCTGCCGACGCTCACATCGGGGGCAGCCGCTGCGGGTGCCGGGCTCGACAGCAGCAGGGCGGCGAGGGTCGCCGCGCTGGCGGCCATGAGACGGGTCGCGGTGCTGCGGGTCGCCGTGCGGCAGGAGTTGCGGTGCGCGGTGCGGGTCGCCGTGCGGAGTGCGCTGCGGGTCGCCGTGCGGCAGGAGTTGCGGTGCGCGGGGCGGGGGGCGCTTCGGTGTGCGCTGCGTAATCTCATCGTCTGCTTCCTCACTGCGTGCGCTCGTAGGCGCCGATGTCGCAGGCCTCGCCCTGGGGACGGGAGACGCCGCGCTGGTCGGTGGCGAAGCAGTGGGCGGCCGCGTCCAGGGCGGGGCTGCCCGGCAGAAGCGCATGGGTGTCGGTGGGTCCTCCGTTGTCGGCCAGAGGCCCGAGCAGTGCGGGACGGCTGGGCAGGTCGCCCTCCGCGGTCAGACGGCAGCTGCCGTCGCTGTCGATGTTGTGCCCGAGGGACTCGATGACGGCGAAGGCCTTCGCGCAGTCACCCGATGTGCCGGCGGCGCCGGTGTTGCCGGCGACGATCGAGTTCTGCAGGACGAGATGACCCAGCGGCAGGTCGATGACGTCGGGGATCGGCCGGGGCAGGCTGTCCAGGTACGCGGGGGCGATGTTGATCCCGGCACCGTGGGGCGAACTGTTGCCGGTGATGGTCGAGTTGAGGATCTTCACGGTGCCGAGGCCACGGATGTCCACGCCTCCGCCGTAGCCGCCCAGGCTGCCGGGACGGTCGCCGGGATCCGTCACACGGTTGCCTGTGATCGTCGAGTTGATCACTGTGCCGCTGTCGTCGAACCTGATCCCTCCGGCCTCCCCGGCGGCGTTCCCGCTGACGGTGCTGTCGATGAGGTCCAGATGGGAGCCTGGGACGTTGAAGATGCCGCCGCCGTAGCCTGCGGAGTTCCCGGTCACGGTGACGCGGCGCAGCGTCATTTTCTCGGTGTTGGCGATGCCGCCGCCACCGGGGTCTGCGATGGGCACCTCTCGCTGCTTGGCGACTCCTCCCGTGATCGTCAGATCGGACAGCTCGGTGTCCGCCCGCATGCGGAAGGCCCGGTCGACGCCGTTGGCGTCGATGACGGTGGCGCGTGCACCGGCGCCCCGGATCGTGGTGGGTGCGTTGACGTTCAGGTCGCCCCTGCTCGGATCAGCGTAGGAGCCGACGAGGAGCAGCGGGTTGGGCGGGATGGTCAGGCGGTATCGGCCGGCGGGCAGAGTGATGGTGCTGCCCGGCCGGGCGTTGGCGGCCATGACCGCCGCACGCAGGCTGCACAGGCCGGCCGCGGTGCGGCAGACGCCGTCCGACGGATCGGCGTCCACGGCGTCGGACGTGGTGTCGACGGTGAACTCCGCCCGGGGGGCGGGCGCGGCCGAGACGGCGGGTGCGGCGGCCAGGCTCGACGCCAGGGCGAGGAGTGCGGCGGTGAGCGCGGTGGGTACGGGTCGGTCCCTCATCGGGGGAACTCCTGTCCACGTAGGGGCGCTGATTCGTGTTCCGTGCCACGGGATGAGCCGAGAGAGCAAGGCGGGCGTGCGCGTCGAGCACCGCCGAGGGGTGGGGCGAGCGCATATGCCCGCGTGCGGGGCGGCGCGATCGGCGCCAACCGCACTCTGTAACGAGCGTTCCATTCAGAGTCGCCTGCTGTCCAGAGGGCCGACACGGAAAGAACGGAGGCGCCTTCGGCCCCGTGCCCGCGCGCACCGGGATGCACCGCTACGCGACGCGCACGGGATGGCACGACCACCTTCGGACAGCCGACCCTGCCGACGCCGGCGGCACGCCCTCGACGGCAGAGCGGGCGCACCCGCAGGGGCCCGGCCCGGGGGCCGGGCCCCTGCCCGCGCTCATGCGCATGCTCATGCGCATGCGGCGAGAGAAGCGTCAGGCTGTGGCGAGGTCGATGTCACCGGATGACGTATCCGAGGCGTCCGTCCTTGTTGGGGTAGCCCTCACAGTTGGGGCTGGTCGTGGTGAGGTGGTCGCCGTTGCCCGGGTTGTAGCAGCGGTACAGGGGGATGGAGCCGCTGACCTGGGTGGTGTAGATGAAGCCGAGGCGTCCGTCCTTGTTGGGGTAGCCCTCACAGTTGGGGTTGGTCGTGGTGAGGTGGTCGCCATTGCGCGGGTTGTAACAGCGGTAGAGGGCGACGGCGTCAGGGGCTTGTTGGGCGGGAATGTGGCCGAGGCGTCCGTCCTTGTTGGGGTAGCCCTCACAGTTGGGGCTGGTGGTGTCGAGGTGGTCGCCATTGCCCGGGTTGTAGCAGCGGTAGAGAGCGACGTGGGCTGTCGCGGTCCCGCTGGCTGTGACGGGGGCGGACAGAGCGCTGGTGTTCCTGCTGCCGTCGCTCGCGGTGATCCTGTAGGTGTAGGTGGATCCGGGTGTGACGTCGGTGTCGGTGAAGGTCAGCTGCGGGCGCTTCCAGTACATGGAGGAGCCGGTGACGGTGTGGACGGGGGTGCTGGAGCCATTGCGGTAGACGCGATAGGTGAGCTTGCTGTCGTCGTGGTCGAAGCTGGACTTCCAACGGACGTCGATCTCGCCCGATCTGGTACTGGAGGCGCTGACCTCCTGCGGCACCGACGGCGCGCCGGTGTCCGGGCCGCTGGCGAAGCGGGTCAGGCCCTGCTGCGGCTTGTCGGCGTAGAGGCTGGTCGAGGTGCCGGTCACCTTGGTGAACTCGCCGCCCACCCACAAGTAGTCCGTGCCGTTCTTGGAGGCGGTGGTCATTGCACGTGGCCCGACTCCCTCGCCGAGCCCGTTGTTGGTATCGGGGGTCCAGCCCAGCAGCGCCGGGGCGTTGACCGACTGGGCGAGCAGATGCTGGCGCAACCCGTTGGCCTGCTCAGGGAAGCCGTCAATGCCGCTGCAGTCGTGTGCGTGTGATCCGGAGTAGACCACGCCCTTGTGGACCTCGACCGCCTGGGTCGCGCCCTTGCAGGGGTCCCGCCAGCGCTGGCGGAAGTCGGAGAGGCTGATGGCGGACCGGCCTTCGTCCTGGCTTCCAACGGCCTCGCTGGCGGTATAGAAGCCGGTGGCGTCGGTGGTGATGTCCTTCACCACAACGAGGGCGGCGAAGAAGCCCAGCGGATAGTTCCGGGTCGGGGTTCCCCTGTTGCTGTCGACGACGGCGAGGGCATGGGAGTCGGCGCCGTTGATGCGGAAGAAGTCGCCGCCGAGGAGGACGTTGTTCCCGTCCGGGGTCACCTCGATCGCCCGGCCTGTTTCGTCGGCGTCGGCCTTCCAGGGGCGCAGCGCGCCCGAAGTGGTGACGGAGGCGAAGTAGCGGCGGGCCTGGCCGGCTACGGAGGTGAAGTCGCCGCCGAGGTAGACGCTGCCGTTGGCGACGGCCAGCGCCCGTACGGTGGCGTTCACCACTGGCCTGAAGCTGGTCTTCGGTCTGCAGGTGGCGATGTCGATGGCTGCCACATTGCTCACCCCGACGCCGTTGACTGCGCCGAAGCGGCCACCGGCGTACAGGGTTTTCTTGTCTTTCGAGACGGCCAGGGCGCGTACGGTGGCGGTGCCTTCCCGGATCGTGAAGGAGAGGTCGCACGAGGTGGGCTTACCCGTGGCGGCGTCGAGCGCGGCAAAGTTCAGCGCCTTTCGCTCCGGGCCGGCCGTCCCGGCTGGCGGGCGGACCACCGAGAAGGTGCCGCCGGCGAAGACGACGCCGTTCGCCTGTGCCATGGCCCACACGATGCCGTTCGTCTGCCAGGTGGGCAGGTTGTCGGCGGTGAACCCCACGGGCGGGGTCACCGCGGATGCCTTCGGCACCACTCCCGCACCTATTCCGATGCCGGCGCCGACCAGTGAAAGGACGAGAGCTGCGGTCAGCCTTCTGGATCTACGCATTGATTCTCCTGGAACAGTCACCTGGTTGAGTGACTCTGGGTCTTGCCGTTGATCAAATGCACGCGCGCGGCGCGGAGGCGCGAAGGGCCGGCCGGCTCGGCCCCAGGCCGCTGGCGCAGACCCTTGTCAGGGGCCTACGGGGCACCGCGTGGGTCGTGCTCTGGTGGTGCAATGCGAGCTTGGCCTACCCGCGGCCACAGCCTCGACCTTTGGCACCCTGCCCCCGGACAGTGCTTGCACTCCGCGCCGGGCTGCAGACCCAGCACGCGCACGCGACGATCAGCCTGGTCCACACCCGATTCACGAACCCGGCGCAGGGGGCAGTCATGCGTACCTCAATTCCTTGGTCATAGGAGTGGGTGCACGGAAGTCTGCCAGACCCATCGATGAGGTAACTCAGACAAACGGGAAGACGCTGCGAGATATCTGACCGTGACCTGGACATGTGATCTGATGAACTCTCACTTCTCTTTATCTGCAAGCGAGTTGCATCGCAGACCCCTGGAAGGTCCGTACCTTTTCGACCGACGTCGTTATCAAATCGAGATATTGGCCAGGGTCTATTGACGATAAGTCAGTCAGCGATTCGGCCGGCCATCATGGACCGAACCCCTAGGTTCTCCGAGGCACCCCGGGGTAAGGGAAAGGCCGTCACAGCGCCTCGGGCGGGCCTGAGGAAACGGAGAGGCCGACCGCGAGGCCCAGCGGCGGAACGCCGCATGGGCCACCCTGGCGTCGGCCGATGCGGACCTCCCGGGCGCCGACGCCCCGGAGGTGTCAGCTGCCAGGCTGCTGCACTGGTCCTAGGGTCAGCGCGCGCGCTTCCGTTTCCGCGCCGGGGTTTCGGCGCTCTTGGCCTCGTGGGCGGCCGCGGAGACCACACGCGGGTCCGGGTGGCGGTCGGCGAGGTCCGTCAGTACGCGCAGCGCCGAGGCCGCGCCGGCGGCGGCGAGCGCGCGGAGGAGCCCCGCGGAGCCGCCGGGCCAGGTGGCCGCCGCCGTGTCGAAGGCGTCGAGCAGGGCCCTGGGCGGGGTCTCGGGCTCCCCCTCCCCCGCCCCGGCGGTGACCTGGGCGCGCCGGTCCGCCAGCCATGCCCGGTCGAGGTCTTCGAGCAGCAGCACCGCACGGGCGTTCTCCGGCACCGCGTCCTCAGGAGCGTCCTCGCCGCGGGCCAGCAGGCTGCGGCGGGCGTAGCCGCCGATCACCGGGTCGGCGAGGGCGGCGCGCAGGGCCGTTGCGGGGATCTCGGCGCGGTCGAGGCGGGCGAAGACCGCGGGGGTGGCGACATGCGGGAGGTCCGCCCCCCTGGCTGCGGAGAGGGCGCCGAGCAGCTGGCT
Organism: Streptomyces chengmaiensis; assembly: GCF_029846775.1. Classification (NCBI taxonomy): domain Bacteria; kingdom Bacillati; phylum Actinomycetota; class Actinomycetes; order Kitasatosporales; family Streptomycetaceae; genus Streptomyces; species Streptomyces chengmaiensis. The sequence continues at coordinate 89,667 of NZ_JARWBG010000009.1, forward strand.
CCATGCGGGCTCGCCGCCGTGTGCCTCGGCCCACTGCCCGAGCTCCGCGGCCGCCACGGCGATCGGCCAGGCCTGGGCCGCCCTGACAGTGTCCTCGGCGTTCCAGGAGAGGGCGGTCTGAAGGTCGGGGGCGGCGACATGGGCCGCGGTGAGGACGTAGCGGAGTACGGCGGAGCCGAACGAGGTGAGCCCGTAGACGTCGCCGGTGCGGAACACGCAGCCGGTCTCGGCCAGCCGGTCGACGACGACCGCCAGGGCGCGGGCGTGTGCGTCCAGTTCCGCACGGTCGTCCTCGGTGAGGCCGGGGATGCCGAGCGTCGCGGAGAGATCGGCCGCGGCGGGCGTGACATACGGGGCGGTGTACGCGGCGGCTGTGTCCGGCACGTCGACGGGGGCGTCCTCCAGGTCCGGGTCGACCCGCCAGTCGGCCATGTCGGAGGCCTTGCGCGCCACCGAGTCCGGGGTGCCGCCGCGTTCGTACAGGGCGTACAGCACATGGACGGCGTCGAGGTCGTAGCCCTCGTCGGCGGCTTCCGGCCCGGCCGATGCGGCGGGGATGCGGTCGGCCTCCAGGGCGAGGACGTTCGCGGCGAGTTCCAGTGCCTCCTCGGGGGTGCCGGACTCCCAGACGACGTCCGCGGGGCCGGGGAACCCGCACTGTTCGGCGAGCGGGCGCAGTTCCTCGTCGTCCGCGGCGCCCGTGGCGAGGGTCGCGGGCAGCGGCGCGGCATGCAGCAGGCCGAGGATCTCGTCCGGGTCGGGCAGTGCCTGCGGCGGCGGAAGCGGGACGCCCGAGTCGCCGTAGTAGTCGAGGTGCTCGTCCAGCAGGCGGTCCGCGAGCGCCATGTGCGGCATGGTCTCGGGGCCGGGGGCGAGCTGCGCGAACGGCCCGGCGAGGGCCTCGCTCAGACCCGCCGCGCTCCAGCGGTCGACCAACGTGGCCGCGATCCGTTCCAGTTCCTCGGTGAGGGCGTCCTCGGGGCGGTCGGCGGACAGGGCGGGGGTGACCGGCAGCAGGGGCCCGGCCGGGGAGGGGGCCTCCACATCGCGGGCGAAGGCGGCCAGCAGCCGCTCGGTGAGCCAGGCGCGCACGGCGAAGGTCCGCGCCGTGACGTCGGCGCGGTGCAGCGGTGCGGGCAGTTCGGGCCGATCGGCGTGCGGCAGGGCGTCATGGGCCGCGAGCCACGACCGCACGGCGTCGGGGTCGTCGGCGTCCACGCCGTCGGCGCGCAGCAGCGAGGCGTACCAGCGCGGCCAGGTCAGCTTCCACGGGCTGGCGGCGGCGCTGCGCGCCCCGGGTACGAGGTCGTCGACGGCGTCGAGCAGCCGCGCGCGGCGCTTGGCGTTGAGCCGGCCGGCGGCGCGGACCCGGTCGACAAGGGCGGTGAGTACGTCGGGGAGCGCGTCGAGCTCCGTCTGGATCGCGGCGAGCAGGACCGGCGCGTCGTCGTGCAGCACCTGCTTGAGCAGTTGTGGCGTCGGCTCCGGCACACCCGCCCTGCGGTCCGCACCCCGCAGGGCGAGCAGTGTGAGCACCGCGTCCGCGGTACGCGCGGGCAGAGCGGTGCCGCGTTCCTGCTCCGCCCAGGAGAGGAAGTCCTGGAGTCCGACGTTCAATGCAGCGCTTTGGGTCACCGAGGGAGCCTATGAGCGCGCGGCCCGGCAGTCGCGCTGCGGCATCCGCTGATGGCCCGATCAGGTGACCTGCTGCCCTGCGCCGATGAGTTTCGGGCGGCCGGCCGGTCTGCCGTCGTATGGACTCTTCCACCGCCGCCGACCACCCCGACCTGCGGCCCGCCGCCCATGGTGTGGCGCGGCTCCTCCGCTCCGTCCGCGACGACCGGCTGTCCGGTCCGACGCCGTGCCCCGAGTACGCGGTACGGGAGCTGCTGGCCCATCTGACCGACCTGTCCGCCGCCTTCCGCGACGCCGCCCGCAAGGACCTCGGGCCGACGACCGGAACGGACCCCGGCGCCGCGCCGCCCGTGCTGCGTGACGACTGGCGTGCCGTCCTGCCGCGGCGCCTCGACGAACTGGCCGACGCCTGGCGGCAGCCTTCCGCGTGGCAGGGCGACACCCAGGCGGGCGGCGTGCGCCTCCCGGCCGCCGTGGCCGGGCGGGTCGCCCTGAACGAACTGCTGATCCACGGCTGGGACCTGGCCCGCGCCACCGGTCAGCCGTACGCGCCCGAGGAAGCGAGCCTCGAGGTGTCGTACGAGATGCTCGCGCCTGCGGCGGAAGGCGCGGGTGAGAGCGGTGACGGCACGGACGGGGGCGGACTGTTCGGCCCGCCCGTCCCCGTTCCGCGGAGCGCCCCGCTGCTCGACCGGGTGATCGGTCTCAGCGGCCGCCGCCCGGACTGGCGGCCGGGAGACTGACCGCCTCGGCGCGCAGCGCGCAGCGCGCCGCCGACGCGATGGCGCACGGCGCACGCGTGGCGTCAGGCCACCGGCGCACGCCGCTCTCGGGCCAGCAGGTCGCGGGCGCATGCGCGGAACAGTTCGTCGCGCACCACCGCTTCCCAGACGAGATCCGAAGCCGCCACGCGACGGTCTCGTTCGGCCAGTTCGGTCAGCCGGGGCAGCACCCCGCCGCTCGTCCGCAGCTCCGGGTGGTGCGCCAGCAGTTCCCGGAGCGCGTCGAGGGCGCTCTCCGGCCCCGGGGCGCACTCGGCCGCGTCGAGGAGCCGGTCCGCCACGCGGTCGGGGTCGGTGAAGCGGTGGCCGAGGGCCAGCAGGGCGCCGACTGCGGCCGGGGCCGTCTCGGGGTCCCCCAGGAGGCGCTCCAGCGCGGGGATCAGCGGCCTGCCCTCCGGGCCGAGTCCGGCTGCGGCTTCGGCTGCGTGGAGCACCGGCCAGCGGCAGCCCGGCCGGGCGCGGGCGACGTCGTCCAGCACGCCGGAGAGGACGGCCACCGCCTCGTCAGCCGTGCCGCCCAGCCGGTAGAGCGCGAGGGCCGTCTCCGCTTCCGCCGCCAGCTGCCGCTCGTCGCGGCCGATTTCATCGCGCGGGGCGAGAGCCGAGCGGAGGGCAGGCCGCAGCCGCGCCGCGCCACGGCCGAGGCCTGCTGCCTGCGCGGCGGCGTTCGCGACCTGGAGGCCGTATCCGTCCAGTGCGTCGGGGAGCGCGTCGAGCAGCGGCCCGGTCTCCTCCGTCAGCTCGTGCAGGGCTGCGGCGGCGGCGAGCCGTCCCTCCTGTGGGCCGTGAGTCGCGGCCGCACGCAGCAGTCCGGCGACACGGTCGCGGTCCGTCGAGCCGTGTGTCGGGCAGACCGCGGCGAGTGCGCCGGGGACGTCGTTCGGGAACCGGGGCAGCGCGGCGGTGAGTTCGGGCAGGGCGGCCGCGGCCGCGGGGCCCCATGCCGTGAGTCTGCGCGACAGCATGTGCCCGTCGAAGGCTTCAAGGTCGGGCACGGTCAGCCGGGCGCGGACCGCGTCGAGCAGCTCGGGCGTGCAGGGTATCGGCGGAGCCGGACGGTCCTCGGGCAGGCCGCACGCGGCCGCCAGCGCGCCGGGCCGCAGTCCGAGGGGGCTCCGGGCGAGCAGCGGGGCGGACGCCTCGGGGGCCACCCGGACCAGCGCTTCGAGCGCGCGGTCCGCGAGATCGTCGTCGTCGGCCGCGGCGAGGGCGGTCAGCTCGGGGACAGCCGGTGCGGCCTGCCGGCCGAGCCTGGCCAGCAGGTCCAGCGCCTCCCGCACGACGTCCGGCTCGTCCGCCGGTGCGGCGTCGCGCAGCAGGGCGGCGAGGGCCGGAACGAGCCTGCCGGGCGCGGCCCGTGAGACGGTGCAGGCGTGGTCGGCGGCCTTCAGCGCCTCTGCCTGCGCCCGCGGGTCGGGGGACCGCAGTGCCGCGTCGAGCAGTGTGTACGCGCTGTCCCTGTCCTCGTCGGCCCCCCGGGCCAGAAGTGCGTCCAGCACATAGCGCACAGGGTCGGTGCGCTCCTGGTCGTGGGGGGCGAGAACCAGTGGTTCTGCCGGCAGCAGCGACAGCGCCGTCTCGTGCAGGGACGGCGTCCACGGCAGACCCGCGTCCAGGCACATCAGCACGGCGACGATGCGCACGGAGCCGTGGTGCTCGGAGCCCAGGGACGGCAGGGCGAACTCCGCGGCGCACCGGGGGTCGAGGCGCACCAGCCCGGCGAGCAGCTCGGCCCGCACGAGGGGGTCCTGCTCCTCGGCCCAGCGCCGGCGGAGCACCGGGGTCGCCTCGGCTGCCGCGCCGGTGCGGGCGGCCGCCCAGGCGGCGGTCTGCCGCACCCTCGGGTCCGCGGTTTCGCCGGTCAGCGGGAGGATCAGGGGCAGTTGGGCGGCCAGGGCACGGCGGCAGGCGGCGGTCTCCGCCGACGGGGCGTGCTCCTCCCGCGGGTCTCCCGTCGCAGCGCCCAGGAACTCCAGCAGTCCGCGGGACTCGCACCCGGCGGCGGCCAGCCGCGCCAGGAAAGGGATCGCCGCGGCGGTCGCCTCGCAGACCGCGCCGTCGTCCAGCAGCGTCTCGTAGAGGCCGAGGAAAGCGGTGTCCGCCTCGTCCTCGTCGGCGCTCGCCAGGGCGCGCAGCATGCCGGGGACATGCTCCGCGCTGCCGCCGCCGCAGGTGCGCAGCTCCCCCCACGGCGCCTGGCCCACATCCGCGAAAATCTGTGCGATGTCCATGCGCGGAGCATGGCACGGGGGTCTGACATCGACGGCCGGCGCAGGGCGCGCCCCGGTCCGACACGGCTCAGTGGCCTGGACCTGCCACGTGCTGTCCCGCCGTCGTCCCAGTCGCCGTCGCCCCAGGCACCGTCGGCTGCGACTCGGCGTCGGCCGTGCTCCCGGCCGTACTCGCCTTCCTTCCCAGGTGGTTGAAGGCGAGATTCAGCAGGATCGCCGTGATGCAGCCGGTGGAGATGCCGGAGTCCAGAACCACCAGGAGGTCCTCGGGGAAGGAGTGGTAGAAGGCGGGCGCGGCGATGGGGATCATTCCGACGCCCAGGGAGCTGGCCACGATCAGCGCGTTCTCGCCCTTCTCCAGCGCGGCCGCGGCCAGCGTCTGGATTCCGCTCGCGGCGACGGAACCGAAGAGCACGATGCCCGCGCCGCCGAGGACCGGCAGGGGGACGAGGGCGATGACGGAGGCGGCGACCGGGAACAGGCCGAGCAGGATCAGGATGCCGCCGCCCGCGGCGACGACGAAGCGGCTGCGCACCTTGGTCATCGCGACCAGGCCGATGTTCTGGGCGAAGGCGCTGCACATAAAGCCGTTGAAGGCGGGGCTGAGCGCGCTGCCGAGGGTGTCGGCGCGCAGTCCGCCCTCGATGGTGCGCTCGTCGGCGGGCCGGTCCACGATCCTGCCGAGGGCGAGCATGTCGGCCGTCGACTCGGTCATGCACACCAGCATCACGATGCACATCGAGACGATGGCGGCGATCTCGAACTGCGGCGCGCCGAAGTGGAAGGGGGCCGGGAAACCGATCAGATCGGCGTTCCTGAGGGCGCCGAAGTCCGTCATGTTCAGCGGGATCGCGACGAGTGTGCCGATGACGAGGCCGAGCAGGATCGCGATCTGCTGGAGGAAGCCGCGCAGCACCCTGCGCAGGACGAGCACGACGGCCAGAGTGAACGCCGCCATGCAGATGTTGCGCAGCGAGCCGTAGCCGGCGGCCGTGGGGTCCCCGCCCTGGGACCAGTTGAAGGCGACGGGCAGCAGCGAGACCCCGATCAGGGTGATGACGGTGCCGGTGACCACGGGCGGGAAGAAGCGCACCAGCCGGGAGAAGTACGGGGTGAGCAGAAAACCCAGCAGTCCCGCGACGATGATCGCGCCGAAGATGACGGCGATGCCGTCGGCGCCGCGGTCCTTGCCGATGGCGATCATCGGGGTGACTCCGGCGAAGGAGACGCCGTTGACGAACGGCAGCCGTGCGCCGACCTTCCAGAAGCCGATCGTCTGGAGCAGGGTGGCGAGGCCGGCCGTGAACAGGCTCGCCCCCATCAGGAAGGCGGTCTCCACTGCGCTGAGGCCGACGGCGGGCCCCACGATCATGGGCGGGGCCACCACGCCCGCGTACATGGCGGCCACATGCTGCAGACCGCTGGTGAACATCTTGAACGGCGGGAGCGTCTCGTCGACGGGATGCTTGGGAGCGGCCACGAATGTTCCTCCGGTCGGCTGGACACGTCGGCGGGGACGTGGGTTTCAGGGAGGTGGTGCGGGTGCTGCACGGGGTGGCGCGAGTGGTGTGCACGGACACGCGTGAGGTGCACGGACAGCGGTGCACGGGACGGTGGTGCACGGGGTCGGTGGCGCACGGGGTCGGTGGTGCACGGGGTCGGTGGTGCACGGACGGTTGGCACGTGTCACCGCACCGGGGGGCACGCACACCGCCTGGCGGCGTCGTACCCCCCGGTCACGGCTGCCGTGGACCCCGCTCGGGTTCACGGCCGGCCGGTCGAGGGCCGTCCCCCTCGACCGGACGTATGGGGGTGTTGTCAACCCTGGGCGGCGATGCGCGCCAGGCGCTGTGCCTCGGCCCGCGTGGTGCGGGCGATGGCGTCCTCGTCGACGGTGGTGAGCCGGCTGTTCTCCACGATGGCCTTGCCGTTGACCAGGGAGAGCGTCACCGGGGCGGCCGCGCCGAAGACCAGTGCGACGACCGGGTCGGCGATGGAGGAGTGGGCGAGCGTGTCCAGCTTCCACAGCACGAGGTCGGCAAGCTTGCCGGCCTCCAGGGAGCCGATCTGGGCGGCGCGGCCGAGGACCTGCGCACCGCCGTAGGTGCCGAGCCGCAGCGCCTGGCGGGCGTTGAGGGCGGCCTCGCGGTGCGCGCCGAGCCGGTTGATGAGCAGGGCGTTGCGCAGTTCGGTGTGGAGTTCGCCGGACTCGTTGGAGGCGGTGCCGTCCACGCCGAGGCCGACCGGGACGCCCGCCTTGAGCATGTCGGGCACCCGCGCGATGCCGGCCGCGAGCCGGGCGTTGGACGACGGGCAGTGCGCGACGCCGGTCCTGGTCCGGGCGAAGGCCTCGATGTCGGAGTCGTTCATATGGACGCAGTGGGCCATCCACACGTCCTCGCCGAGCCAGCCGGTCGACTCGAAGTAGTCGGTCGGTCCCATGCCGAACAGCTCATGGCACCACTTCTCCTCCTCCACCGTCTCCGAGCCGTGGGTGTGCATGCGCACACCGAGCCGGCGGGCCAGTTCGGCGCCCTGCTTGAGCAGTTCGGTGGAGATGGAGAAGGGGGAGCACGGGGCGACGGCCACCTGCGTCATGGCGTCGAAGGAGGCGTCGTGGTGCAGCTTGACGGTCTCCTCGGTGGCGGCGAGCGCGCCTTCGAGGGTCTCGACGGCGAAGTCCGGCGGCAGGCCGCCGTCCTTCTCGCTGCGGTCCATGGAGCCGCGGGCGAGGGTGAAGCGCACACCCGTCTCCCGGGCCGCGCCGATGATCGCGCCGGACAGGTCGCCGGCGCCGTGCGGGTAGACGTAGTGGTGGTCCATGGCGGTGGTGACGCCGCCGCGGGCCATCATGGCGAGGGAGCCCTGCGCGGCCGAGCGGGCCATGGGTTCGTCGATGCGCGCCCAGATCGGGTACAGCGCCACCAGCCAGTTGAAGAGGTTGTGGTCGGTGGCCAGGCCGCGGGTGATCCACTGGTAGAAGTGGTGGTGCGTGTTGACCAGGCCGGGCGTGACGAGGTGGCCCGTGCCGTCGACGCGCCGTACGACGTTCGCGAGGCCCTCCGGCGCCTTGCCGGCCCCGACCGACTCGATCCGGTTGCCTGCGACGACGACATGGCCGGAGGCGTACTCGGTGTCATGGGCGTCGACGGTGGCGATGGCGCAGTTCTCGATGACGATGCGCTCGACCGCGTCGACGAGCGCGCCGGCCGCGCTGTCAGGGGCTGCCGATCCTGCCATGGCTGATCCTCGTTCTTTCTGTGGCGGTTTGGGCACGGCAGGGCCCTACGGGATTTGAGTGCCGGAGCCGGACCCGGCAGCTGACAGCACTGCCGTCCGTGGGGATGCTCCGGGTGCCGAGGTTGAGGAAGCTGCGGGAGGCCTCCCGTCAGCGGTTGTGCCTCATACGGGGGCTCCCTTCGTGTGATCGCGTTGCGGTGCGGTCCCCCGCCGGCGGTACGGCCGCCGGGGTGTGTCCCCGGTGGTACGTCCCCGGCGGGGACCGACGGGTCAGAGGTTGGTCATGTCGACCGGGATCTGCGGCTCCACGCCGTCGCGCAGCACGGTGGCCTCGATCAGGCCGTACGGGCGGTCCGCGGCGAAGTAGACCTCGTTGTCGTTCTTGAGCCCGAAGGGCTCGAGGTCGACGAGGAAGTGGTGCTTGTTGGGCAGCGAGAAGCGGATCTCGTCGATCTCGCTGCGGCTGTTGATGATGCGCGAACCCATCTGGTACAGGGTCTGCTGCAGCGACAGGGAGTAGGTCTCCGCGAACGCCTGGAGCATGTGCTTCCTCGCCTGCGCATAGGACTTGTCCCAGTTCGGCATGCGCTCCTCGTCAGAGGACCAGCCGTAGCGCCACTGGGCCGCCACCTGGGTCGCGAGGATGCGGTCGTACGCCTCCTGGAGCGTCGTGTACTTGTCCTTGACGTAGCCCCAGAACTCGGAGTTGGTCGAGTTCATCACGACGAGGTCTTTCAGGCCGGAGACGACCTGCCACCTCTCGCCGTCGAAGGTGATCTGCGTCGTGCGGGTCTCCTGGCCCTTGCGGACGAAGGAGTGCTTGACCTCGTCGGCGCCGATGAACTTGGAGTTGCCGTCGGAGGTCTCGATGCGCTCCCAGGCGTACTCCTCGATGCGGATGCGCGCCCGGTGGATCGGCTCCTGCGAGGTCACGAAGTGACGGGCGAGGTGGATGCCGAACTGCTCGGCGGAGTCGATGCCGTACTCCTTGGCGAACGCGTACACCGTGTTCTTGGTGGTGTCGGTAGGCAGGACGTGGGCGTTGGAGCCGGAGTAGTGGACGTCGTCCATGTCGCCGGAGAGGGCGACGGAGACGTTCAGGTCCTTGATGTGGTGCGTGTCGCCGTCCCGCGTGATCCGAACGACGCGGTTCTCTGCTTTGCCGTACTGGTTCTGGCCGAGAATCGTAGGCATTTCTCTGCTAGCTCCCTCGGTAAACGGAGTAGCCGAACGGGTTGAGCAGCAGCGGTACGTGGTAGTGCTCGCCCGGTACGACGGCGAAGGTGATCGCCACCTCGGGGAAGAACACGCCGCTGTCCCGTGTCGCGGGGGCGTCCTGCTGTGCCTCGGCTTGCTTCTTGACGAAGTACGCCTCGGTCTCGAAGTCGAGGCGTACATGGGTGGTGCCTTCCGGCAGCGCCGGCAGGTTCTTGCAGCGCCCGTCCGCGTCGGTCGCTCCGCCGCCGAGCTCCGTCCACTCGGCGTCGCCGCCGCTGCGGGCCGCGAGCCGGATGGCGACGCCCTCGGCGGGGCGGCCGGCGCTGGTGTCCAGGATATGCGTGGACACGGAGGCCGTGGTCTGGGTGCTCATGCGCTCTGTTCCTCCATGAGGTCCTCCATGAGGCGGGTCAGCCGGATGCGGTTGATCTTGCCCAGCTCGACGCGGACGATCTCCCGCTCCTCCTCGGGCGTGTTCCCGATCCGCTCACGGAGGGCGTCGCGCATCTGCTCACCGGTGCGGCCGGTGGCGCAGATCAGGAAGACATGGCCGAACTTGTCCTGGTAGCCCAGGTTGAGTTCGAGCATCTCGGCCTTGAGCTCCTCGGAGGCCCCGGCCATCCCCCGCTGCTCGCGGGCGGAGGTCGGATCCCCGGGCTTGGGCCGGCCGATCGGCGGGTGCCCCGCCATCGCCTCGGCCAGATCCTCGGCGCTCAGCTCGGCCATGGCGGCGTCGCCGGCGGCGAGCAGGGCCTCCACGGTGGCGTACGGACGCTGGGCGAGCAGCTTGCTCCCCCACGCCGAGCTGGCGCACGCCTCGTGCAGGGCGGCCAGTGCCGCACCGCTCTCCAAGGCGTTGAAACGGGCGAGGCCCGGGATCGAGGACGACGTCACGGGTGCCTCCGTGGGTGTTTCTCTCGGTGCGTGGACGGGCTGCGGACAGCTAACGCCCTTCGGCGACGCAACGTCAACACTTTGTTGAAAACTCGTCTACGAGGAGGGGGTGCGCTGACGCCGCGTATGCGCTGGATGACGCGGGGTAGTTCCCCCGCCCTCCCCGAAACCGGGGCTTCGCCCCCGCACCCCCGCGCCTCACACACCGGCGGGGCCGGGCATGCGCCTCAAACGCCCGTGAGGCTTGATTGCGCGGGCTCCTCACGCCTCTGCGCGGAACTGGACCGGGGCAGCCGATTACAGCCCGCTGGGGGACACCTCCACGGGGGGGACCCCTGAGGGCGCCTCCGCGGGGGTACCCCCGGACGGAGTCTGGGGGAGGCAGCCGGGGGAGGAGTCCGGGGGAGGCAGCTGGGCGAGATCGAGGACACGGCCGGAGGCCGTACCGGGGCCCGGGGGGCCTGACCTCCGGTTTCGGGAAGGGGCGGGGTGGGGGCAGACAACCCCCACGGCCGCCTACGCGTTCTTCGCCGCGTTCTCACGATTCAGGTAGTTGTACACCGTAAACCGACTCACCCCCAGCGCCCCCGCCACCGTCTCCACCCCATGCCTCACAGAGAACGCCCCGCGGGCTTCCAGTGTGCGGACGACCTGCTGCTTCGTCTTGCGGTCCAGTTCGGACAGCGGCCTGCCCCGGGTGCGCTCCATCGCGGCCAGGATGTGGTCCAGGGACTCCGAGAGCTGGGGCAGCCGGACGGCGAGGACGTCCTCGCCCTCCCAGGACAGCACGACATCGTCGGCCCCCGCCTGTCCGGGCTCGAGTATCTCCGCGCCCATGGCATCGACCAGCGGCTTCACCGCGGCGACGAAGGGGTGGTCACGGCGCTCGGTCATCGCCCTCCCTCCCCTCCGGCGCCGCCCGCGCCGATGACGTTGACCTGGAGCGAGACCCGGGTCGCCCCGGCCTCCAGGGCGCGACGCAGCAGCGCGTCCACGGCGGTGAGCACCTGGTCCGCACCGCCTTCGGCCGTGTTCCCGAACGGTCCGACGTCCACCGCGTCCAGCTCGGCGGCCTGGATGACCTCGCGCGCGACGACCGCGTGCGCGGGCGCCTCGTCGAGGTCGAAGGGTTCGGTCGTGAACTCGACTCGCAATCGCTCCATGAGGGTCACCGTAGCCGGGATTTCACCGGGCCCCCCTTGACAAGCCCGGCAACCCGACTGCAATCTTCCATTAAGCAGAAACGAACTTCCGCAATACGGAAGGAGCGCATACCCCTCATGGGATACACGGACCAGCGCTTCGATGTGAACCTCTCGATCCTCTTCACGGAACTCCCGCTGCTGGAGCGCCCCGCGGCCGCCGCCGCGGCCGGCTTCGGCGCGGTCGAGCTGTGGTGGCCCTGGATCGAGACCCCCACTCCCGACCGGGCCGAGCTCGACGCCCTGAAGAAGGCGATCGAGGACGCCGGGGTCCGGCTGGTGGGCTTGAACTTCTACGCGGGGAAGCTGCCCGGGCCGGACCGGGGCGCGCTCTCCGTCCCCGGCGAGGAGTCCGACCGCTTCCGCGCAAACGTCGACGTGGCCGCGGACTTCGCCGCCTCGGTCGGCTGCACGGCGCTCAACGCGCTGTACGGCAACCGCGTCGAGGGCGCGGACCCGGCAGCGCAGGACGAACTCGCCCTGGAGAACCTGACCCTGGCCGCCCGCGCGGCCGACCGGATCGGGGCGACCCTGCTGATCGAGACGCTGAACCAGCCGGAGTCCCCGCTCTACCCGCTGGTGAGCGCTCCCGCCGCGATCGAGGTCGTCGACAAGGTGAACGCGGCGACCGGCCTCGGCAACGCCAAGTTCCTGCTCGACGTCTACCACCTGTCGATGAACGGCGAGGACGTCGGCCGGGCCATCGAGGCGTACGCCGACAAGACCGGCCATGTCCAGATCGCCGACAACCCCGGCCGCGGCGCACCGGGCACCGGCTCACTGCCGCTGGCGGATCTGCTGGACCAGCTCAAGAAGGCCGGTTACGACGGCTGGGTCGGCCTGGAGTACAAGGCCGGCGACCGCCCGAGCGCCGAGTCCTTCGACTGGCTGCCGCGCGAGGCCCGCGCGGCCCGCTGACCGCCCGCAGCGGCCAACTCACCTTCGCACCGAGAGCTTTGAAAGAGGCACCCCCATCATGACCACCGCGCTCCCCAAGATTGCGTTCATCGGTCTCGGCATCATGGGCTCCCCCATGTCCGAGAACCTGATCAAGGCCGGTTACCCGGTCACCGGCTACACCCTCGAGCAGGAGAAGCTCGACCGCCTCACCGCCGCCGGCGGCGCCGCCGCGGGCTCGATCGCCGAGGCGGTCGGGGACGCCGACGTCATCATCACGATGGTGCCGGCCTCCCCCCAGGTCGAGGCCGTCTCCTACGGCCCCGACGGCATCCTGGAGAACGCCAGGAAGGGCGCACTGCTGATCGACATGTCGTCGATCACCCCGCAGACCTCCGTGGACCTGGCCGCGGCCGCCAAGGAGAAGGGCATCCGCGTCCTGGACGCCCCGGTCTCCGGCGGCGAGGCCGGCGCCGTCGAGGCCGTGCTCTCGATCATGGTCGGCGGTGAGCAGGCCGACTTTGACACCGCCAAGCCGGTCTTCGAAGCTCTGGGCAAGACCATCGTGCTGTGCGGCCCGCACGGCTCCGGCCAGACCGTGAAGGCCGCCAACCAGCTGATCGTCGCGGTCAACATCCAGGCCTGCGCCGAGGCGGTGGTCTTCCTGGAGAAGTCCGGTGTGGACCTCGCCGCCGCGCTCGACGTCCTCAACGGCGGTCTGGCCGGTTCCACGGTGCTGACCCGCAAGAAGGACAACTTCCTGAACCGCGACTTCAAGCCGGGCTTCCGGATCGATCTGCACCACAAGGACATGGGCATCGTCACCGACGCCGCCCGCAACGTCGGCGCGGCCCTGCCCGTCGGCGCGACCGTCGCCCAGCTCGTCGCCTCGCTGCGCGCCCAGGGCGACGGCGGCCTGGACCACTCGGCCCTGCTGCGCGCCGTCGAGCGCCTCTCCGGCGGGCAGGTCTGAGTCCCGGCCGGTCCGGCCTCCCAGACTTCCGGGCGGCGGCGCCGCCGACACCTGTCCTGTCGCGCCCAGGCGTCGCCGCCGCCCGGAACAACACTTAGCAATTTCAACAAACTGTTGACGCCAGATGTTCGGCTTCTTACGCTCCTGACACCGTCAGCAGCTCCAGCACGGAAGGTCCACGATGTCGAAGCGCGTGCTCACCTCGCGAATTCTCACCACGGAGGCCGGCGCCCCCGTCGCCGACAACCAGAATTCGGCCACCGCCGGCGTCGGCGGCCCGCTCCTCCTCCAGGACCAGCACCTGCTGGAGAAGCTCGCCCGCTTCAACCGTGAGCGCATCCCGGAGCGCGTGGTGCACGCGCGCGGCTCCGGCGCATACGGCTACTTCGAGGTGACCGACGACGTCACCGGCTTCACCAGGGCCGACTTCCTCGGCGCCGTCGGCAGGCGCACCGAGGTCTTCCTCCGCTTCTCGACCGTGGCCGACTCGCTGGGCGGCGCGGACGCGGTGCGCGACCCGCGCGGCTTCGCCGTGAAGTTCTACACCGAGGAGGGCAACTACGACCTCGTCGGCAACAACACCCCGGTGTTCTTCATCAAGGACCCGATCAAGTTCCCCGACTTCATCCACTCCCAGAAGCGCGACCCGTTCACCGGCAAGCAGGAGCCGGACAACGTCTGGGACTTCTGGGCGCACGCCCCCGAGGCGACGCACCAGGTGACCTGGCTGATGGGCGACCGCGGCATCCCCGCCTCGTACCGCCATATGAACGGCTACGGCTCGCACACCTACCAGTGGACCAACGCCGAAGGCGAGGCCTTCTTCGTCAAGTACCACTTCAAGACGAACCAGGGCGTCCGCTCCCTGAGCAGCGAGCAGGCCGCCGAGCTGGCGGGCAACGACCCCAACTCGCACCAGACGGACCTGCTGCAGGCCATCGAGCGCGGGGTCAACCCGTCCTGGACGCTGTACGTCCAGATCATGCCGGCCGCCGAGGCCGCGGAGTACCGCTTCAACCCGTTCGACCTCACCAAGGTGTGGCCGCACTCCGACTACCCGCTGCAGCGCGTGGGCCGCCTCGTCCTCGACCGCAACCCGGACAACGTCTTCGCCGAGGTCGAGCAGGCCGCGTTCTCCCCGAACAACTTCGTGCCCGGCATCGGCCCGTCCCCGGACAAGATGCTCCAGGGCCGGCTGTTCGCCTACGCGGACGCGCACCGCTACCGGCTGGGCGTCAACCACACGCAGCTCCCGGTGAACGCCCCCAAGGCCGTTCCCGGACGGGGTGCGGACAACTACGGCCGTGACGGCTTCATGGCCACCCGCAACGGCTCCCGCCACGACAAGAACTACGAGCCCAACTCCTACCAGGGCCCGGCCCAGACCGACGCCGCGCTCTCCGCCCCGCTCGCCGTCTCCGGCTACACGGGCGCCCACGCCGCCCCGGCCCACGTCAAGGACGACGACTTCTTCCAGGCGGGCGAGCTGTACCGGCTGATGTCCGAGGAGGAGAAGTCCCGCCTGGTCGCGAACATCGCGGGCGGCCTGTCCCAGGTCACGCGCGACGACGTGATCGAGAAGAACCTGGCGCACTTCCACGCGGCCGACGAGGACTACGGCCGCCGCGTGGAGGAGGCGGTCCGCGCCCTGCGCGAGGACTGAGGCCTCGGCCGCCACACAAGCCGCGTACGAGGCCTGACTGGAGGTCACGCTCCGTACGCCGCCCGAACCGCCGGCCCGGATGAGGGGTGGCCTGCGGAGAGGGCAGGGACGGGGACCGCAGCGGCGGCGACGCCAGTGCGGTGGTGAAGGTCCCCGGGCGCTCTGTCCGACCTGACGTCAGAGCACCCGGGGACCGATCGCCCCGCTGCGGTCCCAGCCCGAGTCCGCGCCCGGCGCGGCAGCACCCCCAGTCCCCGTCCGGCGGCGCGAACGTCCTGGTCCCGCCAGCCTCGCGCCGTCGGGCGGCAACAACTCCACGACGAGAGCGCCTGGTTCGGTTTACGGTCCCGCACCACGCGCTCGAAGACCAGGGCCCGACCTGCGCACAGCGGTCGGGCCCTGGTCTGTTCGCTCCCCGTGCGGTCCCGGCGCCGGGTCGCGTCGGGGCGTTCCGGTGCTCCATGACCAGAGGGGCGCGCGTGCTGAACGGGGACGGTCCACGCCAGGCGCCCGCCGCTCACGGGGGCTTCTCCCCCGTCCCGCCCTCCCCCTGCGACCTGGGGGGCGTGAGGGCCTGTCCCGGAACCGGAGGCAAGCCCCGGACCCCCGGTACGACCTGAAGGCCATGTCCTCGATCTCCCCCGGACTGCTCCCCCAGCTACCTCCCCCAGACTCCGTCCGGGGGTACCCCCACGGAGGCACCCCCAGGGGTACCCCCACGGAGGTGCCCCCAGGGAAATGCCCCCCAGACGGGCTGGAACTGCCTGCGGCAATCCGGCCTCGTCGGCGTGTGAGGACCGGCAGATCAAGCCCCGCCGGCGAGGCGCGGGGAGCCGGGGATCAAGCCCTGCCGACCACCCAGCCACGAGGGCCCGAGGATCAAGCCCCGCCAGCGATTGAGGCGCGGGAGGCCGGGGATCAAGCCCCGCCGACCACCGAGCCACGAGGGCCCGAGGATCAAGCCCCGCCAGCGATTGAGGCGCGGGAGGCCGGGGATCAAGCCCCGCCGACCACCGAGCCACGAGGGCCCGAGGATCAAGCCCCGCCAGCGATTGAGGCGCGGGAGGCCGGGGATCAAGCCCCGCCGACCACCGAGCCACGAGGGCCCGAGGATCAAGCCCCGCCGGCGATTGAGGCGCGGGGGTCCGGGGGCGGAGCCCCCGCAAACGGGGTCTGGGGCGCAGCCCCAGTTCGGGAAGCGGTGCCCCACGCCCCCAGGGCGTAGCGGCAGGGCAGGGGACAGGACCCGGAAACCCCTCAGGGGCGGTCCCCCGCTCGGGAGACCGCCCCTGAGGGGTCGGAGTGAAGAGCGTCAGCTCTTCAGGGTCTTGACGGCCGTCGGCGCGTGGCCCGGCTCCGTCGCCAGGTCCTCCCATTCCGTGATGTCGCTGATGTCCATCGTCCGGCTCATCGAGATGTTGGTGACCCGCTCCAGGATCGCCTCCACCAGCACCGGCACCCGGTACTCCGCCGCCAGCTTCTTCGCCTCCTCGAAGGCCGGCAGCAGCTGGTCGGGCTCGGTGACGCGGATGGCCTTGCAGCCCAGGCCCTCGGCGACCTTGATGTGGTCGACGCCGTAGACGCCGAGCTCCGGGGAGTTGAGGTTCTCGAACTCCAGGTTGACCTGGAAGTTGATGTCCAGGCCGGCCTGGGCCTGGCGGATCAGGCCCAGGTAGGAGTTGTTGACCAGGACATGGACATACGGGATGCGGTGCTGCGCGCCGACCGCCAGTTCCTCGATCATGAACTGGAAGTCGTAGTCGCCGGAGAGCGCCACGACCTGGGCCTCCGGGTCCGCCTTGGCGACTCCGAGCGCCGCGGGGATGGTCCAGCCGAGCGGACCGGCCTGGCCGCAGTTGATCCAGTGGCGGGGCTTGTAGACGTGCAGCATCTGCGCGCCGGCGATCTGCGAGAGCCCGATGGTGGTGACGTACCGCGTCTCCGGGCCGAACGCCTTGTTCATCTCCTCGTACACGCGCTGCGGCTTCATCGGCACGTTGTCGAAGTGCGTACGGCGCTGCAGCGTGGCCTTGCGCTCCTGCGTGGAGGCGACCCACCCCGAGCGGTCCGGCAGCCTGCCCTCGGCCTTCAGCTCGCGTGCGACCTCGACGAACAGCTCCAGGGCGGCCTTGGCGTCCGAGGCGATGCCGTAGTCCGGCGCGAAGATCTTGCCGATCTGGGTGGGCTCGATGTCGACATGGACGAACTTCCGGCCCTTGGTGTACACGTCCAGCTTGTAGCCGGTGTGGCGGTTGGCCCAGCGGTTGCCGATGCCGAGAACGAAGTCGGACTCCAGGAAATTCGCGTTGCCGTAGCGGTGGGAGGTCTGCACGCCGACCATGCCGGCGTTCAGCTCGTGGTCGTCGGCGATGGCCCCCCAGCCCATCAGGGTGGGGATGACCGGCGTGCCGGTGAGTTCGGCGAACTCGACGAGCAGGTCACAGGCGTCGGCGGTGATGATGCCGCCGCCGGCCACGATCAGCGGCCGCTCGGACTGCAGCAGGAAGGAGATCGCCTTCTCGATCTGGGCGCGCGTCGCCGCGGGCTTGTAGACCGGCAGCGGCTCGTAGGTCTCCGGATCAAATTCGATCTCGGCGAGCTGGACGTCGATCGGCAGGTCGATCAGGACGGGTCCGGGGCGGCCGGACCGCATCAGATGGAAGGCCTGCTGGAACACGCCGGGGACCTGCGCGGGCTCCAGGACGGTCGTCGCCGCCTTGGTGACCGGCTTGGCGATCGAGGCGATGTCGACGGCCTGGAAGTCCTCCTTGTGGATCACGTTCGTCGGCGCCTGGCCGGTGATGCACAGGATCGGGATCGAGTCACCGCCGGCGGAGTACAGCCCGGTGATCATGTCGGTGCCGGCCGGTCCGGACGTGCCGATGCAGACACCGATGTTGCCGGGGTGCGTGCGGGTGTAGCCCTCGGCCATGTGCGAGGCGCCCTCGACATGGCGGGCGAGCGTGTGGTCGATGCCGCCGCCCTCTTTGAGGGCCTTGTAGAAGGGGTTGATCGCCGCGCCCGGCACACCGAACGCGTTGGTGACGCCTTCGCGCTTGAGGATCTCGACTGCCGCACGGGCAGCGGTCATACGAGGCATGGGTGCTCCTGCTTCGGCCTTGCGGATCGGGCTCTGTCGCGCCACCTGAGAGCTGCGATTCCGTACGGGGATTCCGCACCGCACTCCCCTTGGGATTTCGCATTGCGGAATTTAGATTCTGTTATACGGAAGCAATGTACGGTGTGGGCCGCATGGCGTCAAGGGAGCTGAGCAGGGGCGCACTCCACCGCGTACAGAAGGACGGGAAGTGTCCGAAGTACCTCGCCGAGGCTTCACACTTGGTGGACGATGGACCCGAGCAGAGGGGAACCCCGCACCGGGGGAAGGGGGGCACGATGACCGAGAGCGTGCCGGTGCGCTGTCCGGCATGCCGACGGGACCACCGTTTTGCGCCACCCGTCTATCCATGCGCCTGCGGCGCTCCGCTCGCACCCCCGCTGCTGCGCGGCGCGGCCCCGGAGCCGATCACACACCGCACCTGGACTGACGACTGGGTGACGGTCCGCTGCCCGGAGTGCGCCCGCCAGGGCCACTGGCCGCAGCCGGAGCTCGGCTGCCCCTGCGGCACGGTGCTGCGCGTCCCGGTCCGCCCCGCGAACGCCCCCGTTCCTCCCGCGGCCGCGGCGAGCCGCGGCCGCGAGGAGCGGGGCGGCCCCGGCCCCGGCCTCCCGGAGGGCCAGGACACGCCGGGGGGCCGCCCGGGCGACGGCGGCGACCGCGGCGGCTCCGACAGCCAAGCGGACCACGAGGGGCGCAGGCCGCGGCCGGCCGGTGACCCGAGAGGCCGGCCCGCGCACATCCCGCTGCCCCGCACCGCGACCGCTCCCCGCCGCGGCGCCTTCCGCCCGGTCACCATCCGCACGGCGCGGGACGCGGTGACGGCGGCCGCGCACTACCTCAGATGGCTCGGCTTCCGCGACGTCACCCGGCCCGAGCAGCGCACCGCGGCCCCCGGCGTGGATCTGCACGGCCCGGGCCTGGTCGCCCGGGTGGACCCCTCCACGCGCCGGACGACGCTGCGGGCGGTCGAGTGCCTGTGGCTGCACGGGCTGCACGACGCGGCGGCGAGCGTGCACTTCTCGCTCGCCGGATACGCGCAGGACGCACGGGTCCGTGCCGACGCCCTCGGCATACCGCTCTTCGCCATGGATCTCACCGGCAGCCCGCAGCCGGTGAACGACGCGGCGGACGAGCTGGTCGGCGCGGGCGCGCCATGGCCCGGAACATCCGAAGCACCCGGAGAGCCCGGAGAGCCTGGAACGCCCGGAACACCCGAAGCGCCCAGAACACCCGGAGAATCCGGAGGGCCTGGAACGCCCGACCCGCCAGGAGAAACGGGCCTGCGCTGACCACCGGTCACCGCCCTTGACAGGACGGGCGTTCCGCAGCCTTGCCCCGCCCCGCCCGCACCCCCGGCGGCTCGGGGCGGGTCCGGGACCCGCCGCGAGCCGCCCCTCCGTGTGGTGCGGGCCGCGGGCTCCGCCATACTCGGGCCATGCGCATCCGACCGGCGTCGCGCGCCGAACTGCCCCTGCTCCAGGAGATCGAAAGGGCGGCCGGCGAGCCGTTCCGCGCCCTCGGCATGGCGGCGGTCGCCGACGACGAGCCGCCCTCGATCGAGACGCTCGACCGCTTCCGGCGGGCGGGCCACGCCTGGGTGACGGCGGACTCCGACGACCACCCCGTGGCGTATCTGCTCTGCGAGGAGGTGGACGGAGCCTCCCATGTCGAGCAGGTCTCGGTCCATCCGTCGGCCGCCCGCCGCGGTCTCGGCAGCGGGCTGCTCGACCATCTCGCCGTGTGCGCCGCCGCCGACGGGCTGTCGGCGCTGACCCTGACGACCTTCGCCGACGTGCCGTGGAACGCCCCGTACTACGCGCGGCTCGGCTTCCGCGCCCTGCCCGACGACGAGCTGACCGAGGGGCTGCGGGAGATCCGGCGCGCGGAGGCGTCCTGCGGTCTGGACCAGTGGCCGAGGGTGTGCATGCGCCGGGAGCTCATGGGCGCCGTCGCCAGCCCTCCCCGGATCGTCCCGGTGCGGACCCCGCGTCCGCGTGCCCTGCCTCCCCGCACCCTGCCTCCGCGTACCGCCGGCGCAGCTCCGCCTTTCTGACCCTGCCGCCGGCCGTCAAGGCGTGGCGAGCAGCTTGGGGATCGTGACGGCCGGAGCGGGGGCCGAACAGCCGTTTCAGCAGGCCGCGGTAGGTGTCGGGGCGATGCTGGGCGGCCGCAGGATCAGAACGCCCTGCCTGCTACCGCAGGGTCACCGCTGGCAGCCGTTGCCGAATCACCTCGGCACTGCGCCGCGGTCAGCGGTCAGTTCACTTGGCGGTCGCGACCTGACCAGTACGGTTCGCGGAGCTTGAACTTCTGGATCTTGCCGGTGGCCGTACGCGGGATGGCGTCTCGGAACTCGACGGTCGTGGGGGCCTTGTAGCCCGCCATGCGCTGCTTGCAGTGGGCGATGATGTCGGGCTCCTGCGCGGTTGCTCCCTCGGCGAGGACCACCAGGGCCTTGATGGTCTCGCCCCACTTCTCGTGCGGGACGCCGATGACGGCGACCTCGGCGACCTCGGGGTGGCTGAAGATCGTGTCTTCGACCTCGATCGACGAGACGTTCTCTCCTCCGGTGATGATCACGTCCTTCTTCCGGTCGGAGATCGTCAGGTGGCCGTCCTCGTCGTCGAACGTGCCACCGTCGCCCGTGTGGAACCAGCCGCCCTCCAGCGCTGCATCCGTCTCCTCCGGATTCTCCCAGTAGCCGTCGAGTACGACGTTCGAGCGGGCCAGGACCTCGCCCGCGTCGGAAACCTTCAGCTTCACGCCCAGCGCTGGAAGGCCCGCGCGGGACAGCTTCCGTGCCCGCCCCTCAGCGGGAAGTTCCGTGTCCGCGGGGCGGGTGCGGTTGAACGTGAGCAGCGGCGAGGTCTCGGTCAGGCCGTAGATCTGTGTGAACTCCCAGCCCAGTTCCTCGCCGATCCGCTGGATCATGCGGCTCGGCGGCGGGGCGCCCGCGCAGACGATCCGCACGCGGTCGCGCCCCGGGATCTCCCCCTCCCATGCAGCGGCCGCATCCAGCACCGCGTTCCAGACCGCGGGAGCGCCGCACATGAGCGTCACGCCCTGCTCCTCAACACGGCGCAGGATCTCTGCGCCGTCGACCTTGCGCAGCACCACCTGCTTCACCCCCAGTCCGGCCATCACATAGGGCATTCCCCAGCCGTTGCAGTGGAACATCGGCAGCGTGTGCATGTAGACATCGCGCTCCCACACACGGGTGTGCAGGCCAAAGGTCAGACCGTTCACCCAGATGTTGCGGTGTGTCAGCTGCACGCCCTTGGGGCGGGCAGTCGTGCCCGACGTGTAGTTGATCGTCGCGGTGGCGTCCTCGTCCGGCTGTGCCCACGGGCGGGGCTCCGCACCGAAGCGCATCAGCTCGGTGTCCGTCTGCTCACCGAGGACGAATCGGTGGCGTGCCTTCACACCGGCCAGAGCTTCCTCCAGTTCCTGGTCGACGAGCAGGGCCGACGCCCCGCTCTGCTGCACCACGTACTCGACTTCTTCCGGCTTCAGGCGGAAGTTGACCGGCACACAGATCCGGCCGCTCATCGGCACGGCGAACAGCAGTTCAAGCAGCCGGGCCGAGTTGTGGCTGACGACCGCCACCCGCTCACCCTCGCCGACGCCAAGCGCGTCCAGCCCCGCCTGCCATGCCCGCACCCGCTCGCCGAGTCGCCCATACGTCGACTCCGGCAGTGGCGGCGCCGGCTGGTCCGGCTCGTCGACCACGCCGGGGCTGGAAGCGAACCCCAGCTCCGCCCTGTCCAGGAAGTCCGTGATGGTCATCGGTACCCGCATAGCTCTCTCCTCTACCGGCACTGCCCCTCAACGACAACGACTACCAGCTGCCCACGTTCACGCGGACGACTGAAAAGAAGAGCTGCGCATGGCCCGCGGGGCGGCGTGGGCGGGCGCGTGGGCGAGCAGGTACGCCGACGGGCAGGTGCGTGGGCGGGCAGGTGCGTGGGCGGGCGGGCTCATTGCCGGACGGCGCCCCGCCATCGTGTAATCGGTGACCTGGGTCTCACCACCCCCGTTCGGGGGGTGACGACGAGCAGCACGGGGAGTGGACCTGACGTGAGCGAGCCGGAGGAGTCGGCGGAGATCCGCGCCGCCCTGGTGCGACTGCGCCGTACGACGGGGCTGCCGGTGGCGTTCGGCGGGCTGGTACGCGGCGCGGGCGCGGGCACGGCCGGAACGCTGCGCATAGCCGAGTTGAGCGGCGCGGCGACCGGGGCGCTGCGCGGGCTCGGCGTGTACAGCGGGAACGGCCTGGGCGGCAAGTCGATGGCGCTGTCGCGGCCGTGCGCGGTGACCGACTACCGCACGGCACGGCACATCAGCCATGAGTACGACGCGGCGGTGGCGGCGGAAGGGCTGCGGGCGGTGGTGGCGGTGCCCGTCGTGGTGGGCAGGAGCGTGCGGGGTGTGCTGTACGGCGCGCTGCGGGAGGCGCTGCCGCTGGGGGAACGGACCCTGGACGCGGCGATGGCGACGGCGCGGGATGTGGAGCAGGCACTGGTCGTACGGGACGAGGCGCAGCGCCTGCTGGCCCGGGCCAGGACCCGCGCCCCGGCGGCGGGGGCGTCCGGCTGGGAGGAGGTGCGCCAGGCGCACGGCGTGCTGCGCGCCCTGGCGCCGCGGGTCGCCGATCCGGCGCTGAGGGAGGAGTTGCTCGCGGTGTGCGGGCGGCTGGCGGCCGCGGCCGCCCCGGCGTCGCATCCGCTGCGGGTGGCGCTGACCCCGCGGGAGGTGGACGTGCTGGCGATGGTGGCATCGG
Source organism: Streptomyces chengmaiensis (assembly GCF_029846775.1). Taxonomy (NCBI): domain Bacteria; kingdom Bacillati; phylum Actinomycetota; class Actinomycetes; order Kitasatosporales; family Streptomycetaceae; genus Streptomyces; species Streptomyces chengmaiensis. The sequence continues at coordinate 112,303 of NZ_JARWBG010000009.1, forward strand.
GTGCGACCAACGCGGTGGCGGCGCAGCGGCTGGGGCTGCGCCCGGAGACGGTGAAGGGCTATCTGCGGTCCGCGATGCGGAAGCTGGGTGCGCATACGCGACTGGAGGCGGTGGTCTGCGCGCGACGCGCGGGCCTGCTGCCGTGAGGCTCGGCGTGCACCGCCGGGTGGGCCAGACGCTGAGTGCCACTGCCGGGGGGCGCTCCCGGGCGTGCGACCGCCGGGGCGCCGCCGCCGCGGGTGCACGGACAGGCGGTGGCCGGACAGGCGGTGCCCGGAGTGGCAGTGCCAGGAGCGGCAGTGCCAGGACTCGGGGTGCACGAAGAGGGGGCACGCGGACTTGGGGTGGCCGGACGGGCGGCGGCGGGAGACGCGGTGGCCGAGTCCGGGGAGACCGAGGTCGGGGCAGAGAGCCGGTCACGCTGCGACAGGGCCGAATCGGACCTGGCGGCGGTCGGCGTCGGTCAGGATGCGGGCCCGGGCTTCGGGCCTGTCGTCCCCGACCGCGGATATCCTGCCTGCGCGGATCCCGACGGCCCGGAGGTGACAGGTGATGCTCCCGCACTGGCGGCGCCGGTCGGGCTCTTCGTCAGAGGAGCCGCCCGAGCCCTCGTCCGGCGGGGACGGCGCGCCGGACGCCGGACGCACGGCCGGGGGCCGCGGCCAGGACAGCGTGGTGCACGCGGCGCTGTACCGCGACGGCCGCCGCGTCTCCACCCCGGACTCGCTCACGGACACCTTCCGCCAGCTCCGCGCCCAGTCGGACGGCATGGCGTGGATCGGGCTGCACCGCCCGACCGAAGGGGAGATCCTCTCCCTCGCCGAGGAGTTCGATCTCCATGAACTGGCCGTCGAGGACGCTCTTGAGGCCCATCAGCGCCCCAAGCTGGAGCGCTACGGCGAGACCCTCTTCGCCGTGCTGCGCGCCGCCCGCTATCTGGACGCCCAGGAGGAGGTCGACTTCGGCGAGCTCCATGTCTTCGTCGGCAAGGACTTCGTCATCACGGTCCGCCATGGCGCGGCCCCCGACCTCTCGGCCGTTCGCCACCGTATGGAGCAGACCCCCGAACTCCTGAGCCTCGGTCCCGAGGCGGTGCTCTACGCGATCCTCGACGCGGTGGTCGACGGCTACGCCCCGGTGGTCGCGGGCGTCCAGAACGACATCGACGAGATCGAGACCGAGGTCTTCGGCGGCGACCCCGCGGTCTCCCGCCGCATCTACGAACTGGCCCGGGAGATGGTCGAGTTCCAGCGTGCCACCCGGCCCCTGGTGGGCATGCTCAACGGCCTGATGGCGGGCTTCGCCAAGTACGGCACCCACGAGGAACTCCAGCGATACCTCCGCGACGTCGCCGACCACGTCACCCACACCAGCGAGCGCGTCGACGGCTTCCGCCAGGCCCTGGCGGACATCCTCACGGTCAACGCCACACTGGTCTCCCAGCAGCAGAACGCGGAGATGCGGGCGCTGGCGGAGGCCGGCTTCGAGCAGAACGAGGAGATCAAGAAGATCTCCGCCTGGGCGGCCATCCTCTTCGCCCCGACGCTGGTCGGGACGATCTACGGCATGAACTTCGACCATATGCCGGAGCTGCACTGGGCGTTCGGCTATCCCTTCGCGATCACCCTGATGGCGATTGTATGTGCCAGTTTGTACGTCGTCTTCAAGCGGAGGGACTGGCTCTGAGCTATCGGCGGCCTCGGCCGCCGGCGGTGCGGCTGCACCGGGTCTTCTGCTATCCCTTCTCCCCGGCTCATCGCGGACGGCAATTTGCAGGGAACCTGCATTTGTCGTTTCCCGGCGGTACGGCCGGGCCAGTTCCGTCCGGACGCCACACTGCAACATAACGTTTCAGCAAAGAGGCGGGACGGGTCATGAAGGCAGCCCCTCTGAACAAGTGCAGCCACCGCAACGACCGCACCCAGCGCAGAAGAGGTCCCCCGCTTGCACACCTCAGACAGCCCGCCGCCCCCCACATCGGCACCGCCGCCGGCCGATCGTCCGCGGCGCCCAGAACCGCACATCTCTTGCATATGCAGCGTTGGGAAAACAGGGAAGGCTCTGCTGGCGCATGCCCGTTGGTGACAATGCACGTCTCCCCGACGCGCAACCGGCGGCGTCGGCCGTGGAAACAGCCCCCGACATCGCGATAGAGGAGCTGTATCGACTCCACCGCCCAGCGGTCCTCTCGTATGCGCGGAGTTGCTGCCGTGATGCGCACACCGCCGAGGACCTGGTCTCGGAAGCCTTTGCCCGCACTCTGCAGGCGGTGCGGTCCGGACGCGGTCCGGAAGCCGCCTGGCGTCCGTATCTGCTCGCGGTGGTGCGGCGTGTCGCGGCGGAGTGGGCGGCCACGGACCGCCGCACCCAGCTGTCCGCCGACTTCGGGCAGTGGCTCGACCACCTGCCCGGCATCGCCGGGGAAGAGAGCGCCGAGGAGCGGATCCTGCGCCTGGAGGACTCCAGCCTCGTGCTGCGGGCGTTCCGCTCGCTGCCCGAGCGGTGGCAGACCGCCCTGTGGCACACCGTCGTCGAGGAGGAGTCCGCCTCGACGGTCGGCGCACTGCTGGGGCTTGGCCCGAGCGGCGTCGGCTCGCTGGCGGCCAGAGCGCGGGAAGGGCTCCGCGAGGCGTATCTGGCCGCGCACGCGGAGCGCGCGTCGGCGAGCGAGGAGTGCCGCCGCTACAGCTCCCTGCTGGGCGCCGCGGTGCGCCGGGCGGGCCGGCGGCCGAACAGGGACCTCGACCGGCACCTCGAACACTGCGCGCCCTGCCGGGGGGCGCTGTCCGAACTCATCGAACTCAATGAACGCCTTGACGCCAAACTGCCGGCCGGCGTGCTGCTGTTCGGCAGCTCGGGCTATATCGCGGCGCGGGCGGCTGAGACCGGGGCGGGCGCAGCCGGTGCGGCGTCGGCACTCGGCCGCCCGGGCGACAGCGTCCTCCCGGACGGCGTCGCCCGGGCCTGGCAGACACGGGCGACAGGCTCCCCGGCCCAGCTGGGAGCCGTCGCCGGGGGCATCGTCGCCGTCATCGGCGTCACCGTGTTCCTCCTGCCCTCGCCGTTCGACGACGGCCGGAACGCCGCCGGGCCGTGGAAGGCGGCCGTCGAGGCGCCCCGGACGTTCAGCCCCTATCCGCCGCCCGTCCGGCTAGACGCCGCCGAGCCGAAGGACTCACCCTCCCCGAGGCCGCTCTCCCGGACCCCGTCCCCCACCTCCGCCCCCTCCCCCGCCACTCCGCCCCCGGCGCCTCGCACGACCGAGTCCAAGGTCCCGGGAACGATCATCTGGTCCGGCCCTCTCCGCAGTCTGGGAGTCGGTACGCAATGCGTCGAGCCTGCCGCCGCGTCAGTTGTCCAGAGGGCCTGCGACGGCGGCGAGGAGCAGCTCTGGCAGGCCGTGTCGTTCCATGGAGCGAAGAACCACAGGCTGCTGCGCAACGCGGCCACCGGACAGTGCGTGGACTACACCGCAGGCGTCCGGAAAATCGTCAACAACGCCGCTTTCTTTCCTGTCAGGATGGCTCCCTGCCGCGAAAACGGCGAAGGGCAGAAATTCAGCCTGGACGCGGCGTTGGCCGAAGGTGAGATCAGTTACCTGCTGCGTACTGAACGGGACGTCAGTAAGCCGTGGTTCAACATGCAGCTCGGAATGTTCAACTGGTGCCCGACATGCCCCGGATACGATCCAGAACTCAAACAGGCAGAACCATTGACGCTCACTCACAATTACTACCACGCGCCAAGGCTGCGCTATCTCCTCGACGGCATGAAGATTCGCCCGGATCAGCCGGTCTATGTGCTGGCCGGCCCGTCGGCTTCTGAATCGGCCGGGTAAAGCCCGCACCAGGCACATACCGGCGTACAGCTGCCGCCGCCGACCGAGTGGAAGGTTTCTCCGTGCACCTGCTCTTGGGCTCGCGTCCGCCGCAACGCCCGCTCTCCGACGCCGCGTTGCTGATCTCCTTACGCAGGGGACAGACCGGATCCTTTCGGTATCTCTACCGCCGCCACTACGCCGCCGTGCAGGCCTACGCCTCCCAGTGCATGTCGGGCCCGCTTGACGCCCAGGAGGTGACCTCGAGCGTCTTCGCACGTCTGCTCCAGCAGACCTCGTCCGGAGAGTCCTTCGTCGAGGGGCGTCATCCGGGGTGCCTGCGCCCGCAGCTGCTGGGGATGGTCCGCACCGCTGCGGTCGATCGCTGGCACCGGGAGCCCCATGCCCTGTCCCGGCGCTTCCGGCAGTGGGTCGCGGCGGGATCACAGTGGCCGTGGGGCGAGGACGGCCAGCTCGCTCTCGCGTACGAGCGTCTTCCGGCCGCCACTCGGCGCCTGCTGTGGCACTCGGTCGTGGAAGGGGATGACCCGGCCCTGACGGCGCGCATCACCGGGCTGGCGCGTCATGAGATTCCGGAGGCGTGCGAGCGGGCCCTGGGGGTGCTCCGCGCATTCCGTGCCGACCTGTATCTGGAGCGGCTGGAGCGCCCGGACTGCAGGGAGTTGTTCAAGCGCTTGCAGGCGCAGCCCGGAGAGCGGCCCGACGAAGCGGCCGCGAACCATCTCAGCGCGTGTCCTGGCTGCCGGAACGTCTACAAGGACCTCGTACGGCTCGACGAACGGCTCGCGGCGCAGCTGCCGGTGCGTCTGCTCGGATGGTGGCCCGGACGGGAGTACCTGCGTGCGAAGGCCGCCTTTCCCGTGCCGCTGGGCGACCCGCCGTTCCTTGCGAGACTGCTGGAGCGGACGGACGCTCAGGCCCCGGCGAGGCCGTCGGCGCTGCGCCGGACCGCCCGGGCCGCCCGGACCGCCGGGGCCGCCACAGGCCGCTGCGACGGCCTGCGGGCGGTGCTCTCCCGGCGCCGTCCCGGCCGTTCTCCTGCCGCTCTCGCGATCGCCGGCTTTCTGGCCGGGGTGGTCGCGGGCATGTTCGCGCTCTCCGCCTGCGACCAGCGCAGCGGACCGGGGACGCCGCCGCCGTCGGCATCGGAGCCGGAAGCCGCACCAAAGAGTCCGCCCCCGCGGCAGTCTCCGGGTCCTCCCGCGCTCTCCGCCCGCTTTCCCGTCCCGGCCGAAGCCCACACCTCGCAGCAGGGCGCCCGTGCCGGCGACGCATCCGGCAGCCGCGTGCTGGGAAACTCCTCCGTCCTGCGCTATGAGCGGGTCGACTTCGCGGCCGGCGGTGACGGCTTCGCCCGGGCCAGGCTCACCGGGCCGCCGGGCGGCGGCGCCTGGATCGAGCTGACTCTGGACGCCCCGGAACGACCGCCGCTGGCGCGGATCGTCCCCGACTCCGGCGGAGCGGCATCCGATGTCTCGGTGCCGATCAGTCCCGTCAGAGGAGTGCACAGCGTGCATGTCACCGCGCGCTGCCCGACGGCGGAGCCGTGCGTGGAACTCCAAGCGTTCGGCACGACGCCGGGGCGCGCGCCCTGACCCCGTCGCGACCGTGGTGATCACATCCCCGGCCGGGACGCGGGACAGGACGCGGATACACGCTCGTCAGGAGCCTTTCGCCGGCCGGACCCACCCCAGGGACCGCTCGACGGCCCGCTTCCAGCAGTCGTACTCCCACTCCCGGCGCTCGGGGTCCATGGCCGGCAGCCACTGGGCTGCCCGGTGCCAGTTGCCGCGCAGGACTTCCATGTCCGGCCAGTAGCCGGCCGCCAGGCCCGCGGCGTAGGCGGCGCCGAGCGACACGGTCTCGGCGACCAGGGGCCGCACCACGGGAACGTCGAGCACGTCGGCCAGGAACTGCATGAGCAGGTTGTCGGATGTCATGCCCCCATCCACCTTGAGCTGCTTGAGGGCGAGCGCGGAATCGGCGTTCACGGCGTCCACGACCTCCCGCGTCTGCCAGCCGGTGGCCTCCAGAACGGCCCGGGCCAGATGCCCCTTGGTGATGTACGAGGTGAGGCCGACGATGACGCCGCGGGCGTCGCTGCGCCAGTGGGGGGCGAACAGGCCGGAGAACGCGGGGACGATATAGCAGCCGCCGTTGTCCTCGACGCTGCGCGCCAGGGTCTCGATCTCGGGCGCGCTGCTGATCAGGCCCAGACGGTCCCGGAACCACTGGACCAGCGAGCCGGTGACGGCGATCGGGCCTTCCAGTGCGTAGACCGCCGGCTGGTTCGCGATCTTGTACGCGACGGTGGTGAGGAGCCCGTGCCGGGAACGCACGAGGTCGGTGCCGGTGTTCATCAGCAGAAAACTGCCGGTCCCGTATGTGCACTTCGCCTCGCCCGGCGAGAAGCAGGTCTGCCCGAACAGGGCCGCCTGCTGATCGCCGAGGGCGGCCGTGATCCGCACGCCCGGGAGCACCGTGCGGGCCTCGCCGTAGATCTCGGCCGAGGACCGGATCTCCGGCAGCATCGAACGCGGGACCCCGAAGAAGTCAAGCAGCTCCCCGTCCCAGGTCAGCGTGCGTATGTTGGCGAGCATGGTGCGGCTGGCGTTGGTGGCGTCGGTGATGTGCAGGCCCCCGTCGGGTCCGCCGGTGAGATTCCAGATCAGCCAGCTCTCCATCGTGCCGAAGAGCACCTCGCCGTCCCTGGCACGCCGCTCCAGCCCGTCGACGTGGTCGAACAGCCAGCGGATCCGGGGCGCGGAGAAGTAGGTCGAGGGGGGAAGGCTGCAGCGTTCGAGGAAGTACTCGTCTCCGGGCCGGCCTCTCAGCTCGTCGACGAGCGGAGCGGTGCGGGTGTCCTGCCAGACGATCGCCCTGCCCAGCGGGGAGCCGGTCCGCCGGTCCCAGAGCACGGTCGTCTCGCGCTGGTTGGCGATCCCGATGGCCGCGACCTGTCCGGCGTCCATGCCGGCGTTGGACAGCGCTTCGGGGACCACGCGCTGGAGGTTGCGCCAGATCTCGGTGGCGTCGTGCTCGACCCAGCCGGGCCGGGGGAAGTGCTGGCGGTGCTCCCGCTGCGCGACCGACGCCAGTCGCCCCCGGTGGTCGAACAGGATGCATCGTGTGGAGGTGGTGCCCTGGTCGATGGACATCACATACCGAGCAACCATGGTCGGGCCTGCCTTCCGATGGGTCGCGAAACTGCCGGACCTACCAGCGCGTCGCGCCGAGGTCCCTGGAAATCGCCCGTGCCGCCTCCCGGAGCAAGGTGATCAGGGCCGGACGTGGCCGGCCTTTGTCGTCGCACAGCCGCTCGACCGGGCCGGACACTCCGATCGCGCCCACCACCAGGCCGCCGTGCCCCCGGATCGGCGCGGCGACTCCGGCGTCCCCCATGCTCATCTCCTGGACCTCGGCGCCCCAGCCGATCTCCCGGATCTCGTCGAGAGCCCGGTTGAGGTCCTCGGGGAGCACCAGGGTGTGCCTGGTGTACGCCTCCGGACCCGACTGCAGCACGGGGTCGAGGGGCGCGGCCCCGAACGCCAGCAGGACCTTGCCGAGCGAGGAGGCGTGCAACGGGAGCAGCGCCCCCACATCCAGGGTCTGGAGGGTGTCGTCCGGCCGGAAGACGTGGTGCACGATGAGCACCTCGCCCTCCAGGGGCGTACCCAGGCGGACGGCCTCGCCGCTGCGGGCGGCCAGGGCGTCGGCCCAGTTGATGGAGCGCGACCGCAGCTCGTTGACGTCGAGGTAGCTGGTGCCGAGATGGAGCAGCGCCGCCCCGAGCTGGTACTTGCCGGTCGCCGGGTCCTGCTCCACGAAGTCCACGTGCTGGAGGGTGCGCAGAATGCCGTGCGCGGTGCCTTTGGCCAGCCCCAGCGATGACGCCACCTCGCCAAGCCCCAGCCGACGGGGGCCGGCGGCGAGCAGTCGCAGGATCGCGGCCGCCCGTTCTATGGACTGGACAGGGCCGACCATGAGGCGATGGTACGTCCGATATCCGACATAGACCAGCGTTCGACAATGCCGACCCCCGTTCATTGACCGGCCGCGCTTTTGTCCCTAGCGTTCCAACACGTCCGGCTTTCAGCCGGCCGACAGCTCCGGGAGGAGGGGCAATGACAGCAACGCGGCCCGGTCCGGCACTCCGCGAGGACACAGCGCCTCGCGAGGACACAGCGCTTCGCAAGAACGCAGCGCTTCGCGAGGACACAGCGCTTCGCGAGGAAGCCGAGTACATCTTCTCGCTGCCGCACACCCCCGGGGCCGTCCCGGCCGTACGCCGTCGGGTACGCGCGGTCCTCGCCGACTGGCGCCTGTCCGCGGACGCCGCCGAGGACGTGCTCCTGCTGGCCTCGGAGCTGCTCACCAATGCGGTCGTCCACGCACTGCCCCCCGCGACGCTGCGGCTGTCGCGGGTCTCGGCGGACAGACGCCGGGCCGTGCGCGTCGAGGTCACCGACATGGGGCCCGCCGCCCCGGCCGGGCTGTCGGCGCTCGAGCAGGACCCGGACGAGCACGGCCGGGGCATCGGCATCGTCACGGCGCTGTCGGCCCGGTGCGGCGTACGCGAGCACCTCGGCGGGACGGGCCGGTGGGCGGAGGTGGCCGTGGGGTGAGACCGCGGCAGCGATCACGCCTTGACACCCTTCGACACACGGGGGTATGGCAGATGTATGGGTCGGCATGGGTCGACGGAAAGCGCCGGGCGGCGAGTCGCCCGTGACCGGCCGAAGAGCGACGCCTTGCTTTCCGCCGCCGTGGTCAGTGCGGTCCAGGAGACGTCCGCCCACGCCTCCAGCGTCTTCCTCCGGTCGGGCGACGGGAGCGCGATCGTGCTCGTGGCGGCGTGCGGGACACCCCCGTCGCTGCTGGGGGGCTGGCGGCTGATCCCCGTGACCAGCGGGATTCCGGTCGCAGCGGCCTACCGTTCGGGACGGACCGTGCATCTGGCCGACGCGGACGAGACGGCACAGCGGTTCCCGCAGCTGGCGATGGCGGTGCCATACGCGTACGGCTCGGCCTCGGTGCCGGTGCGGGCAGGGTCCGACATCCTCGGCGCGCTGGCCGTCGTATGGCCCGCGCCGCCCGGGACCGCGGGGCTGTCGAAGACCCAGCTGCGGCATCTGCGCCGGGTGGCCAACCGACTCGGTTCCTCGCTCGCCGTGCTGGAGGCCCGCGGTGAACTCCCCGCACCGGACGCGCGCACCATCCCCATCGAGGTTCCGGCGGCGTCCCCGTCAGGCGTGCGGGTCGGCCTCTTCGACTGGCACCTCGGCACCGGCGCCCTCGCGGGGGACGACGAACTGTGCGCGATCTTCGGTCTCACGCCCGAGGAGTTCGACGGACGCGCCGAAACCCTCGAGTCCCGCATCCACCCCGCGGATCTCGGCGACTTCCACGCCGTGGCCCGGAACGCGGAGGAGGAGGGCCGGGCGTCGGCACAGCGTCTGCGGGTCCGGGGGCACGACGGCAGGATGCGCCCCGTCGAGATCTGGGGCCGCGTGCCGCAGACCGGGGACGGGGAGGGGCGCCGGCACCTCGTCGGCGCCGTCCTGGACCCGGGGGCGGGCAGCCGGGCTCTCGCCGCCGTCGAACGGCTCGGCGACGGTGTGGCCTCACTCGACCCGGACGGACGGCTCACCTACGCCAACCGCGGCTTCGAACAGCTCCTCCACGTCGACGTCGAGGACGTCCTCGGGCGGTGCCTGTGGGACGTGCTGCCATGGCTGTCCGATCCCGCGTACGAGGACCGGCACCGGGCCACCGTGGTGTCCCAGCAGTCCACCTCCTTCCTGGCCTGCCGACCGCCCGACCAGTGGCTCGCCTTCACGCTCTTCCCGGCCGCGGACGGCGTGACCGTGAAGGTGACCGGCAGGGGCAGTCCCGCTCCGCCTTCGACGACGCAGGCCGCCGAGCCCTCCCCTTCGGCGGAACCCGCGCGTCTGGGCGCCATCTACCACGTACTGCAGCTGGGCAGCGGGTTGACCGAGGCGGTGACGTCCCAGCAGGTCTGCGAGGTCGTCGCGGATCAGCTGCTGCCCGCCTTCGGCGGCCGGCACACGGCGATCTTCGTGGTCCGGGAGGGCCGTATGCACCTGGCGGGCCACGCGGATCACGACGCGGGGTTCCTGGACTGGCTGGAAGGGGCGCCGCTGTACGCCCATCTGCCCGGGACAGAGGCGCTGACCTCCCGCATGCCCCTGTTCATCGAGTCGCAGCAGGACCTCGCCGCGGCCTATCCCGGAACCCCCACGGGCGGTGTGCACTCCTGGGTCTACATCCCTCTGATCGCCTCCAGCCGCCCCGTCGGCACCTGCGTACTCGGTTTTGACGAGAACCGCCGTTTCACCGCGAACGAGCGCGGCATCCTCAGCGCGCTCGGCGGGCTGATCGCCCAGGCGCTGGAGCGGGCGCGGCTCTACGACGAGGAGTTCGCCGTCGCCCGCGGCCTCCAGCACGCCCTCCTCCCGCACCGGCTGCCCGCCGTCCCGGACGTCCGCATCACCGGCCGCTATCTGCCCGGGACCGGCGGCATGGACATCGGCGGCGACTGGTACGACGTGATCAAGACTCCGCATGGAGCCTCCCTGGTCATCGGGGACGTCGAGGGGCACAGCGTCGCCGCCGCTGCGACGATGGGACAACTGCGCAGCGTGGTGCGGGCCTTCGTCGGCGCCGGCAAGCGGCCCGGCGAAGTGGTCGCCGGAACGAACCGGCTCCTCGGGGACCTCGACACCGAGCTCCTCGCCTCCTGCTGCTACCTCCAGTTCGACTCCGACACGGGAACGGCGGTGGCCGTGCGCGCCGGACACTGCCCGCCGCTCCTCCGCAGCGCCGACGGAACGACACGGGTGGTGCACCTGGAGACCGGGGCGCTGCTCGGCGCCGACCCTGCGGCCGACTACCCGGAGACAGAGCTGGAACTGCCGCCCGACTCGGTGCTCGCCCTCTATACGGACGGCCTGGTCGAGGAGGTCGGCGCCGACATCGACGTGGGAATCGACCGCCTCCGCACCGCGTTGGCCCACACCAGCGCGAGCACCCTGGACGAACTCGCCGACCGGCTCCTGGTCAAAGCCCGGCGCTCCGCCGACCGCGCTGACGACATCGCCCTGCTGCTCGCGGAGTACTCGCCCGGCAACGCCCCGGCTGCGGCGGGGCGTTGACACCGCACCAGTTAGTTAGTTAACTGACTAACATGGATCGAGCACAGACCGGAAAGCGCAGCCGCCTGGTGCAGTCCGCGGTGAAGCTGGTGCATGAACAGGGCTTCCACCGCACGACGCTGGCGGACATCGCCCGTGAAGCGGACGTCCCCCTGGGCAACGTCTACTACTACTTCAAGACGAAGGACGAGCTCGGCCGGGCGCTGATCGAAGAGCAGGCCACACGTCAGGAGGGCCTGCGCCGCGCATGGGAGTCGCCCGGCGACCCCCGCGCCGAACTGGACGCCTTCATCACCATGACCCTCGACAACCGGGCGTCCCTGGCCCGCAGCGGCTGCCCGATCGGAACGCTCTGCGGCGAGCTCGGCAAGGACGGCGGACCGCTGGCCGAGAACGCCGGAGGCCTGTTCACCGGCATCCTCACCTGGCTCACGGACCGGTTCCGCGCCCTGGGGAAGGGCGATGAATCGCGCGACCTCGCCGTACATCTGCTGTCGGCGCTCCAGGGAGCGAGCCTGCTGACCCACACCTTCGGCGACCCCGACTTCGTCCAGGGCGAGGCCGAGCGGCTCCGGCAGTGGCTGACCACGCTCTGAGCCGACCGCCATCCCTCCGTACCCGACCCGAGACCAGCGGAGCCGACTTGTGACGACGAACGACGGCAACAACGACAACACGACCCGCAAGACCCGGGTGCTCGTCACCGGAGCGACCGGGTTCCTCGGCGGACAGGTGCTGCACGCCCTTGCGGCGCATCCGCGGGCCGAACCGGTGGCCGCCTGCCGCACCCCCGCCCGCCTTCCCTCCGGCTTCACCGGAGAGGTCCGCGCGGGCGACCTGCTGGACGCCGACTACCGCCGTGCCGTCGTACGCGGGGTGGACGTGGTCTGCCACGCCGGCACCTGGGGCGCCTTCTGGGGCCATGCCGACCAGGAGCGCAGCCACTTCCTGGAACCGGCCGTCGACCTCGTCGACCAGGCGCGCGCGGCAGGCGTCCGCCGCTTTGTCCTCGCCTCGACCGTGGCGATCGGCACCCCGTCACAGGACGGCGGCCCCGTGGACGACTTCTCCCCCATGCGCTACACGGGCTTCTGGCCGCACGCGGACCGGCTGATCGACCTCGACCTCCATATGCGGGAGACCAGCGGACGCGGCACCGAGATGGTCACCCTGCGGCTCGGTCACTTCGTCGGCGCCGGAAACTCCCTCGGCATGGTGCCGGCACTGGTGCCGCGGCTGCGCACCCGGCTGGTGCCGTGGCTCGCGGGCGGGCGCAGCCGGCTGGCGCTCGTCGCCGACACCGACCTCGGGCAGGGCATGGCCCTGGCGGCGCTCGCCGAAGGACTGGACCCCTATGAGTCGTTCAACATCTGCGGACCCGAATTCCCCACCATGCGCGAGGTGCTGGAGTTCATCGCCGACGAAACCGGGCTGCCCGCGCCGCGCTTCAGCGTCCCCTACCGCGCGGGGTACGCCTTCGGCCAGCTCATGGAGGCCCTGCATCCCGTACTCCCCGGCTCCTCGCCGTTTCTGACGCGTTCCCTGGTCCACGTGGCCGAGGACTGGCACTGCCCCAACGACCACGCTGCGCGCAAACTCGGCTACGCTCCGGCGAAGAACTGGCGCACCGCCGTGCGGGAGACCCTCGCGGCGCTCGCCCCCCAGGGCTCCCCCTGGCCGAGGCTCGCTCAGGAGGCAGCATGAGCACCGCGTCCCGCACCTTCCGCCGTGGCGACCGTCCGACGCCCCGGCTGACGCCCGGAGACGCCGTCGCACCCCGGATACTGACGACGATCACGTCCGAGCGCCTGCGCGTTCCCGACCCCGCCGCCCTGGTGCATCTGCAGTTCCGGCGCTTCGCGGGGTGCCCCGTGTGCAATCTGCACCTCAGGTCCGTGGCCCGGCGGCACCAGGAGATCAGGGCCGCGGGTATCCGCGAGGTGGCCGTGTTCCACTCCACCGCCGAGTCGATGCTCCCGCACCAGGGCGACCTGCCCTTTCCGGCCGTCGCCGACCCGGGCAAGTCGCTGTACGCCGCCTTCGGCGTGGAGTCGTCGCCGCGGGCGCTGCTCGATCCGCGCGCGTGGCCCGCCTTCTTCCGCGTAGCCTTCACCCGCATGCCGTCCGCCCCCGGGCCGGGCGGGGCCCTCGGCCTCCCCGCGGACTTCCTCATCGGGCCGGACGGGCTCATACGCGAGGTCAAGTACGGGCGGCGCGCCGACGACCAGTGGCCCGTGGACGAACTGCTGTCCCTGGCGGCCCGCCACCGGTAGTCGGGGCGCTCACCGGGTGAGCGACGACGGCCCCGCCGCCCTGGTGCAGCCGTGTGGCTCACGGGGGCGGGCGGGGCCGGGCGGCACAGGCTCGTCCGTCAGCTGCCGAGGACCCTGATCACATCCCCGGACCGGCCGCCGCGCAGGACGTCGATGCGGACCCCGGTGTCCGGGTCGGTGAAGGACTGGCCGGGAGCGAACGCGGCCATGTCCAGGGAGGTGCAGCCGGCGGGCGGCTCGGCGTACGGGTTGGCGTTGACGACGCGGACGGGCCCCTCGCCGGTCGGGGTCGCGGAGTCGACACGGTAGATGAGGACACCGGCAGAGCAGGCCGCCTCGTCGTTGCGCAGGGCACGGCGGGACTCGGCGACGTACGCCGTCGTCTCACCGGTGCGGATCACCGCGATCTTGGTGCCGCCGGGGCGTTCCACAGGGGTCAGCCTGACGGTCCGCCGCTCGGGCCCGGTGACGCAGGCGACCTGACGGTCACGGGTCCAGCCGAGCTTCCAGGAGTGCCAGCCGAGGAACTGCGGGGCCCGGCCCGCGATATCGCCCATGACGTCCCAACCGCCGGCGAAGCCGTGGGTGTCGCCGGTGAAGGCGTACAGGTCGGGCAGGCCGAAGGTGTGGCCGGTCTCATGGGCGACGACCTTGTGGCCCCAGCGCCACATGTCCTGGCCGAAGGTGACGGCCCACTTCAGCCGGGCGCCGTCGGCCTCCACTCCGGGGGCGGCCGGGTCGTAGAGGTACGTCGGCGAGAAGGGGATCGCGGTCGCCTTCCGGGTGGGGACGATGTACACCATGTCGTAGCGGGAGAAGTCGGCGTACGGGTCGGCCGCGGCGATGGCGTCGCGTACGTACCGCTCGTGGGTCTCGAAGGTCAGGCCGCGCTCGAAGCCGTACGAGGTCGAGTCCTGGGGCATGCGGATCCAGCGGTGCAGGGACGTCATCTGCAGCCGGAGACGGCCGTGGCTGGCGGTCCTCAGCCATGTGGCCGCGGGCGCGAGATGGTCAGCGTAGACCTGGGTGGCCTCGGTGGCCGGGGCGTCGGGGAAGTCCGCGAAGAGGGTGAGGACCCGCCGCTTTCCGGTGGCGGGCTGGAACTGGCGGCTGTCGGTGTCATGGCCTTCGTCGGTCCAGCCGGTCCGGCCGGGCAGTGCGCAGTCGGCGGCCGGGGAGGGCGACGCGGCCGGCCCCGCGGGTTGCGCTGTCGCGGTCGCCGGTACGGAGAGGCAGGCGGCGAGCGCGAGGGCCGCGGCCACAGAGCGTGAGCGGGTCGGCAGAGCGGGCATGGTGGCTCCTTGGGGTCGGGGGGAGGGGAGGGCGATGGGGGCGGGGGTCAAGCGCGGCCTGCGGCCAGGTCCATGAGGCGGGCCAGCACGCGGCCGCCGGAGGCCGAGATGCCGTCGTGCTCCCACTCGTTGGTCACCCAGGCGCGGGCGGCTCCCACCTCGCGCACGGTGCGCAGCGAGAGTCCCGCGTCCACGTACATGTCGTCGTGGTAGACGATCGCGGCGAGAGGGATCTGGTTCGCGGCCAGCCGGGAGGGGTCGTAGAGCGCCGGCCAGTCGGTGCGTTCGGCGAGCAGGCCGGCGGCGTCCGCGAAGGGTCGCAGGCCCGCGATCTCCTGGAACATCCAGGGGTAGATCATCTCTCCGGTGAGCAGCAGCGGATCGGCGTCTTCGGCGAATGCGGGGAAGCCCGCCAGAGCACGGTCCGCCGCCCAGCCGGCGGGCTTGCCGCCCTGGGCGTAGATGGACTCCTGCAGCACGGCGAAGAGCGGGTTGTCCATGAAGCCGGTCAGCGCCATGACCTGGTAGCGGAAGGTGTCGGTCAGTTCGCCGTGCTGGTCGAGGGCTTCGTCCAGCAGCCAGTGCAGGCGCTCGAAGCCGTCGCCCATGCCGAGCGCGAGTCCGAGGGTGCGCAGCCTGCGGACGGTGAGGCGGTCGCCGTCGGGCAGCCGCACCTCGGTGCGGGCGAGGAGTCCGGCGATGCGGCGGAGCCGGTCCGCGTCCTGCGGATAGCGGTCGTAGTGCTCCAGGACCCGGTCCCGCACCCGGGGGTAGGTGCGGGCATAGACCTCGTCGGCGGTCGCGGTGAGACCGGGCAGTCCGCCCGCGACGTAGCACGCCTTCAGCCCGTGCGGTGCGCGGGAGAGATAGGTGAGGGTCAGGAAGCCGCCATAGCTCTGGCCGAGCGTCTCCCATGGTTCGTCGCCGCACAGTTCACGGCGGATCAGCTCGGCGTCGTCGACGATGGAGTCGGCGCGGAAGAAGGCCAGGTACGGGGCCAGCTGTGCCGGGTCGGCGAACCGGGCCGCGCCGCGGGCGGTGACGGGAGCGGAGCGGCCGGTGCCGCGCTGGTCGAGCAGCAGCACCCGGTGGGTCTTCAGGGCGTGTGCCAGCCAGCTGGGCGAACCGGCTGACGGGCGGGGCGACTTGCCGCCGGGTCCGCCCTGCAGATACAGCAGCCAGGGCAGTTTCTCCCCGGCACGGACCGGGTCGACGACCTCACGGGCGAAGACCTCGATGGCCGGCCCGTCCGGAGCGGCGTGGTTCAGGGGAACGGTGAAGACATGGTCGGCGGTGGCATGGGCGGGGTTCATGGTTCCCCCTTGTACGCGCGGTCAGCGGTGGCCGGCGGCGACGGCCTTCTCGGTCGCCTCCCGCACCCCGGCCTCGATCGTGCCGGTGAGCGGGGCGCGGGGCGGGCGTACCGGGCCGCCGCGGCGGCCGCCGATGTCCATGGACAACTTGATCGACTGGACGAACTCGGCCTTCGAGTCCCAGCGCAGCAAAGGGTGGAGGGAGGCGTAGAGGGGCGTCGCCGTGTGCAGGTCGCCGGAGACCGCGGCGTGGTACAGCTCGGCGCAGGCGGCCGGGAACGCGTTGGGGTAGCCGGCGATCCAGCCGACCGCCCCGGCGATCGCCAGCTCCAGCAGCACGTCGTCCGCGCCGATCAGCACATCCAGCTCGGGAGCGAGTTCGGCGATCTCGTAGGCGCGGCGGACGTCTCCGCTGAACTCCTTGACGGCGACGATGTGCCCTTCGCCGTGGAGCCGGGCGAGCAGCGCGGGCGACATGTCGACCTTGGTGTCGAGGGGGTTGTTGTACGCGACCACGGGCAGCCCGGCCCCGGCGACCTCGGCGAAGTGCGCCTGTACCGCCTCGTCGTCGGCGCGGTAGGCGTTCGGCGGCAGGAGCAGCACGGAGCCCGCGCCCGCCGCCGCGGCCTGCTCGGCCCAGCGGCGGGACTCGGCGCTGCCGTACGCGGCCACGCCGGGCATCACCCGCGCCCCGTCGCCGGCGGCCTCGACCGCGGTGGTCACGACCCGGGCGCGCTCCTCGTCGGTGAGCGTCTGGTACTCGCCGAGGGAGCCGTTGGGGACCACGCCGTCGCAGCCGCTGTCGATCAGCCAGCGGACGTGCTCGGCGTAGGCGTCGTAGTCGACGGAGAGGTCCGGGCGCAGCGGGAGAGCGGTGGCGACCATGATGCCGCGCCAGGGGCGCGTGCCGGACCAGGTGGCGGTCATATCCAGAAAGACCCTTCTGTGGTGTGTGACATTTTATTAGGGGGTGGATGAGGCGGAGTGGCAGTGTTTCTTCCCTCTCCCTGCCGCCGGGAGAGGTTGGGGCGCGGAGATCCGGGGGCGGAGCCGCCGGCTGCGGGAAGCAAACCTCCTGGCGCGGCCTCAGGCCCCGCCCGCCCCGCCCGGTTCGTGCGCCTCGGGCCCCGGGCGGGGGCCGTCGGAGGGCTCTGGGCGCCCGGGGCTCGGGGGCGGCTCGTCGAGTGAGGCGAGGGCCGAAAGCGTGACGGGAACGGCCAGCGGACGGCGCTCGGACGAAGGCGGAAGGGTGTCCGCACCGGACGCGAGGCAGGCCACGGCCGTGCCGCACATACGGCCCTGACACCATCCCATCCCCGCTCTGGTGAGCAGTTTGACGGACCGGGCGTCCCGCGCCCCGAGCCCGGCGACCGCCTCGCGGATGCGGCCCGCCGTCACCTCCTCGCACCGGCAGACGTCGGTGTCGTCGGCCAGCCATCGGGTCCATCCGAAGCCCGGAGCATGGGCGGCGGCCATGACGTCGGCGAAGGCGCGCATCCGGGCCCGGCGGCGGCGCAGTTCCCGCATCCGCCCGCTCCGGACGAGCGCGGACCGCCCGGTCAGCCGGGCGGCGATGGCATGGCCTGCCATCTCGCCCTCCTCACGGGCCAGCTGGGCCCCGCCGACGCCGCCGGTCTCCCCCGCGGCCCACACGCCGTGCACGGAGGTCTCCTGAAGCGGGTCGAGGACGAGGGCCGGCGTCCCGTCGGCCGCACGGCGCACCGCACAGCCCAGTCCGGCGGCCAGCTCGATCTGGGGGACCAGGCCGAAGCCCACGGCCAGTGCGTCGCACGCGATATGGCGGCCCGTCCCCGGTACGGGCCGCCACTCCCGGTCCAGCCGGGAGACCGTAACCGCCTCCACCCGGTCACGGCCGTGCACCGCGGTGACCGCGCTGCGGCTGCGCAGCCGCACCCGGTGGCGCAGCAGGGCCGCCCCATGGACGGCGGCCTCCGCGAGCTTCTGCGGGTTGGCGGCCAGGGCGCGCGGGTGCCGCGCATACCCCAGATAGCCGGACGCCTCCGCCACGGCCGGGACGCGGGCCCCGGCCGCGGCGAGCGAGGAGGCGACGGCGAGCAGCAGCGGGCCGCTGCCCGCGACGACGACCCGTCTGCCGGGCAGCACGAGCCCCGACTTGAGCATCGCCTGGGCGCCGCCCGCGCCCACCACGCCCGGCAGGGTCCACCCGGGGAAGGGCAGCTGCCGCTCGTATGCGCCGGTCGCGAGGAGCAGCGCCCGGGCCCGGATCCGCACCGGCCGCTCCCCGTCGCCGTCGGCGCCGGTCACCGCGTGCACGGCCCACAGGTCGCCGTCGTCACGCGTCACCGTCCAGACATGGTGTCCGGCCAGCCGGGTGATGGCGCAGGCCTCCTGGCGGCGGCGCAGATCGGCGAAGGCCGACCAGTCGTGGTGCAGCGCTTCGGGGCGTACGGCCCCGAGGGCGGGCGCGGGGTGCCGGTAGTACTGGCCGCCGGTCTGGCCGGAGGTGTCCAGCAGGGCGACCGACAGGCCGAGTTCCGCGGCGGTGACGGCGCCGGAGAGACCGGCGCAGCCCGCGCCGACGACCGCCAGGTCGTACGGGCCGCAGACCGGGGCCTGGGGGTCAGACTCCGAGGTCGGCATGGCCGTGTCCTTCCTGGGTGGTGATGGTGTCTCCGGGGGCGGCGGGCACCAGGCAGGCCCGCCGGTTGGGTGTTCCGTTGACGATCGCCAGGCAGTCGTAGCACTGGCCGATGCCGCAGAACGCGCCGCGCGGCCGGCCGCCCACGCGAGTGGTGCGCCAGGCGAGGATGCCGGCCGACCACAGGGCGGCGGCGACCGACTGCCCGGGCAGGGCGGTGACGGCACGGCCGTCGAAGGTGATCTCGAAGGGCGGTCCGGGCTGGGCCCCGGCCAGCTCGACGGGGTTACGGGCCACTGCGGGCCTCCTTTCGCATGCGCGTCACAGCGGGTCGGCCTGCGGACGCTCGAAACGCTCGGGCCGGAACGGGCGCGGATCGAGCGGCGGTTCGCCGCCCGTCAGATGCCGCGCGACGACCAGGCCGGTGGCGGGGGCCAGCCCGACCCCCGCCCCTTCATGGCCGCAGGCGTGCAGCAGACCGGGCACCCGGGGGTCGGGGCCGATCGCGGGCAGATGGTCGGGCAGATAGGGGCGGAAGCCCGTATAGGTGCGCAGCATCCGCACCCCGGCCAGTACGGGGAAGAGGGCGACGGCCCCAGTCGCGAGCCGCCGCAGCACCTCGGTCGAGAGCGACCGGTCGAAGCCGACGCGTTCCCGGCTGGAGCCGATCAGCACCGGTCCCGCGGCGGTGCCTTCGACCACCGCGGAGGTCTGCAGGGCCGCGGAGCCGCTGGCCACGTCGGCGACGTAGTCGGCCGCGTACACCTTGTGCCGCACCACGCGCGGCAGTGGCTCGCTCACCAGGACGAACCCCCGGCGGGGCAGGACGGGAAGCTCGACCCCCGCCAGGCGGGCGAGTTCGCCGCCCCAGGCCCCGGCGGCGTTCACCACGTACGGGGCGGGCACCGGACCGCTCCGCGTGCGCACTCCCCGCACCTCTCCGCTGGCTCCGGTGATGAGTCCGGTGACCTCCTCGCCGAGCAGCAGCCGCACCCGGTCACCGCCCGCGCGCAGCAGATGCGCCGCCGCGAGCGCGGGCATGATCTGGGCGTCCTGGGGGTAGTGGAGGCCGCCTGCCAGACCGGGTGCGAGATGGGGCTCCAGGTCGTGCAGCCGGCCGGCGGAGATCTCGTGCGCGGTGACGCCCGCCTCGCGCTGCCCGGCCGCGAAGTCCCGCAGCGCGGCCAGGCCCGCCTCGTCCGAGGCGATGACGACGCCGCCCTTGGGTTCGTACTCGACGGCGGGCGGCAGCAGTTCGGCCAGTTCCCGCCAGAGTCCCGTGGAGAGCAGGGCGAGTTCGAGCTCGGGCCCCGGCTCCTTGTCGGAGACGAGGAGGTTGCCCTCGCCGGCCCCGGTGGTGCCGCCTGAGACCGGGCCGCGGTCGATCACGGTGACGGTGAGGCCGGCGCGGGCCGCGTAGTAGGCGCAGGCCGCGCCGACGACACCGGCGCCGACGACGATGAGGTCGGAGGTGTTTCCACTGAGCACCCTAGTAATATTTCACATTGCACAACGTTTGCCAAGACCCCGCGCCGGCCAGCCGCCCCCACTTGGACACGGGTGAATAACGGCGTCATCTACACCTTGTGGAGTACCATTTCACATTACTATGTTACCGGTCACATTCCAGCCACCCATGGCTGTCCGACTGTTCACGGAGTGACCACAGATGAACAAGCGCACTCTCTCCGCCGTCGCCACCGCCCTGGGGGCGACCCTCGCCCTCGGCGCGGCCGGCTGTTCCGGCGGCAGCGACGCAGAAGGCTCAGCCCGCGACGGCGGCAGCTCCGCCAAGAACCCCGTCACAGCCAACAACGGAGCCGTGGTCGGCGGCGCCCCCGAGAAGGGCGGCACCCTCACGGTGCTGTCCAACACGGACTTCACCCATCTCGACCCCGCCCGCAACTGGGTGATGGGCGACATGGACTTCGGCACCCGGCTGCTGTACCGCACACTGGTGACCTACAAGGCCGCGCCGGGCGCCGAGGGCGGGGAACTGGTCCCCGATCTCGCCGAGGACCTCGGCGCCTCCTCCAACGGCGCCAAGACCTGGACGTTCAGACTCAAGAAGGGTCTGAAGTACGAGGACGGGACCCCGATCACCGCCCAGGACATCAAGTACAACGTGGAGCGGTCCTTCTCGCCGGACCTGCCGGGCGGCCCCGACTACGCGGCCCGCTATCTCGCCGGGGCCGAGGGCTACCAGGGACCGGCCCACGGCAAGCACCTCGACTCCGTCAAGACGCCCGACGACCGCACGATCGTCTTCGAACTGCGCAAGCCCTTCGCGGAGTTCGCCTATGCCACGGTGCTGCCCACCTTCGCCCCCGTGCCCAAGGCGCAGGACAAGGGGCCGCAGTACGACAACCGGCCCTTCTCCTCGGGGCCGTACAAGATCGAGTCGTATGCGCGCGACAAGCGGCTGGTGCTCGTCCGCAACACCCACTGGGACCCGGCGACCGACCAGGTCCGCAAGGCGTACCCGGACCGGATCGTCGTGACGATGGGGCTGAAGGGCAACCAGATCGACGACCGCCTGATCGCCAGCTCCGGCGCCGACGCATCCGCCGTCTCCTGGGGCAAGATGCGCCCCGAGAGCACACCGAAGGTGCTCACCAAGGCCGACGTCCGGGCCCGGCTGCTCGCCGAGTCGAGCAACTGCACCGAAATGGTGCAGATGCACACCGGCCGCGCCCCGTTCGACGACGTCAGGGTCCGCCGGGCCGTGCAGTACGCGCTGGACCGCGAGGCCATCGTGACCGCCTCCGGCGGGCCCGCGCTCAACGACGCGGCCACGGCCCTGATGCCCGGCTCGCTCTTCGACGGCAAGCAGCCCGACACCCTGAAGATCCCGCTCACCGGCGACGCGGCGAAGGCCAAGGAACTGCTGAAGCAGGCGGGCAAGCCGGACGGCTTCGCCACCAGCATCACCGTCTCCAACGGCGACAAGGGCGTAGGCGAGGCGATCCAGCAAGCCCTCGGCCGGGCCGGGATCAAGGTGACCATCGAGACCGTCGACCCCTCGGCGTTCTACGACACCATCGGCGACACCGAGAACCGCACCGACCTGGTCTACACCGGCTGGTGCCCGGACTACCCCTCCGGCTCCACCTTCCTGCCCTTCGTCTTCGACGGCCGCTATATCAAGGAGAAGGGCAACTCCGGCAACCACTCGCTCTTCCGCGACAAGCCGACCATGCAGCGCATGGACGAGATCGCCGCGATGACCGACGCCCAGCAGGCCAACCAGGCCTGGCAGCAGCTGGACGGCGAGATCCTCGCCAAGGCCCCGACGGCGCCCGCCGTCATCGAGCGCATGCCGCTGCTGCTCGGCGCCAACATCGCGGGGGCGTACGGCCACACCTCCTTCGGCGGCCAGATCGACTACGCGACGGTCGGCCTCAAGGACCCGGCCAAGAGCGCGGGCTGAGGCAGCACACCATGGCTGCCACCCTCAGCTCCACCTCACTTCCCGCGGGCAGCGGCCCCTGGCAGCTCGCCCGCGCGGAACTGCGCCGCCGCACCTCCGTGAGGATCTCCCTCAGCGTCGTCGCGCTGTTCGTGTTCATGGCCGCGGCGGCGCCGCTGCTCAGTGCGCTGGGCGGCTGGTCGCCGGACGAGTTCGACAAGTCCGCCGTCGACCCGTACCTCGGCGGACTGCCGATCGGCCCGTTCGGCGGCATCAGCGCCGACCACTGGCTCGGCGTCGAACCGGTCACCGGACGCGATCTGTTCGCCAGGGTCGTGCACGGCGCTCAGGTCTCGCTGTTCATCGCGTTCGCCGCCACCGCGATCGTGGTGACGGCCGGCACCGCGGCCGGAGTCACCGCCGGCTACTTCGGCGGGCGCACCGACGCCGTGCTCTCCCGGCTGATGGACCTGACCATGTCCTTCCCGTCCCTGATCTTCATGATCGCGATGCTGTCGGTGGCGAAGGACGTCAACCGCATCCTGCTGATGACCGTCGTCATCGGACTCTTCGGCTGGCCCGGCATCGCCCGCGTGGTGCGCGGCCAGACCCTGAGCCTCAAACACCGGGAGTACGTGGACGCGGCAAGGGTCGCCGGGGCCGGGCCCTGGCGGATCCTCAGCCGCGACATCCTCCCGGGCGTCGCCGGGCCGGTCATCGCATACACCACCCTGATCATCCCCGGGATGATCGCCACCGAGGCGGCACTGAGCTATCTGGGCGTCGGCGTCCGCCCGCCCACCCCCTCCTGGGGTCAGATGATCGCCGAGAGCGTCGCCTTCTACGACACGGATCCCATGTACTTCATCCTCCCGAGCAGCTGCCTCTTCCTCACGGTGCTCGCCTTCACCCTGCTCGGCGACGCACTGCGGGACATCCTCGACCCGAGGGGAAGCCGCATATGATCCTCTACCTCGGCCGGCGGCTCCTCGGCGTCGTCGGCGTGCTGATCGCGATCGCCGCCGTCACCTTCACCATCTTCTACGTCCTGCCCGCCGACCCCGCGGCGGCGGCGTGCGGCAAGTCGTGCAGCGCCGACCGACTGGCCGCGATCCGCGCGCACATGGGCCTGGACCAGCCGGTGTGGCGGCAGTTCGCCGACTTCGTCACCGGCATCTTCACCGGCCGCACCATCGGCAGCGGACAGTACACGCTGCACTGCGAATTCCCCTGCCTCGGCTACTCCTACGAGAACAGCCAGGCAGTGTGGGAGCTGCTGATGGACCGGCTGCCGGTCTCCGCGTCGCTGGCGTTCGGCGCCGCGGCGCTCTGGCTGGGCCTCGGGCTCAGCGCGGGCGTCACCGCAGCGCTGTGCAAGGACACGCTTGCCGACCGCGTGCTGATGGTGGGCGCGGTCGCCGCCGCCTCGCTGCCCGTCTACTTCACCTCGGTGCTGCTGATCTACGGTCTGATCCGGGCGACCGGGCTGCTCCCCTATCCGCAGTATGTGCCGCTGGGCTCCGACCCCGTCCAGTGGGCGTCCAATCTGCTGCTGCCGTGGCTGGCGCTGGCCATCCTGTACGCGGCCATGTACGCGCGGCAGAGCCGCAGTTCGATGATCGAGACGATGGCGGAGCCGTATATCCGCACGGCTCGCGCCAAAGGGCTGCCCCGCCGCACGGTCGTGGTCAAGCACGGTCTGCGGGCCGGGATGACGCCGGTCCTCACCATCTTCGGGATGGACCTCGGAGGACTGCTGGCCGGAGCGGTGATCACCGAGTCGATCTTCGGGCTGCCGGGGGTGGGCCGGCTGTTCTACGGAGCGCTCTCCAGCGGCGACCAGCCGGTCATCCTCGGCGTCACCCTGCTCGCCGCCACCTTCATCGTCCTGGCCAATCTGGCCGTCGATCTGCTGTACGCCGTGGTCGACCCCCGCGTGAGGTACTGATGTCCGAGAGTTTGCCGCCCGACAGCCTGCTGTCCGTCAGGGATCTGACGGTCACCTTTCCGACGAAGCACGGGCCGGTACGGGCCGTGGACTCCCTCAGTTTCGAGGTGCGGCGGGGCCGCACGCTGGGCATCGTCGGCGAGTCGGGGTCGGGGAAGTCCGTCACCTCGCTCGCCGTGCTGGGCCTGCATGCGAACGCCCGCGTCAGCGGCTCCGTCATCCTCGACGGACAGGAGCTGACCGGCAGGGACGAACGGGAGCTGAACCGGCTGCGGGGCCGCAAGATGGCGATGATCTTCCAGGATCCGCTCTCCAGCCTGCACCCCTACTACACCGTCGGGGAGCAGATCGCCGAACACCATCGGGTCCACTTCCGCTCCGGCCGCAGAGCAGCCCGCGCCCGGGCCGTCGAAGCCCTCGCCGAGGTCGGCATCCCCGAGCCCAAGCGCCGGGCCGGCGAGTATCCGCACCAGTTCTCCGGCGGGATGCGCCAGCGAGTGATGATCGCGATGGCGCTGGCCTGCGAACCGGAGCTGCTCATCGCGGACGAGCCGACCACCGCCCTCGACGTCACCGTGCAGGCCCAGATCCTGGAGCTGATCGCCCGGCTCCAGGAGCAGCGGGGACTCGCCGTCGTGATGATCACCCACGATCTGGGGGTGGTCGCCCGCGTCGCCCACGACGTGCTGGTGATGTACGGGGGCCGGGCGGCCGAACAAGCCCCCGTTGACACGCTGTTCGCCTCCCCCGCCCATCCGTACACCCGCGCCCTGCTGGACTCGCTGCCGCGCCTCGACGACGACGATGACGAGCCGCTGCGGGCCATCCCCGGCAGCCCGCCCTCACTGCTCACCCCGGCCCCCGGCTGTGCGTTCGCGCCCCGCTGCCCGCGGCTGGCCGCCGCCTCCTTTGACGGCGAGCGGTCCCGCTGCGAGACCGAGCGCCCCGAGCTCGACGGACCGACCGGGCCGGCCGGGCATCCGGTGGCCTGCCACTTCCCCGCGTACGAAGGCATCAGCTCATGACCACACCTCTGCTCCGTGTACGGGACCTGACGATGACGTTCCCCGGCCGGCGGGCCCGCTCGGCTCCCGTCCGGGCCGTCGACGGCGTCAGCTTCGAGGTGGCGACGGGCGAGACACTCGGCCTGGTCGGCGAGTCCGGCTGCGGCAAGTCCACCACCGGCCGGATGATCGTCCGGCTGCTGCAGCCGACCTCCGGATCGGTTGAATTCGGCGGACGCGACATCGGCCGTCTGTCGCAGCGGGCGCTGAAGCCTCTGCGCACCGAGCTCCAGATGGTCTTCCAGGATCCGCACTCCTCCCTCAACCCCCGTCAGACGGTGGCCCGGATCATCTCCGACCCGCTGATCGTGCAGGGCGCCGCGGTCGCCGAGGCGCGCAGACGGGCGGCCGAGCTGATGGAGCTGGTCGGCCTGATCCCGGAACACATCGACCGCTACCCCCATGAGTTCTCCGGCGGACAGGCCCAGCGCATCGGCATCGCCCGCGCGCTGGCCACCAGCCCCCGACTGGTGGTCGCCGACGAACCCGTCTCCGCGCTGGACGTGTCCGTGCAGGCCCAGATCGTCAATCTGATGGAGCGGCTGCAGCGGGAGCTGGGCCTGTCCTATCTCTTCATCGCCCACGACCTGTCGGTCATCAAGCGGGTGTGCGACCGGGTCGCCGTGATGTACCTCGGCCGAATCGTCGAGATCGGCGCGAAGGAGCACCTGTACACGGCCCCCGCCCACCCCTACACGCGTGCGCTGCTGTCCGCGGTGCCGCTGCCGGATCCGGCCGCCGAGCGGACCCGGGAGCGGATCACCCTGCTCGGCGACCCGCCCAGCCCTGCCGCGCCCCCGCCCGGCTGCACCTTCCATCCGCGCTGCCCCAAGGCGCGGGACATCTGCCGGACCGAGGCCCCGGCACTGCGGATCGCGGCCGCCGGGGAGGCGCGTCAGGTGGCCTGCCACTTCCCCGAGTCGGGCTGAGGTCCAGCCCCTCCGGCACTAGTAGTCGCAGTCGCCGCACTGGCAGGGCGGCTCGTACATGTCCCGTCTGCGGCTCTCGTCGCCGGGGCGGGCGAGCTGGTGCTCCGGCAGATGGTCCTGCATCTGCCACCACTGAAGCGTGAAGCAGTGCTCGTCCTCGAAGACCAGGAAGGGGCCGTTCTCGCGCAGCGGCTCGTATGTGTACCAGCGGTCCTTCCGGGCGAGCACCGTGTCGGGGCCGGGCGGGGCGGGGCTGCCGCTTGTGTATGCGTAGACACGGTGGACGTCCGCCGCGGTGATGTCGCGCACGGGAGTGAGCACAAGGGGCCAGGCGGCGGGGGCGTCGGAGCCGTCGACGCCCTCAGGAACGCTCGCGGGCTCGCCGCTGAGGGCATGGACCGTCCATTCAGGCAGCCCGGTGGCTCTGCGCACCTGTGCCATGGGCACACCGGCGCGTGCCGCGTGCACGGCCAGCGCCTCCGTCTCGGTGAGACCTCTGCGGCCGCGCTCGACCGAGATGGCGGCTTCGCCGGCCCTGCGCAGCCAGTGGCACGGGTCGCGGCCGTCCGGCGGCGGATCGCCGAGATGGTCGGCGCAGCGGCTCCCGGGGCCGGCGGGGGCCTTGTTGGAGCAGAAGGCGTGTCCGCACAGCTCGACGACGCTCTGGGTGCCCAGCTCGGGGTCGAAGAGGGTGCAGGCACGGAAGGTCCGTCCGGGCTCTGTGCCGACCGCGGTGAAGAACCGTATGCGCTCTCCTCGCTTGGCACGCTCGACCTGGAACGTCCTGACCTCCCATGCAGACAGGACATGCCCGGCCATGGCGATCGCCAGGGCCGGAAAGGGCCGGAAGGGCAGCGGGGTGGAGTCGTCGAGGGTCGGGATCTCAGTGAAGGGGCGGCGGGTGTCGTAGTCGTCGAGGTGGCGGAGCGCGAGCGTGAGGAGTTCTGCGGCGTCGACGTGTGAGCTGTCGGCTTGTGGCATGCGCTCTCCGTTGCAGGGGCCGGCGGGTTGGCCGCGGGGCAGGGCAGAACCGGAGGATACTCAGATCCGACGTCAGCCCTTGCGCAGAAAGCGGCGCAGCCTGGTCAGCGGCCAGGCGTTGACGACGTCGTCCTTCGTGAGCCAGCCGCGCTGGGCGGTGCCGACTCCATAGCGCAGATAGGGCAGATGGGTGGTGGAGTGGGCGTCGGAGTCGATGGCGAACTTCACGCCGTACTCCCTGGCGCGCAGGATGTCCTCGTCGCGCAGGTCGAGCCGCTCCGGATGTGAGTTGATCTCCAGGGCGGTGCCGGTGGCCGCGCAGGCTTCGAAGACGGCGTCGAAGTCGGCGTCGATGGGCGGGCGTTTGCCGATGCGGCGGGTCGTGGGGTGGCCGATGATCGCGACGTGCGGATTCTCACAGGCGCGGATCAGACGGCGGGTCAGGTCCCGGCGGCTCTGGTTGAAGTGGGAGTGGACGGAGGCGACGCAGAGGTCGAACTCGGCGAGGAACTCATCGGGCCAGTCGAGGTCGCCGTCCGGCCCGATGTTGAGCTCCGTGCCGTGCAGCAGCCGCATTCCGCGGAAGGTGCGGTCGAGCGCTCGGACGCGGTCGCGCTGGGCGAGCATCTTCTCGTCGGTCATGCGCTGCATGTAGAGGTTCGGGGCGTGGTCGGTGACCGCGTAGTACGCATAGCCGCGGTCGGCCGCTGCGGCGACCATGTCCTCCAGGGGGGCGAGGCCGTCGGTGAGGTCGGTGTGCGTGTGCAGATCGCCCCGGATGTCGTCCTCGGCGACCAGGTCGGGGAGTTCGCCCGCCAGTCCTGCGGCGATCTCGCCGCGGTCCTCGCGCAGGGGCGGCGGGATCCACGGCAGGCCGAGGCGGGCGTAGATGTCCTCCTCCGTGCGCGAGGTGACGCGCCGTCCGCTCTTGGCGTGGAAGAGTCCGTACTCGGAGAGTTTGAGGCCCTTGCGCACGGCGATCGCGCGGGTGCGGATGTTGTGCGCCTTGCTGCCGGTGAAGTACTGCAGACCCGCGCCCCAGGAGACCGGCGGCAGGACCCTCAGGTCCACCTGGAGGCCCTTGGTGGTGCGGATGGAGGTCTTCTTCTCGCCGTGGGCGATGGTCTCGGCGGTCTGCGGAAGGCTGCCGAGCGCCTCCATGAAGGGCGCGGAGTCGTCGGCGGCCACCAGGATGTCGATGTCGCCGATGGTCTCGCGCATCCGGCGCAGCGAGCCCGCGTAGGCGCACCGCTCGCAGCCGGGGATCGCGGACAGTTCGCCGGTGATCTGCTCGGCGACGTCCAGGGCGGCGCTGAGGAGGATGCGGCCTTCGCCGGCCTTCTGCATCAGGGAGATGCCGTGCAGCAGGTTCTCCTCGGTCTTCTCGCCGAACCCCTTGAGGTCCCGCAGCCGTTCGGCGTGGATGGCGTCGAGGAGTTGGTCGACGGAGGAGACGCCGAGCTCCTGGTGGAGCACCAGGGCCTTCTTCGGGCCGAGCGTGGGGATGGCGATCAGTTCGCGGACGCCGGCCGGGATCGTCGCCCGGGTCTCGTCGATCACCGGGACATGGCCGGTGTGCAGATACTCCCCGACCTTGTCGGCGATGGACTTGCCGACGTTCGGGATCTCCCGCAGTCCTTTGGCGTCGAGCTTGGCGATGTCGGCGGGGTGGCCGCCGATGGCGCGTGCGGCCTTCTCGTAGGCGCGCGCCTTGAAGGCGTCGCCGCCGCTGATTGCGATGAGATCGGCGTACTCCTGGAGCAGCGCCTCGACCTCCTCGTTGGCTCGGGCCATGTCTCCAGCATGGCCCGCGGCGGCGGGGCGGGCATGTCCGCCGAGCGGTGCGCCGCGGCCGCGCGGTGCACCATGAAAGGGACAGGAGGCGACTGTGTACCTGCCACCCGAGAGCGCCGGCCGGCGCAGTGTTCCGCACACCGCGGATCTGCGGGTCGAGGCATGGGGCCCGACGCGTGAGGAGTGCCTGGAGCAGGCCGTGCACGGGGTCTGCGAGTCGTTCCTCGATCTGCGGGGCGCCCAGGCCGTCGGCAGGCGGGAGGCGGCGGTGCTCGCCGGGAGCGACGAGGAGCTGCTGGTGGCGCTGCTGGAAGAGGTCGTGTACTGGCTGGACGCCGAGGGTGAGGTGCCCGTCGGCGTCGAGGTCGCACCTGTCGACCGCGGTGTGCACGCCGTGCTGCGGATGGCCGACGCCCGCTCCTGCCCGGTCGTGGGGGCCGCGCCCAAGGCGGTCACCTGGCACGGCCTGGAGTTCGGGCGGGGGCCGGCGGGCTGGCGGTGCGCGGTGACCGTCGACGTGTGAACGGCCCGCGAGCGATGTGCGGGGGACGTATGAGCCGGTGAGGAGGTGCTTCGCGGTGGCGGATGTGGAGCTGGTTCCGGACGGCGCGTTCCGTTTCCGCATTCCCCGGGGCGAGGGGATGCGGGTGCCGGGGGTCGTCTTCGCCTCAGCCGAGCTGCTGCCGGACGTCGCCGGGGACCAGGCGCTGCAGCAGGTGGTGAACGTGGCCACGCTGCCGGGCATCGTGGGGGCCTCGTATGCGATGCCCGACGTGCACTGGGGGTACGGCTTCCCCATCGGGGGCGTCGCGGCGACCGAGCCGGACGCCGGCGGGGTGATATCCCCCGGCGGGGTCGGCTTCGACATCTCGTGCGGGGTCCGGCTGCTGGCCGCGCACTGCGGCAGCGAGTCCCTCGCACCCCGGCTGCGGCAGCTGATGGATGTGCTCAGCGCCCGCGTGCCCCGGGGCCCCGGCCGGGGCGGCATCTGGACCCTGCGGCGGGCGGAGCTCGGCGAGGTGCTGACGGGCGGCGCGCGGTACCCGGTGGAGCACGGCCGCGGTGTGGCCCGCGACCTCGTGCGCTGCGAGGACGGCGGGGTGCTTGCGGGGGCGGCCGCCGACGAGGTGAGCGAACGGGCGGTGGACCGAGGCCTCGGGCAGGTCGGCAGCCTCGGCTCCGGCAACCACTTCCTCGAGGTGCAGAAGGTGCAGAAGGTGTACGACGAGCGGGCCGCGCAGGTCATGGGGCTCGGCGAGGGGCAGGTCTGTGTGATGATCCACTGCGGTTCGCGGGGGCTCGGCCATCAGATCTGCACCGACCATGTGCGCACGATGGACCGGGCCATGGACCGCTACGGCATCCGGGTGCCGGACCGGCAGCTCGCCTGTGTGCCCGCGGACAGCGCGGAGGGCCGCTCCTATCTGGCGGCGATGGCGGCCGCGGCCAACTATGCGCGGGCCAACAGGCAGGTCCTCGGCGACACCGCGCGCCGGGCGTTCGCCGAGGTCATGCACTGTCCGGTGGATCTGGTCTACGACATCTCGCACAACATGGCCAAGATGGAGACCCATACGGTCGACGGGCGGGAGCGGCGGCTGTGCGTCCATCGCAAGGGCGCGACCAGGGCGTTGCCCGCCCGGCACCCGGAACTGCCTGACGATCTGGCCGCGGTGGGCCAGCCGGTGCTCATCCCCGGCACGATGGGCACCGCCTCGTATGTGCTGGCGGGTGTGGAGGGCGGCGGCGCGTGGCACTCGACCTGCCACGGCGCCGGCCGGGTGCGCAGCCGCCACCGGGCGGCCCGCGAGGTCGACGGCCGCCGGCTGCGGGAGGACCTGGAGGCCGCCGGCGTCGTGGTCCGGGGCTCCTCGGCCCGGGGGCTCGCGGAGGAGGCGCCGCTGGCGTACAAGGACATCGACGCGGTGGTGCGGGCGAGCGAGGGGGCGGGGTTGTGCAGGCGGGTGGCGAGGCTGGTGCCGCTGGGCGTGCTCAAGGGGTGAGGCCCCTTGTCCAAGCCGGGGGCTCCGCCCCCGGCCCCCCGCGCCTCAAACGCCGGCGAGGCTGGAGCTTGGGCAGCGCCCGCATCGCGCGGTTCGCGGCCGCCGCGTACGCCACTCCGAAGACCAGCGACGCCAGGAACGCCAGATGCCGGGAGAAGCCGTCGATCAGCGGATAGATCTGCCAGTGCGTCAGATAGATGTACAGCGAGGCGGTCGCCAGGGCTCCGGCGAGCCGGTTGAGCCGCTCGTGGCTGGGGAGCACCGGGACCCACACCAACAGGGCGAAGCCCGCCACGATGAGCGCCTCGCGCATGGGTTCTTCGGGGAAGAAGCCCGGCACGGTGGCCAGGGTCGCCGCCGTGACCAGCAGCCGCTGTCGTACGGTCGTGGCCTTGGCCGCCGCCCAGCCCAGGGCGAACAGCCAGAAGACGGTCACGGCGTCCGGCATCAGCGAGCGGTCGGGCAGACCGAGGAGGTCGTAGCGCGTCAGCAGCCCGGCGGCCGCGATCGCCAGCGGCAGACCGTACGGGAAGCGGCGCTCGGCCCGGTCCGCCCAGCGCAGGGCAAGCAGCGCCACGACGGCGACCAGGATGTAGACGAGGGCCTCAATGAACCAGAAGTGCATTCCGGTGGGGTTGTCGTGCGGCCCGAGGACGCTGTGCAGCAGGGCGAGATTGCTGAGGGTGTAGTCGTCCGCGAGCAGCAGCATGCCCGCGATCCACACCATGCTCGGCACCGCGACCCGCGCGATGCTGGTCCAGGCGTGGCGGATGCGTTCACGCCGGGGGGCGTCGGTGAGGTGGAAGCGGGCGAAGTTGTATCCGGCGACGGCGAGCAGCAGATGGGCGCCGCCCTTGACGCCGAAGACATGGATGTGCGAGCCGACGATGAAGAAGATCGCGAGGGCGCGCAGGGCGACGCTGGTCTCCAGGGTCCGCCTGCGGGGCCGGGGCCGGGAGGGGGCCTGTGGCGTCGCGGTCTCTCGTGGCGCGAGGTCGCGGATGGGCCTGGTGTGCCAGTCGGGGGGCAGGCTGCCGAGTCGCTTCTCCAGTTGGAGGGACATCTCCACATACGACAGCGAGTCCCCGCCGAGGCTGACGAAGCTGCTGTCGGGGGTCACGTCGGTGCGGTCGAGGATGCGGGCGTAGAGCGGGCACAGATCGTCGGGCAGCGGCCGGGCGTCTTTACTCTCCCGGGGGAGCGCGCGTATCGCCTCGTAGTCCGGCTTGCCGCTGGGCAGCCGGGGCAGGTCGGCGAGCAGCCGGACGTCGACCGCACGCGGCGGCAGGCGGCACTCCCGTATGGCAAGGCCGCGTATGCGGTCCGCGTCGGCGTCCGGAGTGTCGACCGCGGCGATGACGAGGGAGGTGTCGTCGCCGGTGCACAGCGCGGTGACGCCCTGGCGGGCGAGGGCCGTCTCGATGCGCTGCGGGTCGATGCGCAGGCCGAGGATCTTCACAAAGCGGCTGCGCCGACCGACGATCTCGTACAGCCCCTCGGGGGTGCGCCGGGCGAGGTCGCCGGTGCGCAGTTCCCGGATGTCCCGGCCGCGTGCCAGGTCGGCGGGGGTGCGGGCGTAGCCGAGCATCACGTTCGGCCCGGTGTAGACGAGTTCCCCGGCATCCGGGCCGGGACCGTCGTCCACGGGGTCGAGACGCCCGGCGTCCGGGCCGGGACCGTCGTCGCGGCGTTCATCGTCCACGGGGTCGAGGCGGAAGGCGCCGCCCGGCACGGGGACGCCGATGGACGCAGGGTGGGCGGCCGCCAGGTCGGGCGGCAGATAGGCCATGCGGGCGGTGGCCTCGGTCTGGCCGTACATCACGAACAGGTCCCATCCGCGGCGCTCGCCCAGTTCGGCGTAGCGGGTCACGGTCTCGGGGGCGAGGCGGCCGCCGGCCTGGGTGACATACCTCAGATGCGGCAGGTCCATGGCGTCAAAGCCGACGCGGTCGAGCAGGTCGAAGGTGTACGGGACGCCTGCGAGGGCGGTGCCGTGAGCGGAGCGGAACAGCTCCCAGAAGCAGGCGTCGGCCACCGAGAGGCCGGTGAGGATCAGGCCCGCGCCGCGCAGCAGATGGCTGTGGAGGACGGACAGCCCGTAGCAGTAGTGCATGGGCAGGGTGGTTGCGGCGCGGTCGGTCTCGCGGATGCCGAGGTATGCGGCGATCGACTCGGCGTTCGCCTGCAGGTTGTCGTACGAGAGGCGGACCAGCTTGGGCGAGCCGGTGGAGCCGGAGGTGGACAGCAGCAGGGCGAGGTCCGGGTGGAGGTCGTGGGCGGTCCCCGTACGCCGTTCGTCGAGGGCCCACGGCTCGCCGGGTGCGGCGGGCCGTACGACGACGTCGGGGTCGTAGGCCTCCGTCAGCGAGCGGGCCGCCTCCGGGTGGTCGCCGGGCACGAGCAGGACGGGGTGGCCGGCCGACAGGGCGGCGAGATGGACGATGAGCGCCTCCGGCGTGTTTGCGCCAGGCAGCAGCACCAGACGGCGTTCGGGGCCGAGGCGGCGGGCGGTGTCCGCCACGCGTGCGGCCAGCTCGCGGTAGGTCATCTCCCCGTCGGGGGTGAGCAGGGCCGTACGGTCGCCGTGGGCATCGAGGCCGTGGGCGAGGGGCAGGGTGTTGCCGCTGGTGAGCAGGGCGGGGTGGATCGTCACGGCGGGCATAGTAGGTAAGGCTGGCCTTATCCGGAAGGGGGCGTGCGCCGCCGGGCCGATGCGCGGAGCCCTCGTGCGCGCCGCCCGCGGCGGCAACTGCTTGCGCTCTCCGGGGCCTTGGGCAGGAGCGAAAGGATCAGGCCAAACAGTGTGGTCAAATCCACACCCGTTTTCGCAGCCGAGCTGTTACATCCGAAACCCTTGACCCTTAGGTTAGCTTTACCTTATTCATACTCTGTTCTTCGGTTCCTCCCCGGCGCCGATCCACCGCCCTTCGCCGGCCCCGCACCCGTGCGGCGCGCCGACGGCGGGCACAGCAGGAAGGCATCCCCCGCTCATGCGACGCCCGTTGGCCCGCTCCCTCACCGCGCTCGCCGCGGCAGCCCTCATATCCCCCTTGCTCGCGGGCTGCGGCAGCGATGAACCGGCCGGCCTCGTGATCTACTCGGGCCGCAACGAGAAGCTCGTGGGGTCCCTCATCGACAAACTCGAAGAGTCCCTCGACACCCGGGTCGAGGTCCGCTACGGAGGCAGCGCGGAGCTGTCCGCGCAGCTGCTGGAGGAGGGCGACGCCACCGAGGCGGGCCTGTTCCTCTCCCAGGACGCCGGCGCCCTGGGCGCGCTGTCCAAGGAGGGCAGGCTCGCGCCGCTGCCGCAGACCGCCCTGGAGAAGGTCGAACCCGCCTACCGCGGCGCCGCCGGAGACTGGGTCGGACTCAGCGGACGCGTCCGCGTCATCGCCTACCACCCGGACAAGGTCGCCACCCCGCCGGACTCCGTCCACGAGGTGGTGAAGCCGGAGTGGAAGGGCAAGATCGGCTACGCCCCGACCAACGCCTCCTTCCAGTCGTTCGTCACCGGCATGCGCGTGCTGGAGGGCGACGACGCCACCCGCACCTGGCTCAAGGGGCTCAAGGCCAACGGCAAGCCCTACGACAACAACCTCGCCGTGATGGACGCCGTCGACTCCGGCGAGGTCTCCCTCGGCCTCGTCAACCACTACTACTGGTACGAGCGGGTCGCCGAGAAGGGCGAGGACGAGCTCGACGTCAGAATCCACTACCTCGCCAAGAGCGACCCGGGCGGTCTGGTCAACGTGGCCGGCGTCGGCATGCTCAAGGGCGCGGATCCCGAGCAGAGCGCCTACGCCCGCAAGGCCGTGGACTTCCTGCTGTCGGCCGAGTCCCAGCGGTACTTCGCCGACAAGACCAAGGAGTACCCGCTGGCCGCGGGCGTCACCAGCGACGTCAAGGACCTGCCGCCCTTCGAGTCGCTGACGAAGCCGGAGATCGACCTGGGCGAACTCGACTCCCTCAAGGGCACCCTGGCCATGCTCCAGGACGTCGGAATGGTCTGACGTGACCGATCCGACGACCGGTCACTCCGCCGACCGCCCGGCAGCGGCAGCCACGCCGCTCGCCGGGCGGCGGCGCGTCGCCGCGGGCCGCCGCCCGTCCCCCGTACTGCTCGTCCCCGCCTGCGCGGCCGCCCTGCTGGCGGTGCTGCCGCTGGGCTATCTCGCCGTCCGCGCCCTGGAGCGCGGACCGGCCTACGCCTGGGACGTCATCGCCGACGACCGTACGGCGCTGCTGCTCGGCCACAGCCTCGGACTGACCGCCGCCGTGGTGCTCGGCTGCCTGGTGCTGGGCGTCTCGCTCGCCTGGCTGACCGTGCGCACCGCGCTGCCCGGCGCGCGGATCTGGTCGGTGCTGGTCACCCTGCCGCTGGCGGTGCCCAGCTATGTGGCCGCCTTCACCTGGCTGTCGGCGGCGCCGGGCCTCGCCGGCTTCACCGGCTCTGCGCTGACGCTGACCCTGGTCAGCTTCCCGTATGTGTATCTGCCCGTCGCCGCCGCGCTGCGCCGCACCGACCCCGCGCAGGAAGAGGTGTCACGCTCGCTGGGACACGGCAGAATGCGCACGTTCCTCCGCGTCACGCTGCCGCAGCTGCGCCCGGCGGCCGCCGGAGGCGGGCTGCTGGTGGCGCTGTATGTGCTCAGCGACTTCGGGGCCGTCTCGCTGATGCGGTACGACACCTTCACCCGCGGCATCTACACCTCGTACCGGGCCAGCTTCGACCGCACCCCGGCCGCGGCGCTCAGCGCCGTACTGGTGCTGATGACGGTGGCGCTGGTGGCGGCGGAGACCCGCACCCGCGGCCGGGCCGGGCACGCCAGGACCGGCACGGGCACGGCCCGCCCCGCCGAGCCCGCGCCGCTGGGCCGGCTGCGGCTGCCCGCGCTGGGCTGGTGCGGCGCGGTCGTCGCCCTCGCCGTCGGCTTCCCCCTCGCGACGCTCGGCTACTGGCTGGCCGTCGGCAACTCCGCCACCTGGGACCCCGGCACTCTCGCCGACACCTCGCTGACCACCCTGGGCACAGCCGCGGCGGGCGCGGCGCTCACCACCCTGCTCGCCCTTCCGGTGGGTGTGATCGCCGCCCGCCACCGCGGCCGGGGAGCGCGGCTGCTGGAGCAGGCGGCCTATGCCGGACACGCCCTGCCCGGCATCACCGTCGCCCTCGCCCTGGTGTTCTTCGCGGTCCGCTACGCCCGGCCCCTCTACCAGGAACTGCCGCTGCTGGTGTGCGCGTACGCGGTGCTGTTCCTGCCCGTGGCGGCGGCCGCCACCCGGGCCGCGGTCCTCCAGGCCCCTCCCGTGCTGGAGGACGTCGCACGCTCGCTGGGGCGCTCGCCGCTCGCGGTGCTGCGCACGGTCACCGTGCCGCTGGCGGCGCCCGGCGTCGCCGCCGGGGCGGCCCTGACGTTCGTGGTGTGCATGAAGGAGCTCCCCGCGACTCTGCTGCTGCGGCCCACCGGCATGGACACCCTCGCCACCCGGCTGTGGACGGAGACCGGAGCGGGTTCGTTCGCCGCCGCGGCCCCCTACGCCGCCGCGCTGATCCTGCTGGCAGCCGTCCCGTCGTACCTCCTCGGAAGGCACAGAACATGACCGACCTTCAGATCAAAGGACTGGTCAAGGCGTACGGCCCCGAGGCCGCCGTCCTCGACGGGCTCGACCTGACGGTGCCCGGCGGCGCGCTGGCCGCGGTCCTCGGCCCCTCGGGCTGCGGCAAGACGACCATGCTGCGCATCGTCGCCGGGTTTCTGCGGCCCGACGCGGGCAGCGTCGCCGTCGGCGGGCGCGTGCTGAGCGGGCCAGGTGCGCATATCGCGCCGGAGCGCCGCCGCGTCGGCATCGTGCCGCAGGAGGGCGCGCTGTTCCCGCACCTGAGCGTGGCCCGCAACGTCGCGTACGGGCTCAGCGGCGTCGACCGGACCGCCCGCCGTGCCCGGGTGGAGAAGATGCTGGAGCTGGTCGGGCTCGCAGGCTACGGCGAGCGCATGCCCCACGAGCTGTCCGGCGGACAGCAGCAGCGCATCGCACTCGCCCGGGCGCTCGCCCCCGAGCCGCAGCTGGTGCTGCTCGACGAGCCGTTCAACGCCCTGGACAGCGCGCTGCGGGCGGGAGTGCGCGACGATGTGCGCGCCGCCCTGCGGGCGACCGGGGCCACGGCCGTGCTGGTCACCCACGACCAGCAGGAGGCGCTGTCCACGGCGGACCTCGTCGCCGTCGTCCGCGACGGCAGGATCGCCCAGTGCGGCACGCCCGAGGACGTCTACCACCGCCCTGCCGACCCCTGGGTGGCGGGCTTCGTGGGCGACGCGGTCCTCGTCTCCGGCACGGCGGACGCGGCGGGCGCGGCCACGGCCGCCACCGCGCTGGGCCGGGTGCCGCTGGCGGCCGCGCCCGCCGGGCCGCGCGAGGGCCTGGTGCTGCTGCGCCCGGAGCAGCTCCGGCTGACCGACGCCGCGCCGGGCGAGACGTGCGGCACCGTGACGGACGTGCGCTTCTACGGCCACGACGCCATGGCCACCGTCACGGTCGAGGGACTCGACGCCCCGGTCGACGTGAGGGTGCCCGGACCGGTCCCGGTGCGCCCGGGAGGCCGGACGGGCATCCAGGTGACGGGCGAGGCCACCTGGCACCCTGCGGTTGTGTCGCCTCGGGCCTGCGGTTAGGCGCGCCCGGTGGGCCTTTTCCCCACGCCCCCGGGCGTGGGGCGCGCGCTTCCCTGAGCCGGGGCTCCGCCCCTGGACCCCGTGCGGGGGCTCCGCCCCCGGACCCCCGCGCCTCAAACGCCGGCGAGGCTGGATTTGTACGGCACCCCGCACCTCAGCCGGTGAGGCTGGATTTGCGCGGCACCCCGCACCTCAGCCGGTGAGGCTGGATTTGTACGGCACCCCGCACCTCAGCCGGTGAGGCTGGATTTGTACGGCACCCCGCACCTCAGCCGGTGAGGCTGGATTTGTACGGCACCCCGCACCTCAGCCGGTGAGGCTGGAGCTTCCCGCCGCTGGAGGCGTCTCCGTGGGGGTGCTCCCGGGAGGGGCCTGGGGCGGGCAGCCGGGGAGTCGAGGTCACGGCCTTCAGGTCGTACGGGGGGCCGGGGGCTTGCCCCGGTTGCCGGAGTGGGCGGGGAGGGGAGCTCGGCCCTCGGCTGACAGGAGCCCTGCGGGCTGCGGAGGGACAATGGCAGGAGGGCATCAGGCACAGGGGGGCGGGAGAGGCGGACGCTGCGATGCCGTACACAGCCGTGACCGCGCTGAGCCACTCCGGACTGCTGCGCGACCACAACGAGGACAGCCTGGTCGTCGGCCCCTGGACGCTGTGCGCCACCGAGACCGAGACGCCGCAGACCCTGGTGTTCCCGCACGGCAGACCCCTCGTCGTCGCGGTCGCCGACGGCATGGGCGGACAGCCCGCGGGCGAGGTCGCCAGCGCGCTGACGGCGACCAGGATCGCGGCCCTCGGTTCGTCCATGGACGACGAGCACGCCGTCCGCGACGCCCTGAACGTCTGCAATCACGCGGTATACGCGGCCGCCGACCGCGATCCCTCGCTGACCTCCATGGGGACCACGGTCGCGGGCGCGGTGCTGCTCACCGAGACCCTGCTGGTCTTCAACGTCGGCGACAGCAGGGTCCTGCGGATGACCGACGACGGGCTGAGCCGGCTCAGCGTCGACGACAGCCCGCCGCTCTCCCCCGGCGAGCGCACCACCTCACTGGTCACCCAGGCCCTGGGCGGGGCACCCTCGTTCATCTCCGTCGTCCCGCATGTCACGACGGCCCCGCTCGCGGTCGGCGACCGATTGCTGGTCTGCACCGACGGTCTCACCGACCCGGTGCCGCAGGACGCGCTGGAGGAGCTGCTGCGCGTGTACGACGACGGCAGGGCCGCCTTCGAACTGTGGAAGGCGGCCATCGAGGCGGGCGGACCCGACAACATCACGCTCGCCCTGGTGCGCGTCGGAGAGTAGCCGGGGCAGGGGATCACCCCGGGGGTCCGGAGCCGCCGGGCTGGTAGCGGAACTCCAGACCGGCGAGCAGCAGCGGTTCGTCGGGTGCGCACACCGCCTCCCGCACGGCCCGGTCGGCGATCCGGCAGCGCAGCCGCAGCGTCGGGAAGCCGCCGAGCCGCCCCGGTGAGCCCTTGATCCAGAGTGTTCCGCCGTCCTCCACCAGCGTGGAGAGGTCGGCCGTGATGGTGCGGCGGCCGTACAGGCGGATGCGCAGCGGCGCGGGGCGGTCGACCGCCTCGGCGACGAGCATGCCGTGCATCGGGCGGTTCCGGCGCAGGACGAGATAGCCGGAAGCGGCCAGGAGCACGGCGAGCACACCGAGTACCCCGGCCCACCACTGCGCCGACGCCGAGGTGACGACGGTGCCGACGGCGGTCAGCGGCTCGCCCTTCGGCCGGTCGGCCAGGTTCACGGAGACGCCGTCGAGATGGCGTTCGACGTCGGCGGACAGCGGCGAGGAGACCGCTCCCTCGACGGTAAGCCGCCAGCTCTCCCGGTCCGTTCCGTCGAAGAGTCCGTCGGCGTGTTCGACCGCTTCGTCCAGGGTGAAGACGACATCGCGCCGCTCCCCCGGACCGAGTTCCAGAGGCCCGGACGGCTCCGCGGAGGCGCGCACCCCCTCGGGGAGTCCGCCCAGCCGCAGCGGGCCGACCCGCACGGGGAGCGCCTCGGTCGTCGCGGTCAGCCGGGCGCGGATCTCGCCCCCGGCGCGCAGCGGCTGGTCCGGCGTCGCC
Source organism: Streptomyces chengmaiensis (assembly GCF_029846775.1). Classification (NCBI taxonomy): domain Bacteria; kingdom Bacillati; phylum Actinomycetota; class Actinomycetes; order Kitasatosporales; family Streptomycetaceae; genus Streptomyces; species Streptomyces chengmaiensis. Next base: position 151,690 of record NZ_JARWBG010000009.1, read on the forward strand.
GGCCAGGAGACGGCCACTCCCTTGCCCTCGTCGCCCCGCACGCGCTTGACGGCCTGCCGGATGCGGATGTCGTCATGGGCCCGGGCCAGCGAGTCCGCCAGCTCCTGCCCCGACGCGTCCAGCAGTTGGTACCGCGGGAACACCTTCGCCAGGACGTCCCCCAGTTTCTCGCCCGATCCGAGCGGGATGCCGTAGCCGGTCACCTCCTGCCCGCCGGACAGGGACGCCAACTTGGCCCGCAGTGCGGCCCAGCCCGGGCTCTCGAAGGTCTTGAACCGCGGGTCGTCGGGCGCGTAGAGCTGTGCGTCGGACATCAGCAGGACCCCGGAGACCTCCGCGTTCGAACGGCGCAGCCCGTCCAAGGCCGACTCGAAGGCGCGTCCGAAGTTGGACGCGCTGCCCGTGGCATGCTCGGGCAGCCGGGCCAACTGGGCCTTCGCCTCCGCCTTGGACACCAGTTCGCACTCGCTCGCCCCCTCGCTGAAGGGCACCAGGCAGACCCGGTCGTCGTCCGTGAGCGAGTCGATGAAGGCCGGCAGCACCTTCCGGGTCCTGGCGTAGTAGCCGCTGGACTCCATCGAGTCGGAGATGTCCACAGCCACCGCGTAGTTCGCGCCGCCGCGGGCGACGAGCCGGTCGAGCAGGGCGGTCAGCCCGCCCGGGCGCTTGTCGTCGGCGCGCGCCGGCAGGGGCTGCGCCAGCGGCGCGGCGAGGGCGAGCAGCACGGCGAGGGCAAACAGCGGCCGGAGCCCCGGCACCCGGGCTCTGCTGGGTAGGCGGTCAGTCGTCATCGTTCTTCCTCTGCTTGGACGGCTTGCCGGGCTTGCTGTGCTTGCTGTGCTTGCTGTGCTTGCTGCGCCTGCGCGTCGGCAGGGGGAGGTACGAGCGCAGGCGCGCCCGCCTCAGCCGGCGGTAGCGTCTGCGGAGCCACTTGAGCCGGTGCTTCTCCCACTTCAGATGGGTCCGGCCGTGCCAGCCGCTGCCGAGTTGCCCGGACGCCCGCTCGGACACGATCAGCATCACGAAGCAGTCGACCAGCTCATGGGCTTCGTGGGCGTCGAGCAGCTGCTGCTCGACGAGTTCCCGCAGCAGATGGTCGAGCAGGGTGTGGCGTCGTCCCGAGGCAGTTGTCCGGCCCCACCAGTTGCCGACGAGTACCAGGGACTTCTCGCCACTCGGCCCCACCGCCACCGGCGCCCACGCCCGGGCGACCTCCTGTGGCGAACCGGCGGTGGACACCGCGTGGCAGAGCAGGTTCCACTGTGCGGAGGCCTCCGTCTGCTCCCCGGTCTGCTGCGGCCCCTGCGGCGGGGACTGGGCCGGTGGGGAGACTCCGGGGGACGCCGGTCGTACGGGCAGCTGCAACGCCGCTATGTCCGGCGCCGCGGCCGGGAGCGCTCCGGCTTGCGGGACCGTCTTCTCCCGGGCTGCGGCCTCCTGTTCCGCGTATGAGTGGTCCAGGGACCAGGGGTCGACGGGGTCGACGCCGTCTACGGCGAGGTCGTCGTCGAACCCCGGGTGGGCGGGGGCGTGCATATGCGCCGCCAGCCACTCGTTGATCCGTCCGGCCACGTCGTCGCGGCCGTGTCCGAGGGGCACCCGCTGCAGCACGTCCATCAGCATTCCGCTGACGGGGTCCCCCGGCTTCCCGCGCATCGCCAGGCTCGTCAGCGCTGTGACGAACCCCCGGAGATCGGGCCTGAGATACTCGTCGTAGAACAGCTTCTCGACATCCTGCCCATAGCGCGGAACTTCCAGCGGGCCGTCCCCGGGCCCGACGGGCTGCCCGCCCGCCAGACACCGCAGGGCGTCGGCGCGCGCCTGGCACTCCGCCCACAGATGCGGCTGCTCCAGCAGCTCCCGGAGCGTCGGCGCGCCCACTCCCACGGACACCGCGCCGGGGAAGGCGTCTTTCGGCTGGGCGGCGCCGAGGCCCAGCAGCGCTCTGCGCCGGCCGCGCTGCTCCTGCGCCGCCGGGCCGCCGCCCGGGCCGCTGTCCTCCCTGGCCGCCCGGAGCAGCGCCTTCCACAGGAAACGCACGACCGCCCGCAGCGGCGTCCCCGCCCCGGCACGCGCCGCGGCGGCCAGCACCAGGACCGCGTCGGCCGTCGCCGGCACGTCCGAGAGCACACCGAGGCCGGCGATCTCGGCCTCCGGGACGATCAGCGGCTGCCAGGCCCGCAGCCAGGGTTCCGCCACCGGGTCCCAGGGCCGGGCGAGGGTGAGCCAGGAGCGCAGCCGCTGGGCGTCGGCCGCCTCCGCGTACAGCAGCGCCAGCGTGATCCACGGCGCGTCCCGCAGCGCCGCTGCGGTGTGCCCGCTGTGGTGCAGCGGCTCGGGGCCGAGGAGGCGCAGACACTCCACCACCTGCGCGGTGTGCTCCAGGGCGGGTTCCCGCGTGCTGTGGGCGAAGAGCGCACGCAGCACCTCGTCGTCCTTCTTGCACTGGACGGCGAACTGCCACAGGAGCTGGCGGCGGCTGCCTGCCGCGCCCGGCTCGCCGTGGGCGGCGGAGTCGACGCCGGGCGCCAGCAGCTTCTCCACGACGTGCGCCGTCACGTCCTGGCTGGTCCGGGGGTCCTTCCACTGCACGCGCAGCGTCTCGCGCGTGGTGGTGGCCAGCTCGTCCGGATCGTCCAGGGCGGACTGGCCGGGGCTCACGGCGACGGCCCACACGGCGCGGCGCAGCGGGTCGAGCGGGGCGAGACCGTGCAGGATCTGCGAACGGTCCGTCAGCCGCAGCGGCTCGTGCATCTCCGCCAGTGCGCCGAGCACGTCCTGGTATCCGCTGCCGTCGATGAGGCGGCGCAGCCGCTCACGGAACTCGCCGCCCGCGGCGGGGTCCGCGGGCAGCCGGCCGAGGGAGATCCTGCGTGCGCCGGGTGTGTGTTCCGGGCCGAACGTCAGATCGGTACGCGGTGGACGCATGCCTTCGACACAGCTTCCGACGGCGAGGTCGCTGCGGAGTCCGTACGGCAGGAAGCCGACCACGGCGTCGAGCACGGAGAGGCGCTCGCGCAGCCCCAGGCCGGCCGCGCCGGTGATGACCACCCGGTCCCCGGCGAGGACGCAGGCGGCCGCGGCCGCCGCCCAGTGGGCCGCCGCCGTCTGGCGACGGCCCGCCTCGGCCGCGGCCGCGGGAGAGTCCAGCGCGTCGGCGATCCGGGCGAGTCCGATGAGCGCGGACGCATGGCGGTCGGCGGCGAGCCGCACCGGCACATGCGCGGGGGACCCTTCCGGGGGGAGCGGAAGCGTCTCCACCGCGTCCCACAGCGTCAGATATGTGGCGCCGCAGGGGACGGTGTCGTCGTACTGCATCATGAAGTAGCGTGTGGGCACGATGGCTCGGCCGCCGCCGTCGATGCTCTTCGAGTTCTCCATGCAGGAGACCCCGATCCAGCGTTCCCCCTGCCCGGTGCGGCCGTTGACGGTGATCCAGGGCAGCCGGTCCCCGCCTGCGTGCACGCCGGTCGGCGGGTTCCCGGGGGCGGAGGACCTGATGTACCCCTCGAAGACGCGTGCCTTGTCGGGTCCCCCGCTGCAGTGGAGCACGCTGTACTCCCTGCGGGAGCCGGGTTCCTTTCCGAACCAGGCCCACAGCGCTTCGACCTCGCGCATGCCGTCCATGTCACCACCGCTTCTTGATGCCGAGCAGGAGGGCGATCACCGGGTCCATGACGTTGTGCGGGTTGATCGCGCCGAGGATCTGCGGCTCGCCCCCCACCTGGTGCACATTGCCGAACCGCCCGAGGTCCACCCCGCCGCCCGGCCGGGTGGAGAAGCCGATCGCCGAAGTGGCGAAGAAGTGGATGCGGGAGGGGTGGAAGCTGCTTCTGATGGCCCGTCCGATGAGTTCCATGGTGCTGCCGTGCAGATCCTGCGCCAGCCAGTCGAAGAAGCCTTCCGGGTCGGGCACGACGGGCGTGCCCTGCGGTCCGAGTTCGGTCCAGTTGCCGCGTCTGGCCCGCTCGAAGACCTCGGGGTCGTCGAACTTGGTGACGCAGACGGCGATGTGGTGCGGCAGATAGGGGCCGTCGAGGGTGCCCGCGGCCATGCATCTGCGGGTGAGCCGGGCGAGGGTGCCGTTGAGGTAAGCGAAGGAGTCTCCGTCGACGGCCTCGCGCATCGGGTCGAACAGGTAGATGAGGCCGGTGGAGGCCGCCAGATGGGCCGTCGCGCGGTCGCCGTCGACGTTCTGGTAGAGGTCTTCGTAGTGGCCGCCCGGCGCATCCAGCACGCTGAACTCGAACTCCAGCTGGTTGGCGCGGCGGGACCGTCCGAACCGCTTCCTGGCATAGCGGGAGCCGGTGAGGTCGCCGCGGAACAGCCAGCTCAGCAGGCCGGATTCCCTGGTGGCGACGGGAAACCGGCGGTCGATGGTCAGTTCCCGTGAGGACTGGATCAGAAAGGCCTCGGACACATCGTCGGCCGCCACCACCTGCCAGCGGCCGTACGCGCCCGAGGGCTCCTGGGCGGCCAGCCGCAGTGCGGCGAGGAAGGTGGTCTTGCCAGAGGTGGGCGAGCCCCACAGGCCTATGCGCACCCGGTCGCCCGTGGGCCGCCGGGGAGCGGGGACCCCGGCCGACGCGTCGGGCACGGCCTCGCGCCACTGCGGGGCGCTTTCCGCCTGGGGTTCCTCGCCCCGGGTCGTCGGCCGCAGTTCGGGGGGGAACCGGACTTCGCCCTGCTCTTCTGCGCTCATGCTTCTCATCGCCCTTCTGGCTGTGCGGTGCCGCCCGTCAGGCCGTGGTCGATCGTCAGATAGCGGGTGTGGGAGGGGCCGGGCTCCTCGTCCGGCACATCGGTCATCAGCCCGGCCGCGGCGGACCGGCGCCCGGCGGACCGGGTGAAACAGACCGCCACGTCGTCGGGGGTGTGCCGGTCGAGGGTGAAGCGGCCCTGGCGGCCCAGCTCCTCCCAGAACCTCTCGATGCGCTCCCCGGTCGGCGGTCTGACGGGCCGGCCGGGGAGGCCGGGCAGCGGGTCGCGGACCGCGATCACCCGCAGGCCGAGCCGCTGTCGCAGATGGTGCAGGTGCGCCTCCCAGTCCAGTCCCGCGGGGCAGGGCAGTGTCTGATCCCGGCCCTGGCGGGGCGGGTGGGGCGGCCGTCGGCCGACGACCAGCAGGGCTCGCCGGGACCCGGTCCGCCAGTAGCCGGTGGAGCCGGCGGCCTGCAACGCCTCCTCCATGGGCGCTCCGAAGTCGTCCGCGACGCCGCAGTGCGAGAACCCCGGTAAGGCGTGGGCGGCTTCGCGTGCGGTGCCGGAGCCCCAGAAGAGCAGGGGCGCCTCGCCCGCGCGGTTGCGGCCAACGGTGCGGAAGGCGTGGTCGGCGTAGCCGATGAGCCCGACGCGCAGGGCGTCGCCGTGCGGCCAGACGGCGGCCAGCCGGTTCAGCACGGCCTGGAGAAAGCCGGTGCGCCGGGCGAAGTCATCGGCGTCGCCGCCCAGTTCGAGCAGCACCATCAGATCGGAGAGGGGTTCCGGCCGCGGAATCGGGGCGGGCGGCTGTTCGAGCAGCGCCCGCTCGTCGAAGTGGAAGGCGACGTCGGCGCCGGGGTCGGCGAGGGGCTCGGGCCCTTCGAAGCGCACCGCGCCGGAGGCGTCGAGCAGGACGGTCACTGTGGTGCGCCGCCCCGGTTCGAGGCGGGTCTGCGCGGTGCGCAGCACGCTCCAGCGCCGTGGGTGGGGCCCGCGGGCGACCACCACGGGCAGGGCGAACAGCGTGGCGTCCTGGTCGGGGGAGGCCAGGAGCGGCACCTTCACGGGGAGTTCGCCGGAGTCCGGCAGGCGGGTGCCGCAGGGGAAGAGCAGCCGGGCCCGAGCGGCGGGGCCTTCGGCGGCCTGGTCGGGCGGCCGGGTGAGCAGCGCATAGCCGTAGCGCAGCGGAACACGGCGGCAGGCGGCCGTCACCACGTCGGCCAGCGGACGCCGGTCGCCGTGCAGCCTCGGGTCGTCGGGCCGGAGGGTGACTGTGGCGGAGGGGGGCGCGCACCGGTCCAGCAGGGTCAGGGCGTGCCGCGGCCAGCGCCAGCCGGGGGCCGCGTCCACCGCGACGAGGGGGATGTCCCGGCCGTGCTCCCGGGCCGCCAGCAGGCCCTGGAGCCCTTCGTGCACGGCGTGTCGGACCGGTGTCTCCCAGGCTGTGTCGCTGGTCCCCGGCACTCCGCGGACGCCGTAGGGGGCGTCCGCGCCGATGCCGCCGGCCAGCAGGAACTGACGCTCCGGCGCGGGGTGGCGCAGCCAGGGCACCGCCTGCCCCCAGTCGAGGAACGCGGCGCGGTCGTCGCGGGGCCCGAGGGCGCCCCGGTCGTCGCGGCCCACTTCTTCCATGACGAGGCCCGCGGGTGACACTCCGAAGAAGCACACGGCGTCGACCTCGCCGGCCGCGAGAGCGGTCAGCAGGGAGACCGCGCCGGAGAGGTCTCCGTACGGCGTGGTGTCCGCGTCGCCGTCCCCCGCCGGGGCCGCGGGGCTTTCCGGTCCGCTGGGGTCTGCGTGGCCGTCCTCGACGCTGTGGGACCGGCGCAGCAGCGTACGCAGCCGGGGGTGCAGCGTCCCCTCGGGCGTCGCGGCGGCCCCTCGCTCCGTGCTGTGGGCCCGTGAGGCGAGGCGGGCGGCGCGCAGGTCCCAGCGCCAGGCGGCCGTGTGCTCCTGCCCGCGGTCGCCCCCGGCGGCGTTGTGACCGTCGCCGTCCCAGCCGCAGACCGGGCAGCGGGGTGCGGTACGGCGTGTCCGGCACACGGGGCACGGCCCGGGTGCGTCCTCCGGTCCGTGGCTGCCGTGGCCTGTGTCGTCTTCTCCGGCCAGTCGTCGGGTCCGATCGCTCTGACCCCACTGTGGGCGGGTCACCGTGCCGACTCTCGGGCGGGGTTCGCGGGGTGGGCCGCCCGGGGCTGTGCGGCGGCGGTGGCGGTGACGTTCATGGCTCCCCCCTGGGTGCGGCGCCGAAGTCTCTTCGCCGTGAGGCGAACAGGCGTGGCGCCGACCGCTGTGCGCCGTTCCGGAAGGCTCCGGACAGTGGGCCAAGCGCGGCGTCGTCGGCTGCACCGGGCGGCGGAGAGTGGCCTGAACATTACGCTCCGCCGTGGTGCGAGACCGATCGTAGTAGCCCGTTCAGAGCACTGTCCGGAGAAAATAAGGATTCATTCCGGCTTTTCTCATGGTGTGTCTGGCACTTCCGGAATCCAGGCGTCTTCCCGGCGCCGCAATGGCGTCAAGGAAGCGTCCACATGTACGGAGCGGAGTGTTCCGTCCAGCCCTCCGACCACCAGTTCGCCCGGCCCCGACCACAGGTTCGCCACGTTCCGAACACGCCATCGCCACACCTCGGAACCGTCTGCCGACGACAGTGCGCAGATGCCGTCACGGTCGGCCAGAAGAGCGCTTTCGCGGTCGGGCGTGCCGGGTGCGGCATCCGCACGGGCGTCCACACGGGCGTCCACACGGACGCAGGGCGGGGCCAGCGCCGCGAGCCCGGTATGGCCGCGCCGGCCCTGCTGCCAGATCTCCCGGCCGCGGGCGGCGTCCAGGGCCCACACCCGGCCCTCCACCGACCCCACGAGCAGCAGCCCGTCCCACGCCACGGGCGCGAGATGCACCGTGCCGTCGAACTTGTGCCGCCACAGCACCTCGCCCGAGGCGGCGTCGACCGCCATGGCCGAGCCGTCGGCGGAGACGGAGAACACCCGGCCCTCTGCGACGACGGGTCCCGCGTGCGCCGCCCCGGCCAACGGCACGGGACGCCACAGCAGTGCGCCGTCCGTGAGCGCAAGCGCCGCAAGCGCCCCGTCCGCCGTACGCACATACAGCGACCCGCCGTCCAGCACGGGCCGCCCTGCCGCCCCCGCCCATGCCGCCGTCCACCGCACGACACGCCCCTCGGCCTCCAGGGCCGTCACCCCGAGACGGCCGGCCACGATGAGCAACCGCGGCTCGCCCGGCCGCAGGGCGGGGGCGTATGCCACGGCACGGGCCGGCGCAGGCAGCTGGACCCGGGAGTGCAGCGGTCCGTCCTGGACGAGGCGCACCATATGGAGCGTCGCGTCGGCCGTGGCCACTGCGACGGAGTCGCCCGCCGCCGCCAGCCCGCCGCGGGCCGCGGCGCCCAGGTCCAGCCGCCAGCGCGTTGTGCCGTCGGCCCGGTCGACCGCGTACAGCACGCCGTCGGCGGTGACGGCCAGCACCAGCGCGCCCAGCACCGCGGGAGCGGCGCGCAGCCAGTCGTAGCAGTGCCACTGCCACCGGGTGCGCACCGCTGGTTCCCGGCGCTTCGGGGGCTCGTACCACGCTGCCGCAGGGCGGGGCACGGCCACTTCGTCGTACTCGGTGAAGTCGTCGTCCACGCCCGCCACGGCGCGCAGTTTTGTGCGGTGCTCGTCCAGCACGCGCAGCGCCGGGCCGGGCAGCGGCAGCCGACGGGACCGTACGGCCCCGGCGGCTTCCTCGGCCCGCTGCAGCACCGCGGCGGCTTCGGGACGGTCGCCCGCCTCGAACTCCAGGCAGTCGCCGACGAGGCCGCGGAGTTCGCCGCGCTCCAGCCCGGACGTGTCCGGGCTCTCGGTGAGCGCCCGCAGCCGGATGTCGAGCTGGTTCCGCCCGCTGTAGGGGGGATGTCCGGTGGCCGCGAACAGCAGGGTCGCCCCGAGGGCGAACACATCGGCCTGCCCCTGGGCGCGCCCGAGCCCGGCGGCCTGTTCCGGCGCGGCGTACTGGAAGCTGCCCATGGCGTCCGCAGTCGCCGTCAGGCTGGGGTCGCCGACCAGCCTGACCAGACTGAAGTCGATGACCCAGGGGCGCACCCGGGTGATCAGCACATTGCTGGGCTTGAGGTCGCGGTGGTACAGCCCGACCTTGTGGAGGTCGGTCAGCGTGCCCGCGAGGCCGGCGGCCAGCGCCCAGACGGCTTCCTGGTGCAGCGGCCCCGCCCGGTCGACGAGTTGCTGCAGACACGGGCCCGGTATGTAGCGGGTGGCCAGCCAGGGGCGCGCCGCCTCGGGGTCCGCGTCCAGCAGCTCTGGAATGCCCTGTCCGCCCGCCCTGCTGACCGCCTCGATCTCGCTGCGGAAACGCGGACGGAGCCGCTCCGAATCCGCCACGTCCTGCTTGATCAGCTTGATGGCGGCAAGCCGACGGCTCCGCCGGTCGTGCTCGCGGGCGAGGAAGACATCGCCGAAGCCTCCCGAGCCGATCCTGCACAGCACGGTGAACCGGCCCAGCTGTCCGGGGTCCTGCGGACGCCGTGGCTCCATCCCTCACCTGCCCCGACCCCGTGCGGCGCTCCCCGGGGCCCCGTGCCGCGTACGGCCGCCGAGGCGGGCGGGCCGCTTGTCGGCGGCCAGTTCGCGCAGCATGCCGAGGGTGCCCAGCTCCTGGCGCAGCAGCCGCAGCCGCGCCAGGTGGGCGCGGCCGGTCCGCGAGGAGACCTCCGGGGGCTCCGACTCGAGGACCCGGACACGCTCGTCGGCCGGGTCGCTGTGCGTGTAGCACAGCCAGGGGGTGTACGGGCCCGGCTCCGACGCCCAGGTGGCAGCGGTCAGTCCGGCCCGGCACCCGTACGGCAGCAGCCACGCGACGGCGTCGATGGTGGCGAGCCGGGTCATGGCGAACCGGCTGGAGCGCGAAACCAGGGCGAGCGGCCGCTCCAGGGCTGTCGCGGCGGTGGCCGCCGCCCAGTCGAATCCCGGCTCGCCGTCGAGGAGTTCGGCGACCTCCGGCAGCGGATCGGGGCCCGTGGGCAGGGCGAGACGGCGTTCGCCGTCGTCGGGCGGCAGCTCCACGGGGCGGACGGCGTGCCACAGCCCGGTCAGCCCGAGGCCGGTGCGGGCGAGCTCCTCGTACGGCACGGCGAAGAACCGCGTCGCGGCGATGCGCCGCCCGGAGGAGTCACAGTACGCCTCCGAAGGGCCGCTCCAGTGGGTGATGGAGATGCTGATGTGCCTGCGGGGCAGGTCGCTCTCGCCGAAGGCCCCGAACGAGATCCAGGGCAGGCCCTCCCCCGGCGCTCCGCCGTCCGCCCACTGCGGGGGCGTGCCGAACAGGGTCCGCCGTACCAGGTCGTCGAACATGCCGTAGGCGGAGCGGCCTTCACTGCAGGCGAGGACACGGTACTCGCCGCCGTCTCCGCCGGGTTTGGACAGCAGCGCCCACACCGCCCGCAGCCCGTCCTGGTCGCCGCCCATTCAGCGCTCCCCTCGTCTTCTGCGCCGCTTGCCCGGTTCTTCCGACTCTGTACGCGTCCGTCCCAGGGCGACCAGGGGTTCGAGCACGTTCAGCGGGCGGGCCTGCCCGCGCAGCATCGGGATGCCGTCCTCGTCGCGGGTCTGGTTGGAGCAGTCGTCGAAGTCGACGGAGCCGTCACGCCGTCGGTGGATCCCGATGGCGGACAGCACGAACCAATGCACCCGCTCCTCGAGGAAGTTCAACCGCACCAGACGCACGATCTCGGCGATGTCCTGCGAACTGCGTCCGAGCCAGGAGATAAAGCCTTCCGCGTCCTCGGGCGGCACACAGGGGTCGCCCTGCTCGTTCTGGCCGACCCAGTTCCCCCGCCGCGCGTCGCGGAAGACCCTCGGGTCGTCGAACTTGCTCAGACACACGGCGACCCGGTGCGGCAGCCGGCCCAGCTCCAGCCGGCCGCTCTCGAAGTGGTCGCGGGTCAGCCGCTCCAGATGCGGGGTGAGATAGGCGGCCTGCGGCTGCCGGCTGGGTGGGCTGAAGGGATCGACCAGCAGCAGGATGCGGTTCGACCGCCCCAGATGGCGGTTCACCGCGTCGTCCTTCCCATACCGGTCGTGCATGAACTCCCCGCCGCCCGCGTCGAGCAGGTCGAGGGTGAAGTCGACACGCAGCCGCCGCTCGGACGGCGCCCGGAGGTTGGCCAGGTCGGCCCGGAAGACATACGAGAAGTGCCGGGGCGTCAGCGTGGGCTCGGGGAAGCGACGGGCGCGCGCAAGGCTGCGGGTCTGCTGAACGAGGAAGTCCTCGGCGCCGCCGTCCTTGGGGATGACGTTCCAGCGGCCCCGCTCCTCGGGCATGTTGACCGCGGCCAGCCAGGCCGCGGCGAGGAAGGTCGTCTTGCCGCACATGTTCGCGCCGAGGACGGCGACGCGGGCGTCCGCCGCGGAGTCGTCGTCGACGGGGGCCCGCGGCGGGGCCGTCGGGGCGGGCCGCCCCTCGGTGTGCTGCCGGGACCGCTCGCCCGGTACCGGCTCACCGGCCGCCCGCTCGCCCGGTGCCGGCTCACCGGTCCACCGGTCGTCCGATCGGCGCCGACGGCGGGCAGCGCCCCGGTCCGACGCCGCTCCCGCCGCCGAGGCCGGAACCTGTACGGGCCCCTGCACGAGCCCCTGGACATGCCCCTGCCCCTGCGGCGCGGTGACCGGGACGCCTCGTGCTGCGGCCTGCTCGATGCGTTCGACGGCACTCCGGTAGGCGGGGCCGAGGCCCTTGAGGATCTCCGCGGCGACCCTGGCGAGCGGCTGGAACTCCGCGTCGATCTGGCGGATCAGCTCGGTGTCGCCCGGAGAGGCCAGCAACGCGGGGAAAGCCAGGGGGGAGCGCCTCAGCCGATGGGCGACCTCGCGGGAGACGGTCATAAAGGTGTCGATCGCCTCACCCCGCTCCAGTCCGCCCAGCAGCAGCCCGCGCACGCCGTCGACGAACTCGTAGTCCTCGCCGCCCGGCTGTCCGTCGCCCTGTGCTCCACTGCCGGGGGCCCGGCGCAACAGCCCGCCGAGGAAGACCTCCGCGAGGGGAGCGGGGTCGCTGCACTGGTTCCGCTGTCTGCTGGTCGCGGTGTGCACCAGCCACATCGTGTCCAGGTTCAGCGGCGCGGTGGCCAGACTGCGCAGCAGCCGTCGCGCACGGGGACTCGCCGTGGCGTCGAACTCCCTGATCAGACGGCCGGGTGAGGTGTCGCCCCGTACGGCGGCGTCCATCGTGTCGGGCTGCTCGTCCGGCGGCCCGTCGCCGGCCTGTCCGTCGGCGGTGACGATCCAGGCGGAGCCCGAAAGCACCTGCCCCGGCTGTCCGCTGAGGAAGGCGACCCAGCGACGCAGCGACGCGGGATCGAGCGAGACGACGGGCACGGCGAGCGGAGGGTCGGTCTTCCAGGGCGGCTCTCCGGGCCGCAGGTCGCCCCACGACCAGCCCGCGGGGGTGAACCGGTCGGGCCGCACCCGGCACGGCACGTCGCCGACGCCCTCGCCGTCCGTGCGCAGGTACACGGGTAGCGGGTTGACCCCGGTCCGCGGCCACAGACGGCGAGGCAGCAGATGGATGACCACCACAGGCCCGTACCGGCTGAGGCGGTGGGCGTGCCGGGCGAGCTGCCCGTCGTGCCAGCCCCGGTTCACTCCGTCGGTGACGAAGGCCACGATGCGCCGGCCGTTGGGCTGGATCAGCTCGCCGAGCCCGGTCGCGCCGCCCCGCCCCGTCAGCGCCACCGGGTTGGCGTCGGACCGCAGCCGGCGCACCGTCACCGAGCGGAACGCGCCGTGCCGGGCCGCGCCGACCGCCATCTCCCGCAGCATCCGGTCCCACAGGCGCATCGACGCGCCGGTGTCGCAGACAAGCGTCAGCTCAAAGTGCGGCTCCTTCGCGGGCGTGCTGACGGGGACCAGCATGCCGCTGGTCGCCCACTGCTCGGCGGTGGCGTTCTCGTCCACCTCTGTGGCCACCGGCGAGGGGCTGGTGCGCCGCAGCTCGCGCAGGGCGCCGGCAAGGCCCAGTCGGTGCGGGAGGGTCCAGGTGGGCGCGGGGCCCTGCACACCGCCGCCGGACACCCGGCCCGCGGCGGACAGCACCGACCCCGCGCGCAGCAGATGGACGTCCATGCCCGCCCCGGCCTGCCCGGGGCCGCTCGTGGGGGCGGTGCTCTCCCTCGGTGCGCCGCCGGGCTCAGACCCGAGGGCGGGGTCGGGCGGCGTCTCCTCGTCCTGCACGGGGGGCGTCGCACCGGTCATGCGGCGGGCCAGCCAGGCGACGTCGAGCACCTCGCCGAGGCCGATGTCCGCCTCCGTGCTCAGTAGGGCCGCCGCCACCGCCGGGTGCACCGGTCACGCCCCGGACAGCGGGTGCAGCACGGCCTGCTCGATGGTCGCCAGATCCTGTGGGCCGATCTGGGCACTGAGACGCAGCCGCACGGCGTTGATGAGCTGGTCCGGGGAGAGCTGGCGCCCGTCCCTGCCCAGCTGTTCATAGCGGTCCAGCACATCCTGGACCTCGTCGAAGTCGGTGAGATTGTCGAGGTGCTCCTTCAGAATCGCCTTCAGCCGCTCCGTGGTGGGGGGTTCAAGCCGGAGGAAGAGACAGCGCCTGCGGAAAGCGGGCGGGAATTCCCGCTCGCCATTGCTGGTGAGGATGACGATCGGAAACTGGGCGCAGCGCACCGTGCCGCCGTGCACGGGGACGTTCTCCCCGCCGTCTGCGGACCGGACGTACACCAGGTTGTCCTTCTTGCTGATGCGACGCAGCTCCGGAATCTCGTATCCCCCCGTCTCGAAGACATGCAGCAGATCGTTCGGCAGGTCGACGTCGCTCTTGTCGATCTCGTCGATGAGCAGCACCCTCGGCCGCAGCCTCGGCAGCAGGGCGTCCCCCAGCGGCCCCAACCGGAAGTAGCCCCCGATGTCCTCGCTCTCGGCCTCCGGCTTCTTCCAGAGTGCCGTACGCTGACGCACGTTCATATCGTGCATTCGGCCGAGAACGTCGTAGTCGTACAGCCCCTCACGGAGTGTGGAGCGGCTGGTGATGCCCCAGCGCAGCACGGGGCCGAGCTCGAGTTCCTTGGCCACGCTCGCGGCGAGGGTGGTCTTCCCCACGCCGGGCGGTCCGGTGACCAGCAGGGGCCGACGCAGATGGATGGCCGCGTTCACCAGATCGTGAGCCTTGCTGTCGCCGTGGTAGGCGACCGCGATGTGCTCGTCCCAGGCCAGGGCGCGGGGGTCGGGCTCGGGGGGAGGGACGGGATGCCAGGGATCGTCCCCGGGCCTTTGCGGATCGTCCGCGCAGGCGCGCGCTTTCTCCAGCCCGAACACACGCCAGGGCGGCGGGTCCGGGATTTCCGCTCCTTCGTCCCCTTTCCTGGCGGGGCGTGTCGCGGGGTCCGCCCCGTTCTTCCACTGCCCCTGATAAACCCACCACGCAGGAGGGGGACCGCCGAGCTCTTTATATGTGTCCATGGTCAACCACCTTCGGCAGGCTCGGCAACCCGGGTGCGGGCCATTGGAAAACGAAGCGGATCTTCGAAGATCACGGCCATGTCGGGAAATTCCGCAGTCCCGGTGCGCAGTTCGAACATGATGTCCGGGATATCCTTCAGCGGCCTTTCCAGAAGCATTCCCTCCAGCGTCTGCCGGAACTGGCCGCTGCGGCACAGACGGCGGTCGACCATCGTCCCCTTGCTGGCGTCCAGGCAGGCCTCGTACGGCCAGATCGCCACCGTCGCACCGTAGTTGAGGGCGGTCGAGACATGGTCCTGCGCACCCTTGACGCCGTTCCTGGGCTGGGCGAGGACGATTCCGGCGCTGCTGACCGACGCTCTTCCGCTGAAGGCTTTACGCACGGTCGCGAGGTCGCAGGGCGTGATGCATGCGTCCCACAGGAAGCAGTCGGTCGCCGCGAGCGTCTCCAGATGCTCGCCGCTGATGCGCGTCCAGGCTCTGGATGTTCGTCCGTACGTATGCCGCCAGCGGTCTCTGAGCACGACCGGGACGAGCTCTCCCAGCAGAGGTGCGGCCCCGCTGTCGGCGGCATAGCAGGGGAAGCGGTGGAAGCGCTGGTCCAACAGCTCCCTGTCGACCAGGAATTCGAAGCGGGACTCGTGCAGTTCGTCCGCCGCCAGCTGCCGGGAACTGCGGTCGTAGACCTCCAGGAACGCCTCGCCGAGCTGCGATTTGCGCCATGCCCGGGTGGGGAGGGGGATGTCACGTGGCTCCCCGTCGCTGTAGAACCGCGCGTTGAGGACATAGAGCGGGTTACGCCGCGACGCCGCCGTGATCTGTCCCTCTTCCTCTGCTCGTTGGATCTCGACGACCAGGCTGGACTCGCACGGCCGCACGGGGGCCTGCGTGGGGGCAGCCGTCAGCGGAGGAAACCCGGCGCGCTCGCTCAACGGTGCGTACCAGCCGCGGATCTCGGGGCCGATCGAGTCGAAGTCCGCCAGCACGGAGCACAGCACGGTGATCGCCGGCGGTCCTTTCTGCCGGGCGAGCAGCCCGGCGACGTGCACCGCCAGTTCCTCCAGCGGCATGTCCGGCTCGGCGAGATGGACGTCGGCATGGTGCAGTGCGCTGGCGACCGCACCCCGCTGCGCAGCGGTGAGGTCCACCCCGGCCACGATGGAGCGCAGCGCCTCGATCTCCCGCTCCTTCAGCTGGGTGTAGGGGCGGTAGTCGCTCCGGAGCACATCGGTCCCCGCGCGGGTCGCGCGGAAGTGCGTGGGGATCTGGTCGACTTCATGGCGTGCGTACTCCTCGGCGAAGCGCTCGTTCAGCCGCTCCACGGCCTGCTTGATCGCCGTCAGTTCGAGTGCGTCCCGCGGCGTGAGTCGTTCCAGCTCGCCGAGGAGTCTGCCCGTGAAGACCCCGCCCTCGCTGTCGACGGCCGCCTTCTCGCCCTCGCGGGCGGCGTAGAGGACGAGTTGGTCGGTCCACCCGGGGTGCGGCGTCTGCCCATTCGCGGTGATGAGCGGCTGGGTGCCGTGCACATCCTTCTCGTGCTGGACGTACCGCTCACGGCAGGCGTCGACGACGTACAACTGCCGCTCGGGCCTGCCCTTGTTGCACATGAACGCGCGGAGATCCTCCAGCACGGTGCAGGAGGGGCGTTTCAGGAAGAGCCAGTGGCGACCGTCGTAGCCGCAGACGGCGCCGTGGCCGAGCCAGTAGAGGACGAAGGCGTCGTCCGGGCCGAGCTGCTTCAGCCGTGCCTCGTCGTCGAGGAACTGCTCACTCAGGCTCCCGCGGTCGGCGCGGGCGACGTCGAAGCGGTGACCGCCTTGGCTCGCGAGCCAGGTCAGGCCGTTGACGTCGTGTTTGGGAAGGTCGGCGTTGGTGAACACCGTGATGTGGCACTGCTCGCGCACATGCTGGAGCAGCCAGCGGGCGAACCGCACCGCGCTGCGGTGCGAGTCGGGCAGGTCGGGCAGCAGGGCGCCGTCGCCGTAGCGCTCCGGGACGACGAGCAGAGCGCGCAGGGTCACCGTGCGCTCCTCTCGATCGCCGCCGCGATCGCCTGGTACACCTCCCGTGTGGCCCAGTAGGCGCCGTGCGCCCGCGGGAACGGCTCGCGCGTGTCGACGGCGACGTCCCGGACACGGCCCGGGAACTGCGGCTCGGCGGGGAAGCCCAGCAGATCGACGGGATCGTGCACATTGAGCCAGTCCGCCGTGAAGTGCCCCGGCAGCGGCGCGCCGTAGCGATGGCTGGCGAGCGCGTCCATGCCGTAGAGGTACGGGATCTGGCTGCCGACGCTGACCAGCAGCCGGACCTGCGGCAGCGCGGCGGCGACCAGGGTCTCGAAGGAGGCGATGCCGCCGAGGCTGTGGCCGAGCAGGACGACCGGGCCGCCGTCCGCCGCCGCCTCGGCGACCCGCTCGGCGAGATAGGTGCGCACCGGCTTGCCGCGTGCCTGGTAGAGGAGGATGTCCCCGGCGGCGGGCGTGGAGCGTTCGAGGATCTGATGCCGGTAGCGGCGCACTGCCGGGTGGGCGATGCGCTGCGCGGTGCGCCAGCCGGTCCGCAGCGCCTTCCGGCCGGCGCCGAGGGCCGTGCCGCCGAGGGCGTCCGCGACCTCCTGCGCCAGATCGTCCCGCTCGGCCGGGGTGACGAGGGGGCCGGCGGCTCCTTCCCGTACGGCGATGTACTGGGCGGTGACCGCACGGCCGACGAGGTCGTTCACCTTGGTCACGGCAAGCGCGGGCAGCGCGGCGTCGAACTCCTCGTCCGCCAGCAGCTCCTCGACGGCCCGGCGCAGCGCGGCGGCGCCTTCGTCGCCGACGCGCTCGCGGACCGTGCCGTGCTCCGGCAGGCCGCGTAAGCCGCTTTCGAGCCGCTTGACGACACGGGGCGGGACGGCGGAGGCATCGACGCCGGCGTCCAGGACGGCCAGCCGGGTCTCGTAGAGCGGGTCGTCGTAGAGTCTCGCCCAGACGGCTCTACGGCGATCCGCCTCGTCGGAGGCGCCGGCGGCGGTTTCGGGCGGCATGCCGTCGGAGGCGGGCCGGCGGACTCCCAGGACATCGCCCCAGGGGCAGGGTTCGACCGCCACGCCCGGCAGTTCGTCGGCGAGCCCCTTCGTCAGCCGTTCCAGATCGGCCGCGTACCGCTCGGCGCGCACACCGGTGCCGTGGACATAGAGAATCGTGGTCACTGCTCCCCCTTGTGCCCCCACGGCCCCCGCCCTCCCCGTCCGAGGGTGAGGAGCCGGATGCACACTGTAGTAGTGGCGTAGGTCACTGTGTGGGGGAATCGGGGAACATCCGGAAAGTCGTCGGCGGTCCACGACCGGCCGTCCACGACGCGCGCCCGACGGCGCGGGGGGTCACTCTGGACGCATGGAGAATCCCACCACCCCGGAGGAGTCCGGCCATCTCGTCGACGTGGCGCCTTACGACGCCGACAGCCGCTACCGGCGTGTGCGGTTCCGCGGCAGCGGTTGGGAGTCGCTGGAGCGGGAGGAGTTCGAGCCGCGTGTACGGCGGGAGTTCCCGGACATCGACCTGGACGATCCCGAGCAGGTGCACTGGGCGGACCGGCCGGGCGAGTGGCCGCCGTGGCACCCCGGCGAGGCGTGAGCCGGGGGACTTGAGCCGGGGGTCTTGAGCCGCAGGTGTGACACGCAGCCCGCGTGACATGCCGGCGGCGCGGCCGCAGTCCGGACGCGGCGGCGGGTGCGGGAAGACGGCCGAGTAGAGTGCCGGTCCGTCCCCTTCCGACCCGTGAGGTAACCGGCCGTGAGCTGCGCAGTCCCCCTGCCGTCCGTGTGTGTCGTCGGGATCGGCGCCGATGGCTGGGAGGGGCTGGCCGAGCCGGCCCGCGCGGCGCTGCGCGAGGCGGAGGCCCTCATCGGGGGCGCCCGGCAGCTCCGGCTGGCGCCCCCGGAGTGCGGCGCTGAACGCATCGCCTGGCCCACGCCGCTGCGGCCCGCCGTACGCGGACTGCTCGAGGCACAGGCCGGACGCCAGGTCTGCGTGCTGGCCAGCGGGGACCCCATGTTCTACGGGATCGGGCGCGCCCTGGCCGAGGAACTGGGCCCCGAGCGGCTGCGGGTGCTGCCGCATCCCTCGTCCGTGTCGTACGCGGCCGCCCGGCTCGGCTGGCCGCTGGAGGACCTGGAGACCGTCACCCTCGTCGGCCGTCCGGCGGCCCGGCTCGCCGCGGCCCTCCATGACGGCCGCCGGCTGCTGGTGCTCAGCGCCGGAACCGGCACGCCCGCCGAGGTGGCCGCCCTGCTGCGGGAACGCGGCTTCGGCCCCAGCCGGATGCGGGTCCTCGAACAGCTGGGGTCAGAGCGGGAGCGGTCCGTCGAGGGCGTCGCCGATGACTGGGCGCATGCGCCGGGCGACGCGCTGAACGTCGTCGCCGTCGAGTGCCGCAGGGCGGAGGGCGCGCTGCGGCTCGGCGGTGTGCCGGGGCTGCCGGACGAGGCGTACGAGCACGACGGTCAGCTCACCAAGCGTCATGTGCGGGCGGCCACGCTGGCCGCGCTGGCGCCCGCGCCCGGGGAACTGCTGTGGGATGTGGGCGGCGGGTCGGGTTCCATCGCGATCGAGTGGATGCGTGTCCACCGGTCCTGCCGGGCCGTGACCGTGGAGCGCGATCCGGCGCGGGCGGAGCGCATCGGCCGCAACGCACGGACGCTTGGCGTGCCCGGCCTGCGGGTGGTCACGGGCCGGGCACCCGAGGCGCTGGCGGGCCTGCCCGCACCGGACGCGGTGTTCATCGGCGGGGGCCTGACCGCCCCCGGACTGCTGGACGCCTGCTGGGAGGCGCTGCCCGCGGGCGGGCGGCTGGTCGCCAACACGGTGACCCTGGAGTCCGAGGCGCTGCTCGCCGACCGCTACCGGAGGTACGGCGGTGAGCTGGTGCGGCTTGCGGTGGCGCACGCCGTCCCGGTGGGCGGTTTCACGGGCTGGCGGCAGGCGATGCCGGTCACCCAGTGGGCTGCGGTCAAGCCCGGAGCCGCGAGCACCGCGGATGCTCCGGGCACGGCCCAGGCGTCGACCGAGGCGTCGGCCGCGCCGCAGACGCCGGGCAGACCACAGGCATCGGTCACCCCGGAGGCGCCGGTCGAGCACGGTCGGGCGGTCAAGCAGACAGGAGACGACACAGCATGACGGTGTACTTCATCGGCGCGGGCCCCGGCGCCGCGGATCTGATCACCGTGCGGGGGGCCCGGACGCTGGCCTCCTGCCGGCTCTGCCTGTACGCGGGCAGTCTGGTGCCCCGTGAGCTGCTCGCCGAGTGCCCGCCGGGCGCGCGGCTCGTCGACACGGCCCGGCTCGATCTGGACCGGATCGCGGAGGAGATGATCCGCGCCCATGAGGAGGGCCACGACGTGGCCCGGCTGCACTCCGGCGACCCCTCCGTCTTCAGCGCCGTCGCCGAGCAGATGCGGCGGCTGGACGCGGCGGGCGTGCCGTACGAAGTGGTGCCGGGCGTGCCTGCGTTCGCGGCGGCGGCCGCGGCGCTGAAACGCGAGCTGACCGTGCCCACGGTCGGCCAGACCGTCATCCTCACGCGCATCGCCCAGCAGGCCACCCCCATGCCGCCGGGCGAGGACCTGGCGACGCTGGGCCGCAGCGGCGCGCTGCTGGTCCTCCACCTGGCCGCCCGCTACGCCGACCGCGTGGTGGAGGAGTTGCTCCCCCACTACGGGGCGGACTGCCCCGCGGCCGTCGTCGCCATGGCCAGCCGCCCCGACGAGCTCGTCCTGCGCGGCACGCTCGCGGACATCGCCGCCCAGGTGAAGGCGGCGGGCGTCGTCCGCACGGCGGTCATCGTCGTGGGCCGCACGCTGACCGCCTCGGCTTTCCGCGACAGCCACCTGTACTCCCCGGACCGCGACCGCGACCACGTCTGCTGAAAACCGGTTGCCGAGCGCCCGTGCGGCGGGTTCTCATGCGGGTGACCGGAAGTCGAAGCAGAGGTGGTGTGTGTATGCCCAGGGCACAGCGGAGTCGTACTCGCGATCGGGGAAGACTCTCCGTCTCCGTCTGCTGAACGCGCACGCGGACGGTGAACTCCCTCGATGCGAGACGGCGTACCTCGCTGACGCCCTTTCCGCGCATCACACCAGGAGTCGTGTCCACGATGTCCCGCAACACCTCACGACGGGCTCGCGCCGAGGCGCGCGCCCAGTCCTTCCGCTGCCTCAACTGCGGGCTGGACGTGTCCATGAACGCGCCCGGCACCGAGCATCGCAATCACTGTCCCACCTGCCTGTGGAGCCGTCATCTCGACGACACCCCGGGCGACCGGGCCGCCGACTGCGGCGCCCGGATGGAGCCGCTCGCCATCTCCGTACGCGGACGTGGAGAGTGGGTGATCGTGCACCGCTGCACCGGCTGCGGAGTGCTGCACGCCAACCGCACGGCGGGCGACGACAACGCCCTGCCGCTGACCCGGCTCGCGGTCCGTCCACTGGCTCAGCCGCCGTTCCCGCTGGAGCGGCTCGCGGCGCTGTGAACCCGCCGTGAACCGGCTGTGACCATGTCCCGGGCCGGGCCGAGTGCCCGGTCCGGGACCCCCGGCGGTCCCTCCGAGAACTCCGCGAAACCCGAGCACCCCGAGCGGCAGACTGAGGCCATGAACGCCAACCACCAGTGGACCACCACTCCCATCACCGCCGATCTCCTGCGCGGCGCCCTCGAACTGGAGCGCACCGCGCACGGCGTGCTGCCGCACCGGCTGCCCGCGTGGGCACGGGCGCAGTGTTCCGACGGGTGGCTGGCCATGGCGGAGTCCCAGCCCTCCGGCGTGCGGCTCGCCTTCCGCACCCGGGCCACCGCCGTGGAACTGGACTCGCTGCCCACCAAGCGGGCCTACGTCGGCGCCCCGCCCCGTCCCGACGGCGTGTACGACCTGCTCGTCGACGGCCGCCTGGCGGGCCAGGCCAGTCTGCGGGAGGGCAACAGGCTGACCGTCGACATGGCCACCGGAGCCACCGTCATCCGGCCCGGCCCGGCCGGCACCCTCCGCTTCAGCGGGCTGCCCGACGGCCCCAAGGACGTCGAGATCTGGCTGCCGCAGAACGAGACCGCCGAACTGATCGTCCTGCGCACCGATGCCCCTGTGGAGCCCGCACCCGACCGGGGCCGCAAGGTGTGGCTGCATCACGGCAGTTCGATCAGCCACGGCTCCGACGCCGCCAGCCCCACGGGCACCTGGCCCGCGCTCGCCGCCTCGCTCGGCGGCGTGGAACTGATCAACCTGGGCCTGAGCGGCAGCGCCCTGCTCGACCCGTTCACCGCCCGCGCCCTGCGCGACACCCCCGCCGACCTGATCAGCCTCAAGATCGGCATCAATCTGGTCAACGCCGACCTGATGCGTCTGCGTGCCTTCGCCCCGGCCGTCCACGGCTTTCTCGACACCATCCGCGAAGGCCACCCGACCACGCCGCTGCTGGTCGTCTCGCCCCTCCTCTGCCCGATCCAGGAGGACACCCCCGGACCCATCGAAGTGGACTCGGGCGGCTCCGCCGACGGAAAGCTGAGTTTCCGGGCCACGGGCGACCCCGCGGACCCCACGCGTCTGACGCTGACCGTCATCCGGCAGGAGCTCGCCCGCATCACCGCCGCACGGGCGGCCGACGATCCGAATCTGCACCATCTCGACGGCCGCGAGCTCTACGGCGAGGCCGACTCCGCCGAACTGCCGCTGCCCGACCGGCTCCATCCGGACGCCGCCGCCCATCGCCGCATCGGCGAACGCTTCGCCGCGCTGGCCTTCGCCGACGGCGGCATCCTGACCCGATGAGGCCCGTGCCGGCCCGTGTGCTTGAGTGGGCACCCGCAACCGCATCCGCCCCGCACCCGGAAGGACCCCGGTGACCCCCGCCCCCGCCGCCTCCCCCGCGCCCCATGTACTGATCCTCGGCGGCACGACGGAAGCCCGTCGCCTCGCCGAGGAGATGCACACACAGGTGCGGGTGACCAGTTCGCTGGCCGGGCGGGTGGCGCAGCCCGTGCTGCCCCCCGGCCAGGTGCGCATCGGCGGGTTCGGCGGGCCCGAGGGGCTCGCCCGGTGGCTGCGGGAGCACCGGGTGGACGCCGTCGTGGACGCGACGCATCCGTTCGCGGAGGCGATGAGCTTCAACGCGGCCCGGGCGGCCGCCGACGCGGACGTTCCGCTGCTGGCGCTGCGCCGGCCGTCGTGGACCGCGGGACCCGGCGACGACTGGCGGTCCGTCGGCTCGCTGGCGGAGGCGGCCCGGGCGCTGCCCGCCCTCGGGGAACGGGTGTTCCTGACGACCGGCCGCATGGGCCTGGCCGCCTTCGCGCACCTTCACACCCAGTGGTTCCTGGTGCGCTCCGTGGACGCGCCGCGGCCGCCGTGCCCGCCGCGGATGGAGGTGCTGCTCGACCGCGGCCCCTTCACCCCCGACGGGGAGCGCGAACTGCTGCGCCGCCATCGGATCGAGGTTCTGGTGACCAAGGACAGCGGCGGCGCGGCGACCGCGCCCAAGCTGGCCGCTGCCCGCGAGGCGGGCATCCCGGCCGTGGTGGTCCGCCGGCCCCCCGTGCCGCAGGGGGTGCCGACGGCGGCGGACTCCCCCGGGGCCGCCGCCTGGCTGCGTCAGCTGTTCGCGTCGCGCTTGCCGGGGTAGCGGCGCGGCGTCCACACCAGCTCCCCGTCGCCCCGCCGTACCGCGCGGGTCTGCGAGGAACCGACGATCAGCAGCGTCCGCATGTCGACCTGCGCCGGGTCGAGATCGGCGAGCCCGACGACCCGTACGCTCTCCTCCGCGCCGCCCACATCGCGCCCGACGACGACGGGGGTGTCCGGGGCACGGTGCTCCAGCAGCAGTTCGCGGGCCTTGCCGACCTGCCAGGTCCGGCTGCGCGAGCCGGGGTTGTAGAGCGCCAGCACCAGGTCCGCGGCGGCCGCCGCGTGCAGCCGCTCGGCGATGGCCTCCCAGGGCTTGAGCCGGTCGGAGAGGGAGACGACGGCGTAGTCGTGGCCGAGGGGCGCGCCCGCCCTGGCCGCGGCGGCGTTGGCGGCGGTGACGCCGGGCAGAACGCGCACGGGGACGTCCCGGTACGGGTCCTCGGCGGCCGCTTCCAGCACGGCGGCGGCCATGGCGAAGACGCCCGGGTCGCCGCCGGAGACGACCGCCACCCGGCGGCCGCGCCGCGCCAGGTCGAGCGCGAACTCGGCGCGTTCCGCCTCCACCTTGTTGTCGGAGCCGTGCCGAACCTGCCCCGGGTGGTGCGGCACCCGGTCGAGGTACGTGGTGTAGCCGACGAGGTCGTCGGCGGCGGCGAGCGCCCCGCGCGACTCGGGGGTGAGCCACAGCGGCCCGGAGGGGCCGGTTCCGACGACGGCCACCTCGCCTGCGGGCGCCGGCGGCCGGGCGTTGGCGATGCGGCTGGGCACCACGGCCATCGAGAAGTACGGCACGGAGTCCGGGTCGATCCCGGCGAGTTCTCCGGTCCGCTCGCCGTCCATCGTCGCCCGCTCGACGTACCGCGCCTCCGCCAGCCTGCCCGAGCGCTCCAGCGCCCGCCGCACGGCGGGGAAGGTGCGGCCCAGTTTCATCACCACGGCCGCGTCGGCCGCCGCGAGACGGGCCGTCAGCTCCTCCTCCGGCAGTGTGCCGGGGATGACCGTGAGGACCTCCTCCGCCTCCACCAGCGGCGTGCCGAGCCGGGCCGCGGCGGCGCTCACCGAGGTCACGCCGGGGATCACCTCGGTCGGGTAGCGGTGGGCCAGCCGCTTGTGCATGTGCTGGTAGGAGCCGTAGAAGAGGGGGTCCCCCTCGGCGAGCACGGCGACGGTGCGGCCCGCGTCGAGGTGGGCGGCGAGCCGGGCCGCGGCCTCCTCGTAGAAGTCGTCGAGCGCGCCCCGGTAGCCGCCGGGGTGGTCGGTGGTCTCCGTGGTGATCGGGTACATCAGGCGCTCCTCGATGTGCTCGGGGCGCAGATGCCTCTCCACGATGCGGCGGGCGTGGGAACGGCCGTGGCGGGCGCAGTGGTACGCGAGGACATCGGCCTCGCGGACGACCTCCGCGGCGCGCAGGGTCATCAGGGACGGGTCGCCGGGCCCGAGCCCGACGCCGTACAGCCGTCCCGTCGTCTGGTGGGTGCTCATTCTTCCTCGCTCGCGATCGCGTTGAGCGCGGCGGCGGCGATGGCGCTGCCGCCGCGGCGTCCGCGGATGACCAGGTGCTCCAGGCGGGAGGGGTGTTCGGCGAGTGCGTCCTTGGACTCGGCGGCGCCGACGAAGCCGACCGGCACGCCGATGACGGCGGCGGGACGGGGCGCGCCCTCCTCGACCATCTCCAGCAGCCGGAAGAGCGCGGTGGGCGCGTTGCCGACGGCTATCACCGCGCCTTCCATGCGGTCGCGCCACAGCTCCATGGCGGCGGCGCTGCGGGTGGTCCCCATGCGGGCTGCCAGTTCAGGAACGGAGGGGTCGGACAGGGTGCAGACCACGTCGTTGCCGGCGGGCAGCCGTTTGCGGGTGACGCCGCTGGCGACCATGGAGACGTCGCACAGGATGGGGGCGCCGGCGCGCAGCGCCTCGCGGGCGCGGATGACGGCCTGCGGCGAGTAGCGGAGGTCGCGTACGAGGTCGACCATGCCGCAGGCGTGGATCATCCGTACGGCGACCTGGGAGACCTCCGGGGGCAGCCCGGCGAGGTCCGCCTCGGCGCGGATGGTGGCGAAGGACTCGCGGTAGATGGCCGCGCCGTCCTTCTCGTACTCGAACACTGTCTTCTCGCTCATTTCCTCACCGGGTGGCTGGGGGTGGTGCGTGCCGCCGCGAGAGCGCCGGCGAGTTCTGCGGTGGTGACGCCGTGGTGCACGGGGCCGTCGGGGGCGGCGACCCGGTAGCCGTCCGGTGTGGCCAGCACGTCCGTCCACCGGCCCCGGGGGTGGCCGCAGCGGCGCTCGCAGCCGGAGAAGTGGATGGGCAGCCCTCCGCCTGCGGACGCCGTCGCCGCCGCGGCGTCCGCCCGTACGTCGGCCAGCGACCTGGCGCAGCCGGGCCTGCCCGCGCAGGCGCTGACGCCGTTGCGGGGGTCGTCGGGGGCGACGATCAGCCCCGCCGCGGCGAGTGCGGCGAGCCGGGCGGGCGCGGCGGCGGGTGCGAGTCCGGGCAGCACGACGCCGCGCCAGGGGGTGAGGCGCAGCGTGCCGTCGCCGTCCTCGCGCGCCGCGGCGGCCAGTTGCCGCCACTGGGCGGCGGTCAGCCGCCCGAGCGGCACTCCGAGGGACAGCGCGGTACGGCCGTCGGGTCCGCTGACCGGGCCGGGGTCGGGGGCGGGCCCCTCGGACGCCGGCACATCGCTTTGGTACCGCGCTTCGATGCCGTGCCCGGCCAGCAGCGGAACAAGGCTGCCCGGCGACGGGGCCTTTGCTGCGGGCAGTTCCCGCATCCTCCACGCCTGTCCCCCCGCCTGCTCCACGAACATCTCGGCGACGACGAGCGCGGCACGCGCGGCATGCCGGGCGGCGATGCGGTACGCCCCGGAATCGCCCGCGATGCGCATCAGGGCGAAGGCGGAGTCGGACCGGTCGTGAGGCGTCGCACGCTGCGCGGGCGCCAGAATGCCTCCGGACTCCCCCTCGGCACCCCCAGGCCCACCGCCGGCATGCGGGCCCGCCGCTCCGACCACGTCGGACGAGGACTGCCCGCCGACAGCCGACGCAAGCCCGGCCGCCGCAATGCCTCCGGACTCCCCCTCCCCGTCGGCATCCGCACCGCCGACATGCGGGCCCGCCGCTCCGACCACGTCGAACGGCAGGCCAGGCAGCCCGGGCAACGCCGCCGCCTGCGCGCCGACGGCCGCCCCAAGGCTGTGCGCCCGGGTGCCGCCGGACCCCGCGTCGGCGCCCCAGGACCCGACGCCGACATGCGGGGCCGCCGCTCGGTCGGCGTCGGACGATGCACCGGACGGGGCGGGCGGGGCGGGCGGGGCGGCCGCACGGTGAGCCTCCCGCGCCG
>NZ_JARWBG010000090.1:0-18202 GCF_029846775.1 Streptomyces chengmaiensis
TTGATGGGCATCCAGGCCATCAAGGGTGTGGAGGTCGGCGATGGCTTCGGTCTTGCGCGGGTGCCCGGTTCCAAGGCCCATGACGAGATCGTCCGGACGGGGGAGGGCATCAAGCGGACCTCGGGTCGTTCGGGCGGCACGGAGGGCGGTTTGACGACCGGCGAGCTGCTGCGCGTGCGGGCGGCGATGAAGCCGATCGCGACGGTGCCGCGGGCGTTGAGGACGGTGGATGTGACCACGGGTGAGGCGGCTGCCGCGCATCATCAGCGGTCCGATGTGTGTGCTGTGCCGGCGGCCGGGATCGTGGCCGAGGCGATGGTCGCGCTGGTCCTCGCGGACGCGGTGGCGGAGAAGTTCGGCGGCGACAGCGTGGCCGAGACCCGCCGCAACGTCCGGTCCTACCTCGACAACCTCCAGATCCGGTGAGCGGCCCGCTGATCGTCCTCGTCGGGCCCATGGGCTCCGGCAAATCGACGGTGGGCGGACTCCTGGCCGCACGCCTCGGTGTGGCCTGCCGGGACACCGACGCCGACATCGTGGCGGCCGAGGGCCGGCCGATCTCCGACATCTTCGTCGAGGACGGCGAACCGCACTTCCGCGCCCTGGAGCGCGAAGCCGTGCGGACCGCCGTCGCGGAGCACTCCGGCGTCCTCTCCCTCGGCGGCGGCGCGATCCTCGACCCGGGCACCCGGGCGCTGCTGTCCGGGCTGCCGGTCGTGTACCTGTCGCTCGGCGTCGAAGAGGCCGTCCGGCGCACCGGACTCAACAAGGCACGCCCGCTGCTCGCCGTCAACCCGCGCAAGCAGTGGCGCGAGCTGATGGAGGCGCGCCGCCCTCTCTACACCGAGGTGGCCCGCGCCGAAGTGGCCACCGATGAACGCACCCCCGAAGAGGTCGCAGAGGCGGTCCTCGACGCTTTGGAGCTGAAGGACGAATGACGGACGAGGCTGTGACCCGTATCCAGGTCGGCGGCTCGGAGGGCTCGGATCCGTACGAGGTGCTGGTCGGCCGGCAGCTGCTGGGCGAGCTGCCCGGACTGATCGGGAACCAGACCCGGCGCGTGGCCGTGCTGCACCCCGAGGCGCTCGCGGAGACCGGTGAGGCCATCCGCGAGGACCTCGCCGCACACGGCTACGAGGCCATCGCGATCCAGGTGCCCAACGCGGAAGAGGCCAAGACCGCAGAGGTCGCCGCGTACTGCTGGAAAGCGCTCGGTCAGACCGGCTTCACCCGCACCGATGTGATCGTCGGCGTGGGCGGCGGGGCCACCACCGACCTCGCCGGGTTCGTGGCCGCCACCTGGCTGCGCGGAGTGCGCTGGATCGCGCTGCCGACCACCGTCCTGGCCATGGTGGACGCTGCGGTCGGCGGCAAGACCGGCATCAACACCGCCGAGGGAAAGAACCTCGTCGGGGCCTTCCACCCGCCCGCCGGGGTGCTGTGCGACCTGGCCGCACTGGACTCGCTTCCGGTGAACGACTACGTCTCCGGGCTCGCCGAGATCATCAAGGCGGGCTTCATCTCCGACCCCGCGATCCTCGACCTGATCGAGGCCGACCCCGAGGGCGCCCGGACGCCTGCCGGGCCGCACACGGCCGAGCTGATCGAGCGGTCCATCCGGGTCAAGGCCGAGGTCGTCTCCAGCGACCTCAAGGAGTCCGGCCTGCGGGAGATCCTCAACTACGGCCACACGCTCGCCCACGCCATCGAGAAGAACGAGCGCTACAAGTGGCGGCACGGCGCGGCAGTCTCCGTCGGCATGGTCTTCGCCGCGGAGCTCGGACGGCTGGCGGGACGTCTGGACGACGCCACCGCGGACCGGCACCGCCGGGTCCTCGAGGCCGTCGGCCTGCCGCTCACCTACCGCGGTGACCAGTGGCCCAAGCTCCTGGAGACCATGAAGGTCGACAAGAAGTCCCGCGGAAATCTGCTGCGCTTCATCGTGCTCGACGGACTGGCCAAGCCCGCCGTGCTGGAGGGCCCCGACCCGGCCGTGCTGCTCGCCGCGTACGGGGAGGTGTCCGCATGACCCGGCGCGTCCTGGTCCTCAACGGGCCCAACCTCGGACGACTCGGCTCCCGTGAACCCGACGTCTACGGCGCGACCTCCTACGCGGGCCTGGTGGAGACCTGCCAGGCGCTCGGCAAGGAGCTCGGCCTTGACGTCGACGTACGGGAGACGAACGACGAGGGCGAGATGATCCGCTGGCTGCACGAGGCCGCGGACGGCGCCCTTCCGGTGGTCCTCAACCCCGGCGCCTTCACGCACTACTCGTACGGGATGCGGGACGCGGCCGCCCAGCGGACCGCGCCGCTGATCGAGGTGCACATCTCAAATCCCTACGCACGGGAGGCCTTTCGCCACACCTCGGTGGTGGCCGCCGTCGCCAGCGGGACGATCGCGGGCTTCGGAATCGGCTCCTACCGGCTGGCGCTGCGGGCCCTGGCCGAGGAACTGTCCGTCTGACAGGCGGCCTTGGACGTCTGCGTAAACCCCCCGGCCGTTCCCACTCCATCGGCCAGGGGATGTAGATTCGATAACGGCGGCCCGTATCGGGCCGCCTGACCAGCGAGTTGTCGTCGTATGAGACGGAGTGGCACCGGATGCAGCATGCAGTGGGAGCTCCGCTGCCGCCGCCCCACGGGCCGGGGCAGGGGTCGTCGGGTTGGGCACACGGCGCCCGGCATCCGGGGCCGCCGCCTCCGGCTCCGCCGGTTCCGGGGGCGACCGGGCATGTCCCGCTGGCGCCGGGCGGGCCGGTCCCGATAGCCGGGCAGCCCCCCTCCGCCCAGGTCCCGGCCGCCGGCCCTGCCTCCTCCCCCGGGGAGACCGGCACCACCGGCACGGCCACGCTGGCCGTCCTGCTGATCGGCCCCGCCGGCGCCGGCAAGACCACGGTGGCCCGCCACTGGGCGACGAACCGTCCCGTGCCCACCGCGCACATCAGCCTCGACGACGTACGGGAATGGGTCTGCTCCGGCTTCGCCGACCCCCAGTCCGGCTGGACCGACAACTCCGAGGCCCAGTACCGCCTGGCCCGCCGCACCTGCGGCTTCGCCGCTCGCAACTTCCTCGCCAACGGCATCTCCTGCATCCTCGACGACGCCGTCTTTCCCGACCGCCCGGTCGTCGGCCTCGGCGGCTGGAAGCGGCATGTGGGCCCCGGGCTGCTGCCGGTCGTGCTGCTCCCCGGTCTCGACATCGTCCTCGAACGCAACTCCGAACGCACCGGCAACCGCCGCCTCTCCGACGAGGAGGTCGCGGGCATCCACGGCCGCATGGCGGGCTGGTACGGCTCCGGCCTCCCGATCATCGACAACTCCACGTATGACGTGGAAACGACGGCGAGAGCGCTCGACGACGTCCTGGCCCGCGCGATCGCGAGCCCGCCGTCCTGGTAGGCGGTTTGCTCTCCCCGACCCGCCCCCTACGCCCTGGGGGCGTGGGGGACCCCACTCCCCGTCACTGGGGGCTCCGCCCCCAGACCCCTCGCACCGCCTGAAGGCGGTGTCTTCAGCTCCCCCAGCCATGTCCCCCAAGCCTCCGTCCGGCGCGGTACCCCCACAGACGTGCCCCCGACGGGCTTGATTTGGCTGCGCCAAATTCCAGCCCGCTGTCGTTTGAGGCGCGAGGGCCTGCACAATCACGCCTTGCCGACCCCCGAGGTGTGGGGGGCCGGAAAGCGGCCTTGCCGACCCCCGAGGTGTGGGGGGCCGGAAAGTGGCCTTGCCGACCCCCGAGGTGTGGAGGGCCAGAAACCAGCCCCGCCGGCGATTGAGGCGCGGGGGTCCGGGGGCGGAGCCCCCGGATATTCGGAGGGCGGGTGGGGGGAGAACCCCCGCCCGGGCCCCCGAAGGGGGCCATGTCGCACCCTGTCGGGGGTGGTCCGCGCGACGCGTGGGCCTCAGGCTCGTAGGCTCGGGGCCATGGGAGAGGTGTTTGGCGTACGGCGCGGTCGGCTCCGTGAGCAGTGCGCGGCGAACGGCGGCGGCGCCGTGCTCGTCTCCCGCCCCGCCAACGTCCGCTATCTCGCAGGCGCGGCCCCGCACGGCGCCGTCCTCCTCCTCGGCCCGGGCGAGGACGTCCTGCTCTGCCCGTACACGGCCGACTCGGCGGACGGCCGCCCAGACGAAGCCCTCCGAGTCGCCGTCCTGCCCGGCTCCGCCGGCGACCCGGCCGTCGCCGGCGCGGAGTTCGCGCGGACCGCGGGCGCGGACTCCCTGGCCGTGGAGGAGCATCACCTCACCGTCGCCCGCCACCGCGCGGTCCGCTCCGTCGCCCCCCGCATCCGGCTCACCGACATCGGTCACTCCGTAGAGCAGCTCCGCCTCGTCAAGGACGAGGAGGAGATCGCCTGTCTGCGGATCGCCGCGGAGATCACCGACCAGGCCCTGGGCGAACTCCTGGAGTCCATCCTGGTGGGCCGCACGGAACGGCATCTGGCGCTCGAACTCGAGCGCCGTCTCGTCGATCACGGCGCCGACGGCCCCGCCTTCCCGACCTCCGTCGCGACCGGCCCCAACTCCGGCCGCGCCGCCCACCGCCCCAGCGACCGCCGTGTCGAGGAGGGCGACTTCCTCACCGTCTGCCTCGGCGCCGACTACCGCGGCTACCGCTGCGAGATCGGCCGTACGTTCGTCATCGGCACGACCCCGGCCGACTGGCAGATCGAGCTGTACGACCTGGTCTTCGCCGCGCAGCGGGCGGGCAGGGAGGCCCTCGTTCCGGGCGCGGCCTGCCGCGATGTCGATCGAGCGGCCCGGCAGATCCTGGACGCCGCCGGCCATGGCGACGGCCTCTCTGCCGCCACCGGTCACGGGGTCGGGCTCGAAATCGACGAGGACCCGCAGCTGACGCCTGTCGCCATGGGTAAACTGGACGCTTGTGTGCCGGTCACCGTCGAACCGGGGGTCCACCTCCCGGGCCGGGGCGGGGTCCGGATCGATGACACGCTCGTCGTACGCCAGGAGGCGGACGGCGGACCCGAGCTACTCACCATCACGACCAAGGAGCTGCTCGCGCTCTAGCTCTCGCCGGCCCCGCCGGCACCGCCTGCGCGCGCGTCCCTTCGTCGTCCACCAGCGTCAGTCCAGGAGATTCCGCAACCGTGGCTTCCACGAACGACCTCAAGAACGGCATGGTGCTCAAGCTCGAAGGCGGCCAGCTCTGGTCCGTCATCGAGTTCCAGCACGTCAAGCCCG
The DNA here is from genome assembly GCF_029846775.1 of Streptomyces chengmaiensis. Taxonomy (NCBI): domain Bacteria; kingdom Bacillati; phylum Actinomycetota; class Actinomycetes; order Kitasatosporales; family Streptomycetaceae; genus Streptomyces; species Streptomyces chengmaiensis. The sequence continues at coordinate 5,202 of NZ_JARWBG010000090.1, forward strand.
GCAAGGGCCCGGCCTTTGTGCGCACCAAGCTCAAGAACGTGCTCTCCGGCAAGACCGTCGACAAGACGTTCAACGCCGGCGTGAAGGTCGAGACGGCCACCGTCGACCGCCGCGACATGCAGTTCTCCTACATGGACGGCGACTACTTCGTCTTCATGGACATGGAGACCTACGACCAGCTGCACGTCGACCGCAAGGCCGTCGGCGACGCCGCCAACTTCCTGATCGAGGGCTTCGAGGCCACCGTCGCCACACACGAGGGCGAGGTGCTCTACGTCGAGCTGCCGGCCGCCGTCGAGCTGGAGATCAAGGAGACCGAGCCGGGCGTCCAGGGCGACCGCTCCACCGGCGGCACCAAGCCCGCCACGCTGGAGACCGGCTACACCATCCAGGTCCCGCTCTTCATCACCACCGGTGAGAAGATCAAGGTCGACACCCGTTCCGGCGACTACCTCGGCCGGGTGAACAGCTAACAGTGGCTGCCCGGAACAAGGCCCGTAAGCGCGCTTTCCAGATCCTCTTCGAGGCCGACCAGCGCGGGGCGACCGTGCAGACGGTCCTCGCCGACTGGGTGCGGCACTCACGGACCGACGACCGGCAGCCGCCGGTCGGCGAGTACACGATGGAGCTGGTCGAGGGATACGCGGCGCACGCCGACCGGATCGACGAGCTCATCGCCTCCTACGCGGTCGGCTGGACGCTCGACCGGATGCCGGTCGTCGACCGCAACATCCTGCGGCTCGGGGCGTATGAACTGGTGTGGGTGGACGAGACGCCGGACGCGGTGGTGATCGACGAGGCGGTGCAGCTCGCGAAGGAGTTCTCCACCGACGAGTCCCCCTCGTTTGTGAACGGCCTGCTGGGCCGTTTCAAGGAGCTCAAGCCGAGCCTGCGCCGCGACTGACGAGACGCAGGGCACGGCCGGTCGGCCGGTCCGGCGGCGCCGCCGGCAAAGCCTGCACACAGGCCCGCGGCGGAAGACGAGACGGTCTTCCGCCGCGGGCCTGGCGCATTCGGGGCTCGGGGCATATCCGGGTCCGGGGCGAGGCAGTATCCCGGTAGGCCGTCCGGATCCCGGCAGGACGTCCGGACGCGCGTCAGGGCGGGTCCGCACCATGCGGGCCCGCCCTGACGACGTGACGTTTCTCCAGATGGTGACGCCGTCGGCGTCAGCTCTCCTCGTGGGCGACGGCGCGGCGCGCGTCCGCGTCCAGCACGCCCCAGCTGATGAGCTGCTCGGTGAGCACCGAGGGCGACTGGTCATAGATCACCGCAAGGGTGCGCAGATCGTCCTGACGGATCGACAGCACCTTTCCGTTGTAGTCCCCGCGCTGGGACTGGATCGTGGCGGCATAACGCTGAAGCGGTCCCGCCTTCTCGGCCGGCACATGGGCCAGGCGCTCCAGGTCGAGAACGAGCTTCGGCGGCGGCTCGGCGGCCCCGCCCGGCGTGGTGCCGGGAAGAAGCTCCTGCACCGGAACGCCGTAGAAGTCCGCCAGCTCGGCCAGACGCTGTACGGTCACGGCGCGGTCGCCGCGTTCATAGGATCCGACCACCACAGCCTTCCAGCGGCCCTGGGACTTCTCTTCCACTCCGTGGAGGGACAGGCCCTGCTGGGTGCGGATGGCGCGGAGCTTGGCCCCGAGCTGCTTTGCGTATTCGCTGGACATATAGCTCCCCGGACGCTGTATCGACGTGCGGCTCCGCCGCGCGGCTGGTCACTCACTGTGAGGTTACGCAGCGTTACTTATGCGCGTCAAGTCGAATGGTCCACAGCGGGTCCCTCTATGGGGGTGTATCCGCGCCGACCTGGGGCCCTGCTAAGCTGGGCAGCGCAATTCCGACGTCCTTTAAGGTCCGTCCCGTGAGGCGGAGAAGGAGGTCCGTTTCCACATGGACGCACAGCAGCGCTCCGACGCGGCGGCACGCCCCGTTCTGGAGGCGCCCGACATCGCGCGGGTGCTGACCCGCATCGCCCACGAGATCGTCGAACGTGCCAAGGGCGCCGACGACGTGGTGCTCCTCGGCATTCCGACCCGCGGCGTCTTCCTGGCCCGCCGGCTGGCCGACAAGCTCGAAGCCATCACCGGACGCGGCATCCCGGTCGGCTCCCTCGACATCACCATGTACCGCGACGACCTGCGGATGCGGCCCGCGCGCACCCTGGCGCGCACCGAGATCCCCGGCGACGGCGTCGACGGACGCCTGGTCGTCCTCGTCGACGACGTGCTCTTCTCCGGGCGCACCATCCGCGCCGCCCTCGACGCCCTCGGCGACATCGGCCGGCCCCGCGCCGTCCAGCTCGCCGTGCTCGTCGACCGCGGTCACCGCGAACTGCCCATCCGCGCCGACTACGTCGGCAAGAACCTCCCCACGTCGCTGCGGGAGACGGTCAAGGTCCAGCTCGCCGAGGAGGACGGGCGCGACACCGTGCTGCTCGGCCTCCGCGAGCCCGCCGAGACCGCCCCGGTCCGCGAGCAGTAGCCCGGCCGTGCGGCCCTGCACAGGCCGCCGGCCCGCCGGGCCCACGCCCACGGACCCTTCCGCGCGCCCACCCGGCGCACCGGCATGCCCACGGGGCGCCCCCGGACGCCCGATCCGCCACACACCGGAGCACACCAAGATGAAGCGTCACCTCATCTCGGCCGCCGACCTCACCCGCGACGACGCCGTCCTCATCCTCGACACCGCCGAGGAGATGGCCCGGGTCGCCGACCGGCCGATCAAGAAGCTGCCCACTCTGCGCGGCCGCACCGTCGTCAACCTCTTCTTCGAGGACTCGACCCGCACCCGGATCTCCTTCGAGGCCGCCGCCAAGCGGCTCTCCGCCGACGTCATCAACTTCTCCGCCAAGGGCTCATCGGTCTCCAAGGGCGAGTCCCTCAAGGACACCGCGCTCACCCTGGAGGCGATGGGCGCCGACGCCGTCGTCATCCGCCACCACGCCTCCGGCGCCCCCTACCGGCTCGCCACCTCAGGCTGGATCGACGGCTCGGTCGTCAACGCGGGCGACGGCACCCATGAGCATCCCACCCAGGCGCTGCTGGACGCCTTCACCATGCGCCGCCGCCTCATCGGCCCCGACGATGGCCTGGGACGGGGGCTCGACGGCCGCCGGATCACGATCGTCGGCGATGTGCTGCACAGCCGCGTAGCCCGCTCCAACGTCCATCTGCTGGCCACGCTCGGCGCGCACGTCACCCTGGTGGCCCCGCCCACCCTGGTGCCGGTCGGCGTGCAGACCTGGCCCTGCGAGGTCGCCTACGACCTCGACCAGGTGCTGCCCAAGTCCGACGCCGTGATGATGCTGCGTGTGCAGCGCGAGCGGATGAACGCGGCCTTCTTCCCCACCGAGCGCGAGTACTCGCGCCGCTACGGCCTGGACGGCGACCGGATGGCGAAGATGCCCGAGCACGCAGTCGTGATGCACCCGGGACCGATGAACCGCGGGATGGAGATCACCGCCGAGGTCGCCGACTCCGGGCGCTGCACCGCGGTCGAGCAGGTCGCCAACGGCGTGTCCATCCGCATGGCCGTCCTCTACCTGCTGCTCGGCGGCAATGAACCCGCCGTCGCCGCCGCCCCCGCCGCTTCGTCCCGTACCGAGGAGAGCAAGTAACCATGAGCAAGATCCTGATCCGCGGCGCGAAGGTGCTGGGCGGCGAGCCGCAGGACGTCCTGATCGACGGCGAGACCATCGAGTCCGTCGGGACCGGGCTGAGCGCCGACGGCGCACAGATCGTCGACGCCGAGGGGCAGATCCTGCTGCCCGGCCTGGTCGATCTGCACACCCATCTGCGCGAGCCCGGCCGCGAGGACTCCGAGACCGTGCTGACCGGCACCCGAGCGGCCGCCTCCGGCGGTTACACGGCCGTCTTCGCCATGGCCAACACCTTCCCAGTGGCCGACACCGCCGGCGTCGTCGAGCAGGTCTGGCGGCTCGGCAAGGAGCACGGCTACTGCGACGTCCAGCCCATCGGCGCGGTCACCGTGGGCCTGGAGGGCAAGAAGCTCGCCGAGCTGGGCGCCATGCACGAATCCACCGCCGGAGTGACCGTCTTCTCCGACGACGGCAAGTGCGTCGACGACGCCGTGATCATGCGCCGGGCGCTGGAGTACGTAAAGGCGTTCGGCGGGGTGGTCGCCCAGCACGCCCAGGAGCCGCGGCTGACCGAGGGCGCCCAGATGAACGAGGGCGTCGTCTCCGCGGAGCTCGGCCTCGGCGGCTGGCCCGCCGTCGCCGAGGAGTCGATCATCGCCCGGGATGTGCTGCTCGCCGAGCACGTCGGCTCCCGCGTCCACATCTGCCATCTGTCGACCGCGGGGTCGGTCGAGATCGTCCGCTGGGCCAAGTCCCGCGGCATCGACGTCACGGCCGAGGTCACCCCGCACCATCTGCTCCTCACCGACGAGCTGGTGCGCAGCTACAACCCCGTCTACAAGGTCAACCCGCCGCTGCGGACCGAGCGCGACGTCATGGCGCTGCGCGAGGCCCTAGCCGACGGCACGATCGACATCGTGGCGACCGACCACGCCCCGCACCCGCACGAGGACAAGGACTGCGAGTGGGCCGCGGCCGCCATGGGCATGGTCGGCCTGGAGACCGCCCTGTCCGTCGTCCAGGAGACGATGGTCAGGACCGGGCTGCTCGACTGGGCCGGCGTCGCCGACCGGATGTCCTTCACCCCGGCCCGCATCGGGCGCGCCGAAGGCCACGGCAGGCCCGTCTCGGCAGGTGAGCCCGCCAACCTCACCCTCGTCGATCCGGCATACCGTGGGGCCGTGGACCCCGCGGGCTTCGCCTCCCGCAGCCGCAACACCCCCTACGAGGGCCGTGAGCTGCCGGGTCGCGTCACCCACACCTTCCTGCGGGGCCGTGCGACGCTCATGGACGGGAAGCTGGCGTGACACCTGCACCGCTGANCGCTCATGGACGGGAAGCTGGCGTGACACCTGCACCGCTGATCACCCTCGCCGCCGAACGGCAGTCCGCCGAAGTCACCGACTGGGCGGCCCGCCTCGGCTGGGTCGCCGGACTGCTGCTCTTCGTCGCCCTCGTCTACTGGCTGATGCGCCAGGGCTGGAAGTGGCGCTCCGAGCTCCAGTCGGGCCTGCCGGAGCTTCCCGGAGTGCCCGACGAGCCCGGCGAGCCGACACTGAGGATGAGCGGCCGCTACCACGGCTCGACGACGGCCGGCCAGTGGCTCGACCGGATCGTGGCACGCGGCCTCGGCTCCCGCAGCCGGGTCGAGCTCAGCCTCACCGGCGCCGGGATCGCCGTCGTGCGCCCCGGGGCGCACGACTTCCTCGTCCCGGCCGCCGCCCTGCGCGGAGCCAGGCTCGACAAGGGCATCGCCGGGAAGGTCCTTCCCGAGGGCGGGCTTCTGATCGTCACCTGGGAGCACGGCGACAAGCTGATCGACTCCGGCTTCCGCTCCGACCGGGCGGCGGAGCACGCGGCCTGGGTGGCAGCCGTGAAGCGGCTCACCCGAGGCGATGTGCCGCACACCGAAGCGGAAGGCGCCGCACGTTGATCTCCACCCCACCTTGCGGCGGAGCCGCCCACAGTCGCCCGAGGGCCCTTTCCGCTTCACAGCCGACTGCCCCCGGGACTCACCCGAGCCGGGGTCTCACACCAGCTCCACAGGCCGTTACCGCCAGCCCGGCGGCCAACACGCACCGCATCAGCCGGGAGGAAACCCCATGACCGGATTCGCCAAGAGTCCAAAGACGCCCGCCGTACTCGTCCTGGAGGACGGCCGCATCTTCCGCGGCCGCGCTTACGGGGCTGTGGGGGAGACCTTCGGCGAGGCCGTGTTCTCCACCGGAATGACCGGCTACCAGGAGACCCTGACCGACCCGTCGTACTGCCGTCAGGTCGTCGTGATGACCGCCCCGCACGTGGGCAACACCGGCGTCAACGACGAGGACCCCGAGTCCTCCCGCATCTGGGTGTCCGGCTATGTCGTGCGCGACCCCGCCCGCGTCCCCTCCAACTGGCGCGCCCGGCGCAGCCTCGACGAGGAGCTGCGCAGCCAGGGCGTCGTAGGCATCAGCGGAGTCGACACCCGCGCGCTGACCCGCCATCTGCGCGAGCGCGGCGCGATGCGCGTCGGCATCTTCTCCGGCAACGCACTGCCCGACGAGGGCACCATGCTCGCCGAGGTGCGCCAGGCCCCCGAGATGAAGGGCGCGAACCTCTCCGAGCAGGTCGCCGCCAAGGAGCCCTATGTCGTCCCCGCGATCGGCGAGAAGAAGTTCACCGTCGCCGCGGTCGACCTCGGCATCAAGGGCATGACCCCGCACCGGATGGCCGAACGCGGCATCGAGGTGCACGTCCTGCCCGCCACGGCCACCGTCGAGGACGTATACGCCGTCAACCCGGACGGAGTGTTCTTCTCCAACGGCCCCGGCGACCCCGCTGCCGCCGACGGCCCCGTCGCCCTGATGAAGGCCGTCCTGGAGCGCAGGACGCCGCTGTTCGGCATCTGCTTCGGCAACCAGATCCTCGGCCGCGCCCTGGGCTTCGGCACCTACAAGCTCAAGTACGGCCACCGGGGCATCAACCAGCCGGTGCAGGACCGTACGACCGGAAAGGTCGAGGTCACCGCCCACAACCACGGATTCGCCGTCGACGCGCCCCTCGACAAGATCTCCGACACCCCCTACGGCCGCGCCCAGGTCTCCCACGTCTGCCTCAATGACAACGTGGTGGAGGGCCTCCAGCTGCTCGACCAGCCGGCCTTCAGCGTCCAGTACCACCCGGAAGCGGCCGCAGGCCCGCACGACGCCGCGTACCTCTTCGACCGCTTCACGTCTTTGATGAGCACAGCCCTGATGGAGGCCGAGCGTGCCTAAGCGCACCGATATCCAGTCCGTCCTGGTCGTCGGCTCCGGCCCGATCGTCATCGGCCAGGCAGCAGAGTTTGACTACTCCGGCACCCAGGCCTGCCGCGTTCTCAAGTCCGAGGGCCTGCGGGTCATCCTGGTGAACTCCAACCCCGCGACGATCATGACCGACCCGGAGATCGCCGACGCCACCTACGTCGAGCCGATCACCCCGGAGTTCGTCGAGAAGATCATCGCCAAGGAGCGCCCGGACGCGCTCCTGCCCACCCTCGGCGGCCAGACCGCCCTCAACACCGCCATCTCCCTCCATGAGAACGGCACCCTCGACAAGTACGGCGTCGAGCTGATCGGCGCCAACGTCGAGGCCATCCACAAGGGCGAGGACCGCGACCAGTTCAAGCTGGTCGTCGACGCCGTCAACGCCAAGATCGGCCACGGCGAGTCCGCACGCTCGGTGATCTGCCACTCGATGGACGAGGTCCTCGAGGGCGTCGAGCAGCTCGGCGGCTACCCCGTCGTCGTCCGCCCCTCCTTCACCATGGGCGGCGCGGGCTCCGGCTTCGCCCACGACGAGGACGAGCTGCGCCGCATCGCGGGCCAGGGCCTGACGCTCTCTCCCACCACCGAGGTGCTCCTGGAGGAGTCCATCCTCGGCTGGAAGGAGTACGAGCTGGAGCTGATGCGCGACAAGCACGACAACGTCGTGGTCGTCTGCTCCATCGAGAACTTCGACCCGATGGGCGTGCACACCGGCGACTCCATCACCGTCGCGCCCGCGATGACGCTGACCGACCGCGAGTACCAGATCCTGCGCGACATCGGCATCGCCGTCATCCGCGAGGTCGGCGTCGACACCGGCGGCTGCAACATCCAGTTCGCGGTCGACCCCGAGGACGGCCGGGTCATCGTCATCGAGATGAACCCCCGCGTCTCCCGCTCCTCCGCCCTGGCTTCCAAGGCCACCGGCTTCCCCATCGCCAAGATCGCCGCCAAGCTGGCCGTCGGCTACACGCTCGACGAGATCCCCAACGACATCACCCAGGAGACCCCGGCCTCCTTCGAGCCCACGCTCGACTACGTCGTGGTCAAGGCCCCGCGGTTCGCCTTCGAGAAGTTCCCTTCCGCCGACGACACGCTGACCACCACCATGAAGTCGGTCGGCGAGGCCATGGCCATCGGCCGCAACTTCACAGAGGCGCTGCAGAAGGCGCTGCGCTCCCTGGAGAAGAAGGGCAGCCAGTTCTCGTTCACCGGCGACCCCGGGGACAAGGCGGAGCTGCTCCGTGAGGCGGCCCGCCCCACCGACGGCCGGATCAACACCGTCATGCAGGCCATCCGCGCCGGCGCCACCCCCGAGGAGGTGTTCGAGGCCACCCGCATCGACCCGTGGTTCGTCGACCAGCTCTTCCTGATCAAGGAGTACGCGGACGAGCTGGCCGCCGTCGAGAAGCTCGAGCCCGAGCTGCTCGGCGAGGCCAAGCGGCACGGCTTCTCCGACGCGCAGATCGCCGAGATCCGCGGGCTGCGCGAGGACGTCGTCCGCGAGGTCCGGCACGCCCTCGGCATCCGCCCGGTCTACAAGACGGTCGACACATGCGCCGCCGAGTTCGCCGCCAGGACCCCGTACTTCTACTCCTCCTACGACGAGGAGACCGAGGTCGCGCCGCGCGACAAGCCCGCAGTGATCATCCTGGGCTCCGGGCCGAACCGCATCGGCCAGGGCATCGAGTTCGACTACTCCTGCGTCCACGCCTCCTTCGCTCTCTCCGACGCCGGATACGAGACCGTGATGGTCAACTGCAATCCGGAGACCGTCTCCACCGACTACGACACCTCCGACCGGCTCTACTTCGAGCCGCTCACCCTGGAGGACGTCCTGGAGATCGTCCACGCGGAATCGCTGGCCGGGCCGATCGCGGGCGTCGTCGTCCAACTCGGCGGCCAGACCCCGCTGGGCCTGTCCCAGGCGCTCAAGGACAACGGCGTGCCCGTCGTCGGCACCTCCCCGGAGGCCATCCACGCCGCAGAGGACCGCGGAGCGTTCGGCCGAGTCCTCGCCGAGGCCGGGCTGCCCGCACCCAAGCACGGCACCGCCACCACCTTCGCCGAGGCCAAGGCCATCGCCGACGAGATCGGCTACCCCGTCCTCGTCCGCCCCTCGTACGTCCTGGGCGGCCGCGGCATGGAGATCGTGTACGACGAGGCCCGGCTGTCGGCGTACATCGCGGAGTCCACCGAGATCAGCCCGGACCGTCCGGTCCTGGTCGACCGCTTCCTCGACGACGCCATCGAGATCGACGTCGACGCCCTCTACGACGGGCACGAGCTCTATCTCGGCGGCGTCATGGAGCACATCGAGGAAGCCGGAATCCACTCCGGCGACTCCGCCTGCGCCCTGCCCCCGATCACCCTCGGCGGATTCGACGTCAAGCGGCTGCGCGCCTCCACCGAGGCCATCGCCCGGGGCGTGGGCGTCCGCGGACTGATCAACATCCAGTTCGCCATGGCCGGCGACATCCTGTACGTGCTGGAAGCCAACCCCCGCGCCTCCCGCACCGTCCCCTTCACCTCCAAGGCGACCGCCGTGCCGCTGGCGAAGGCCGCCGCCCGCATCTCGCTGGGCGCGACCATCTCCGAGCTGCGCGCCGAGGGGCTGCTCCCGGCGAACGGCGACGGCGGCACGCTGCCGCTGGACGCGCCGATCTCCGTCAAGGAGGCCGTCATGCCGTGGTCGCGCTTCCGCGACATCCACGGCCGCGGCGTCGACACCGTCCTCGGCCCGGAGATGCGCTCCACCGGAGAGGTCATGGGCATCGACTCCGTCTTCGGCACCGCCTACGCCAAGTCGCAGTCGGGCGCTTACGGCCCGCTGCCGACGAAGGGCCGCGCCTTCATCTCCGTCGCCAACCGCGACAAGCGGTCGATGATCTTCCCGGCGCGGGAGCTGGTGGCCCACGGCTTCGATCTGTTCGCCACCTCGGGCACCGCCGAGGTCCTCAAGCGCAACGGCATCAACGCCTCCGTCGTGCGCAAGCAGTCCGAAGGCGAGGGCCCGGGAGGCGAGAAGACCATCGTCCAGCTCATCCACGACGGACAGGTCGACCTCATCGTCAACACCCCGTACGGCACGGGAGGCCGCCTCGACGGCTACGACATCCGCACCGCGGCCGTCGCCCGCGGCGTGCCCTGCCTGACGACGGTCCAGGCGCTCGCCGCGGCGGTGCAGGGCATCGACGCGCTGAACCGCGGGGACGTCGGCGTCCGCTCGCTCCAGGAACATGCGGAACACCTGACCGCGGCGCGCGACTGAGGCGGCCCCGGTGCGCCCTGCCCCGTTTCCGGGGGCTCCGCCCCCGGACCCCCGCGCCTCAATCTCCCCCAACTACCTCCCCCAGACTCCGTCCGGGGGCACCCCCACGGAGGTGCCCCCAGCGGGGCTGGGTGTGCGGGCTCCCGTGCTTCCAATGTCGGCGGGGTTGGATGGTGCGGGCTCCTGCGCCTCAATCTCCCCCCAGCTACCTCCCCCAGACTCCTTCTGGGGGCACCCCCACGGAGGTGCCCCCAGCGGGGCTGAAGTGCGCCGCCGGCGGGGCCGGAACTCCCGCTCAGTCGGCGATTGAACGCCCGGGCGGGCCTATCTCAAGCCCGTCCGGCGCTTGAGGACACGGCCGAAGGCCGTACCTGGGCCTGCGGCGCGAAGTCGCCGCGCCCCGCGCCGGGGCCCGGGGCACCGGTCCCGCCGCCCAGCACGGGGGCACGGGGGCGGAGCCCCAGTTTCGGGAAAGGGCGCGGTAGGGGAAAGATCCGCCCGACACACCTCCGCCACCGCTCCGTCCCGCCCCGCCCCAACCCGGCACCGAAACCACCGGCGCCCCCCCACGACGCCGCCCACGGCCCGCCCCGACGAGGACACGACTCATGTACAGACTCTTCTTCCGCCTGGTCTTCCGGCGGATGGACCCCGAGCAGGCCCACCACATGGCCATGCGGTGGATCCGGCTGGCCGCCCGCGTCCCCGTGCTGCGGACCTTTGTCGCGGCCCTGCTCGCGCCCCGCTACAGGGAGCTGCGGACCGAGGCGCTCGGACTGCGCATGCACGGCCCCTTCGGCCTGGCCGCAGGGTTCGACAAGAACGCCGTCGCGATCGACGGCATGGCGATGCTCGGCTTTGACCACGTCGAGATCGGCACGGTCACCGCGCAGCCCCAGCCCGGCAACCCGAAGAAGCGCCTCTTCCGGCTGGTGCCGGACCGCGCGCTGATCAACCGAATGGGCTTCAACAACGAGGGCTCCGCGGCCGTCGCCGACCGCCTCGCCCGCCGCGACGCCGTCTTCAGGACCGTCGTCGGCGTCAACATCGGCAAGACCAAGGCAGTCCCCGAGGCGGAGGCCGTCGCCGACTACGTCACCTCCACCGAGCGGCTCGCCCGGTATGCCGACTACCTCGTCGTCAACGTCAGCTCGCCCAACACGCCCGGACTGCGCAACCTCCAGGCGACCGAGTCGCTGCGCCCGCTGCTCACCGCCGTACGCAAGGCCGCCGACCGCACGGTCACCTCCCGCCGCGTCCCGCTGCTCGTCAAGATCGCCCCGGACCTCGCGGACGAGGACGTCGACGCCGTCGCCGACCTCGCCGTCGAGCTCGGGCTGGACGGCATCATCGCCACCAACACCACCGTCGCCCGCGACGGCCTGGGGCTGACGTCCGCCCCCGACCTGGTCCAGGAGGCCGGCGGGCTCTCCGGCGCGCCCCTCAAGGAACGGTCCCTCGAGGTGCTCCGCAGGCTCTACGTGCGCGTGGGCGACCGCCTCGTCCTCGTCGGCGTCGGGGGCATCGAGAACGCCGAGGACGCCTGGCAGCGCATCCTCGCCGGCGCCACCCTCGTCCAGGGCTACAGCGCCTTCATCTACGAGGGCCCCGGCTATGCCCGCGCGATCCACAAGGGCCTCGCCGCGCGGCTCAAGGCCGCCCCGTACGCCACCCTCGCCGACGCCGTCGGCGCCGACACCAGGAAGGAAGCCGCCGCATGACCGCCGCGGAGACCACCGCACCCGACGCACCCTTCGGCGCCCGGCTGCGCCGTGCGATGGACGACCGCGGTCCGCTGTGCGTCGGCATCGACCCGCACGCCTCGCTGCTGAGCGACTGGGGTCTGAACGACGACATCGCCGGCCTGGAGCGCTTCACCCGCACGGTCGTCGAAGCGCTCGCCGACCGGGTAGCCGTGCTCAAACCGCAGTCCGCGTTCTTCGAGCGGTTCGGCTCCCGCGGGGTCGCGGTGCTGGAGAAGGCCGTCGCGGAGGCCAGGCACGCGGGCGCGCTGGTGCTGATGGACGCCAAGCGCGGAGACATCGGCTCCACGATGGCGGCCTACGCCGAGACCTATCTCAGGAAGGACTCACCGCTCTTCTCGGACGCGCTGACGGTCTCCCCGTACCTGGGCTACGGCTCGCTCAAGCCGGCTGTCGACCTGGCGCGGGACAGCGGCTCCGGATTGTTCGTCCTGGCCCTCACCTCCAACCCCGAAGGCGCCGAGGTGCAGCGCGCGGTGCGGGAGGACGGCCGCTCCATCGGGGCGACCATGCTCGCCCACCTGGCCGAGGAGAACGCGGGCGACAGCCCGATGGGCTCCTTCGGCGCGGTCGTCGGAGCGACGCTCGGCGATCTGTCGTCCTTCGACCTGGACATCAACGGCCCGCTGCTGGCCCCTGGCATCGGAGCGCAGGGGGCGACCGCGGCGGATCTTCCGGCAGTCTTCGGCCCGGCGGTGCGCCACGTGGTGCCCAACGTCAGCCGCGGAGTGCTCAGCCACGGCCCCGACACCGGCGCGCTGCGGTCGGCGGCGGCCCGCTTCGCGACGGAGATCGCCGAGTCGGTCACCGCCCGCTGACCCCCGGGTCCGGGGGAGGGCCACCGCCCGCTGACCCTCCCTCGTGCGCCGGACGGCCCGCCGTCCCGGGTGCGCCGCGCGCCCAGGTGTGCCGCCGCGCAGGGTGTGCCGGCCGTCCCGGGTGTGCCGTGCGCTCCACGTGTGCCGCCGCGCCGTGTGTGCCCGCCGTCCGAGGTGTGCCGCCGGACCGCGTCCGACGCCGCGGCGGGGCCGCCCGGCCCCACGGCCCCGACGCGGGCCCGGTTCCGTGCCAGGCCGCGG
>NZ_JARWBG010000091.1:0-15867 GCF_029846775.1 Streptomyces chengmaiensis
CCAGGGCCTGCTCGACGAGCTGATCGCGTCGAGTCCGCTCGCGGCCGGCGGGTTCATCGACCCCGCGGCCGTCCGCGCCGCGCTCGCGCAAGCGGCCCGGGGCCAGAACGCCACGGTGATCGCCGACCTGCACCAGCTGATCGTGACGTGCTGGTGGCTGACCGGCCAGACGGTCGGCAAGGAGGTGACGGTGTGCTGACCCCCGCACCTCACGTCCATCACGCCACCGGCCCGTATGGCACGGCGGTGCTCGACATCCGGCGGGGTACATGGCTCATGCTCGATCCGGAGGCCTCGAAGATCTGGCACGCCGTCACCGTCCGAGGCGGCACCGCCGGACTCGCCGACGAGATCGCCGTCCCCACCGGCCAGGACCCGCAGCAGGTCGGCGAGCAGATCACCGCGTTCGTCAACGCGCTGGTGACCACCGGCGTACTCGTCGACACCGCCCGCCCGGCCCGGCGAAAGAGGAGGTGGCGGCGGTGACGGCCATGGTCCCCACCGCCCGGCCCACCGCGCCGCGGCGGGACCGCCTGGCCGCAGCCGTCGCGCTCGCCCTGTCGCTGGCGATGAGCCGGTGGCCGCTGCGCTGGCAGTTCGCCGCCGTACGGCTGCTGCACGGCCTGCCGTACGCGCGCCTGGTCCGCCTCGAAGCCCTCTATACGGCGGTGCTGGCGGTGATCCCCTCTTGGTGGCCGGGCCGCATTGCCTGTATGGAGATCAGTCTCGCCACCGTCCTTGCGACTGTGCTGACCGGCCGCCGGGCCCGCTGGGTGCTCGGCGCCCGCTTCCTCCCGGACGCCGCGCATGCGTGGGCCGAGGTTCCCGAGGGCGCGGCGGCCGGGACATCGGCGACGCGGTCGACCGGCCGTGGATGCCGGTCCTGTCCGTGCCATAGACAGCCCTGGGCTGCCGTGGTCCGGGGCTGGCCAGTGCCTCCCCACCCCGGACCACGACCTCACTCGAACGAGTGAAAGCCGGGCGGTGGGGCTGACGTTTGGTCCGGGCGACCTGGGCCGATGCGGAACCTGCAGAACAATCCCGTTGCCCGGCCGCCTAGTCCGGCTCCCTCATGGGGGGCGTGAGTTCTTCCCTTACCTCGCCGCCCGTCACCGGCGCGGGCCAGCCGCCCGTGATGCGCCTGGCCTCCGGCCGGCACTTCGAGGCGAGCGTCAACCTGTCCACGTGGGCGATAGCGCGCCGTCTGCCCCGCACCCTCGCCGAGGCGGCCCGCCTCGGCTGGCGCACCGACCACCGTGCCGTCTTGGCCCTGCTCGGCTGCCAGATCGCCGCCGCCGCACTCACCGCGACCGCGCTCGCGGCCACCACCCGCGTGCTGGCCGCCGTGTTCACCGGCGGCGACATCGCCGCCGGTCTGCGCCAGAACCTGACCGCCGTGATGGTGCTCGCCATCGCCGCCTGCGGGCGCTACCTGCTCGACGCCGCCGCCCGCGCCGCTGCGGCCCGGCTCGCGCCGAAGGCCGTACGCGAGGCAGACTTGGAAGTCATCACCGCGGCGACGGCCGCCGAGCTGGTGGCGTACGAGGACCCGGACTTCGCCGACGTCCACGCCGCCGCATCCGATGGCGCGGAGAAAACCGGCGACCTCATCCTCGACGCCCAGCTCCTCACCTCCGCCGCCGCCCAGATGGCCGCCGCGGCGACCGTCGTTACCGTCCTGCACCCCGTGATGCTCCCCCTGCTGGTCCTGTCCGTCGTGCCGTGCGCGTGGGGCGCCGTGCGGGGGGCGCGGATCGAGCACACCGCGCATCACCGCAATCTCGCCGATTCCCGCCTGCGCAACGTCTTCCGCTCGTACACCACCGAGCGGAACACCGCTGATGAGGTCCGCGCGGGCACCATGGCCGGGTTCCTGATCCGCCAGTACCGGATCGTCTCCGGCCGCCTAGAGGCCGAACAGCTCAAGGCCACCCGCAAGGCCCTGGCGGTCCAGGGCATCGGCGACGCGCTCACCGCGGTGGGCACCGCCGCGACCTGGGGCGTGCTCGTGCTCCTGGTGGCAACCGGCCGCATGGAGCTCGCCGTCGCGGGGACCGCGGCCCTGGCGGTGCGGACCTCCGGGGTGGCGCTCGCCACGACGGTGAGGGCCGGGGCGAGGCTGTTCCGCACCTCGCTGTCCCTGGACGACTGGGCCCGCTTCCTCACCGTGGCCAAGCCGTGGACGGCCCGACGCGGCACGGCTGCCGTCGCCGAGGACGGGCCGCAGGTCATCACCGCCCAGAGTGTCTCCTTCACTTACCCCGGTGCCGACACCCCCGCGCTCGACGACATCGACCTGGACCTCAAGCGCGGCGAAGTCATCGCCTTGGTCGGCGAGAACGGCGCCGGCAAGAGCACCCTCGCCCGGATCCTGACCGGCCTGTTCCTCCCCACCAGCGGTTCGGTGCGGTGGGACGGGGTGGACCTGACGGACGCCGACCCGGCCGGGGTACTCGCCCAGGTCGCGCTCGTGCCGCAGGACTACACGCGCTGGCCGCTGGCCGCCCGCGAGAACATCACCCTCGGTCAGCCCCGCCCCGACGGCGACACCGCCGTACACGCTGCTGCCGATGCCGCCGGCGCCGACAGCGTTATCGCCGCCCTCCCGCACGGGCTGGACACATCGTTGGCCCGCTCCTGGTGGGGAGGGCACGACCTCTCCGGCGGGCAGTGGCAGCGCATCGCGGTCGCTCGCGCCTTCCACCGTGACGCCCCCGTGCTGGTGATGGACGAGCCGACCGCCGCGCTCGACGCCCGCGCCGAACACCGGATCTACACCCGCCTGAAGGCCCTCGCCGACGGCCGGGCGACCGTGTTCATCACCCATCGACTGGCCAACACCCGCCTCGCCGACCGGATCATCGTCCTCGACCAGGGCCGAATCTCTGAGATGGGCACGTATGACGAGCTGATCGACCAGGCGGGGGGGTTCTTCGAGATGCTGAAGTTGCAGGAAGACCGCGACTGATCCGTTCCCTCACCTCTATTGATGGGAAACTCTTCGACTTCCATCGCGCAAGCCGCTGACCTGCGGCGACGCATCGCGAGAGGCAGAACCGCAAGAGTTTCTCATCAATAGGAACAGTTCGGCTGTCTCAGGCCCCGAACTGTCTCAGTTGCCCCGCCAATGAGAACGGTTCGACGGCAGAGTTCGGGGCTGGGGACTGTCTCAGCACGGCCCCATCATTGTTATCTCGTTGTGACCTCGCCGGGAGAGCATGGCGCAACCGTGGAGGATGACAGCCTGGTACGACAACGACAACGACAACGACAACGACAACGGCAGCGTCGGCCAAGGTCGAACGCCTCGGCACGGGCGTGACCACCAGAGATTCCGGGGTGGGGCCGACCGGCTGGCTGGCGGCTATGCCCTCCCATGCATCCCCTGGACGGGTGAATGCAGGACCGAACGGCTGTGCTGCATAACGGTGGGCGAGGACAATGGGTGGCCGCGGCGGGATGGGGGGCGTGGAGTGGGAGCGTTCGAAGGCCTGGAGCCAGAGGACCCAAGGCAGGTGGGGCGCTATCGGATAATGGCGCGGCTCGGCGCTGGCGGCATGGGCCGCGTGTATCTGGGACGTTCAACGAGTGGCCGGGCGGTTGCTGTGAAGGTGATTCGCGCCGAACTGGCAGAGGACCCCCACTTCCGGCGCCGGTTCGCCAGGGAGATCGCGGCAGTTCGCCGGGTGGCCGGCTTCTTTACCGCAGCGGTGGTGGATGCAGAAGTCGAGAAGTCCCCGGCGTGGCTCGCAACGGCGTATGTTCCAGGGATGTCACTGGAGGAGGCGGTGCGTGTCCATGGGGCATGGGCCGAGGAGTCCGCGATGGCTCTGGGCGCGGGTTTGGCTGAGGCGTTGGAAGCCATTCACAGTGCCGGGGTGATCCATCGGGATCTGAAACCGTCGAACGTGCTGTTGGCCGCCGATGGCCCGCGAGTGATCGACTTCGGTATCTCGTGCGCCGCTGAGGCGAGTGCTTTGACCCACACCGGGATGGCCATCGGAACACCGGGGTACATGTCGCCTGAGCAGGTGACTGGAGGCGCTGTCGGTCCGGCCAGCGACGTGTTTTCGTTGGGTTCGGTGCTGACTTTCGCGGCGACAGGGGCTGGTCCCTTTGGGTCCGGACTCCCACATGCAGTGAACTTCCGGGCCGTCTATGAAGAACCCGTCTTGCATCAGCTTCCAGCAGCTTTGCAGGAGTTTGTGAGGAGCTGCCTTGCCAAGGTGCCCGCGCACCGACCCACAGTCGCTGCGCTGTTAGACCGGCTTGCCAAGGCGGCGCGACTGGGCGATGACGTCACGTCAGTGCTGGCCACCGCCGCCTGGTTGCCTGCGGCCGTGGCCACCGCCGTCAGCACCCGTAGCGCCGACGTGGCCTCTGTGCCCACCGAGCCTGCTACGAAGATCATCGCTGCCGATCTGCTCTCTCGGTCCGCAGTGACCCCAACACCTCCCCCACCCGTCCTGCAACCGGTGGCGCCACGCAGGATTGAGGTCGGACAGTGGACAACACGGGTGGCTTTCAGCCCCGACGGCACACGCTTGGCGACGGGATCCAGTCGCCGTGTTGGCGTCTGGGACTTACGCGACGCCAACAGCTCAGAGCTTCTGTGGCGGCAGAAAATCGGTGACTGGTTGCTGGACTCCCTGAAGGACATGGCGTTCAGCCCGGACGGCACCCGCCTGGCCACCGCAACGCTCGGCGAGCGCACAGCGGTCGTGTGGGACGCGGACACAGGTGAACGACTGCTGCAGATCGCCCACGGCCGCACGGTAGAGCATCTGGCGTTCAGCCCGGACAGCACTCGCCTGGCCACCGTTCCGCAGTTGGGCACCGTGTTGCTGTGGGACGCTGCCACCGGTCGGCAGCTACTCGAGTTCCCTAAGCATGGGGAAGACTCGGTTTCCTGCGTCGCATTCGGTCCGGACGGCACTCGCCTGGCCACCGGCAGCGTACGCGCGGCACTGCTGTGGGACGCCGGCACCGGCAACCGCCTCATGCTCCTACACCACGACACTGCCACCCCCCACGGTCTGGCGTTCAGCGCCGATGGCGCTCGCCTCGCGACCTTTTCCGAGGATTCCCTAGCGGTCTGGGACGTCACCTCCGGCGAACGCCTGCACCACATTCCGCAGAGGGGCAACAATGCAGGCGCCGTGGCCTTCAGCCCGGACGGCACTCGCCTGGCCACGGGTCATGGGAAGACCGCGGCAGTCTGGGATGCCGCCACCGGTCAGCGGCTGATCGAAGTGGCGCACAAGGACATGGTGTGGGGCATGGAGTTCAATGGCGACGGCACCCGGTTGGCCACTGGCAGCATCGATAAGACAGCGGCCGTATGGGACATCAGTTCTACTTGTCCGACGTAGAGCAACCTCGGGCGCCTACCAGCCGACCACCGAGGACCGCGTGAGGGGGGCCGGACGCCGCCCGGGTGCACGCATGTACTTGGTGGTGTGATCGGGGTCCGTGTCGGCCGCCCCCTCGACGGCCTTCGTCAGCACGGGTGTTGAAGCCGCAGAGGTCCTTGGCAGGCAGCCCGGCCCGCGCCGAACCCAAGGCCGAGCCACATGCGTCGGCGTCCGCTGCAGATGTCGTGGCTCAGGATGTCGGCGACCTCGAGGTCGCGCGTTAGCAACGCAACGTGACCCAAACAAGGTCTTTGTACCAGCCTTCTTCTCAGGCTCGCGCTCGGGTGGATCGGGCGCAACATTTCGGCCCAGGCACGGCTCGGTCGCCGGGCGTGCCCTGGGCGCGCCCGGCGCGAGGTGGCACAGCGTGGAGCGTGACCGGCGCGCCGGACGTTCAAAAGGAGCGGGCCAAGCCGATCACATGAGTGTGCATCCTCTGTGTTCGTTCCCGTCTGACGGCATCGGCGATTGGGCAGTATCCACAGACATGGCCAGTGCGCACGCCGACCGGATTCAGGCGTTTCTGATGGAAGCTGTGCGCATCAGGTCGCGGACCCTACATCACCTGCGAGCAAGGAAGTCCGACTCAACCGGCCCGGCGGCACCCATCTGGCACCGCCGGGCATTCGGACCGATGCGAACTGGCCGCGAGTGACCTGCTTGAAGTGGCCTACACCCCCCGTCGACAACGCCGAGTTCCATGTCGCAGCGTCACCGCAGCGGACTCCCCGACCGACCCGGCTGCGCCCCAGGGGCCCTGCCCCAATACAGCCTCAAACATCTTCGACATGTTCACATCCATCGCCGTGATGTGCGCCCGCAGCACCATCTGATCTGCTGAGGAACGACGAGCTAGGCTCTGGCACGGTGGCAGGATGACGTGGTGTCCGACTCTCTCCGTGAACTGTGGCTGCGCGACATCGCCTTCAACACGGCGGCACCCGCCGACGTACTGATCCGTCTCCTGGACGAAGCGGCTGGCGAGGCCGGCTTGCTGATGTGCGAGGGCCGCGACCTTCCCGGCGCCGTCACCGACGCAGCCCTCCGCCACCCGGCCAGGCGGATCCGCCGCGCCCTCGCCGGCAACCGGCACGTCGACCCCGCACGACTCGCTCCCCTGGCATCGGACCCCTCGGGACTCGTCCGTGCGCAGCTCGCCGGCGGCACCCGGCCCCAGCCCCGGTGGGTCCGGCCCCTGCCGGACGACATCCTCGTCACCCTCCTGACCGCCCAGGACGGAGGCGAGGACGGCAGGGTCACCAAACAGGAACTCGTCGGGGAGCTCTGGTCCTCCCGGCAGATCCCTCCGTCTTTCCCGCGGGTCATGGCCGGTCACGACCACCCCGTACTCCGTCTGTACGCCACCTCTCAGTGGCAGTCGCTCACCGCAGTGCAGCGCAAGGCCCTGCTCGATGACCCCGACCCCGCCGTACGGGAAGCAGCCAGGAAGGTCAGCCGGGAGCTGGACCCGGAGGCGGTGGAGGCCGACCTGCCATCCATCGGATCACGCAGCACGTCGTTCGTGCTCGGCACCTGTGCCCTGTCACCTGCGGTCGTCGAGCAGTGCTTCGCGGACGATGCGGTGCACCCGCTGGCCCGGAACCGCCATACACCGGCCGACGCCCTCGCCCGGCTCGCCCGCCACCCCGATGCAGAGATCTGCAGGCTGATCGCCACCCGGCCCGACCTGGGACCGGAGGCGGCGGAGCTGAGGCAGGATCCGGACGAGGACGTGCGGATGCGTGCCCGCCTCCAGCCCTCCATCCGTACCTGGGCCGAATTCCAGGCGGTCCACAGGGTCATCGGGCACGGTCCCGACTGCACCTGTCCGATCACGAAGCCAGCCACCGAGCCGTCGCCCGACTGGTACGCCACCTGCGCGGCGTCCGAGGAACCGGTGCTCCGCCGGGTTGCGGCGAGCTGGCTCGGCCTGCCCGCAGAGCTCGTCGGGACACTGGCGCTGGACGATGACGAAGAGGTACGGATCCGGCTGGCCTGCCATCACCCGCTGGCTCCGCCGCCCCTCCTCCTAGTGCTGTGACCGCGTAGGTTCGCCGGGTTGGTGGTCGCGACGGTTGGATGTGCGGTGACGTCCATTCGACCGCTGGAGGCGCGGTGGCTGAGCCTGTCCGTGTACGGAGACTGACCGACCAGGAGGGGCAGAAGCTGCAGCAGATCGTGCGCCGGGGCAGCACGAGTTCTGTGCGCTATCGGCGCGCGATGATGCTGCTGGCCTCGGCGGGCGGGAACCGTGTGCCGGTGATCGCCCAGCTGGTGCAGGCCGACGAGGACACCGTGCGCGATGTGATCCACCGGTTCAACGAGATCGGTCTGGCCTGTCTGGACCCTCAGTGGGCGGGAGGCCGTCCCCGCCTGCTCACCCCTGACGACGAGGACTTCGTCATCCGGACGGCCACCACTCGCCCCACCAGGCTCGGTCAGCCCTTCACCCGTTGGTCGATCCGGAAACTCGCCGCCTACCTGCGGAAAGTGCACGGACGTGTCATCCGCATCGGCCGGGAAGCCTTACGGTGCCTGCTCCGGCGCCACGACATCACCTTCCAGCGCACCAAGACCTGGAAGGAATCGCCCGACCCCGATCGCGACGCCAAGCTCGACCGGATCGAGCAGGTGCTGGACCGCTTCCCCGACCGGGTCTTCGCCTTCGACGAGTTCGGACCCTTGGGGATCCGGCCCACCGCGGGCTCCTGCTGGGCGATGCAGGGCAAGCCCGGCCGGCTGCCGGCGACCTACCGCCGCACCCACGGTGTCACCTACTTCCACGGCTGCTACTCCGTCGGCGACGACCGTCTGTGGGGCGTCAACCGCCGTCGCAAAGGCACCGCCAACACCCTGGCGGCGCTGAAGTCGATCCGCGCCGCCCGACCCGACGGCGCCCCGATCTACATCATCTTGGACAACCTCTCCGCCCACACCGGCGCGGACATTCGCCGCTGGGCGAAGAAGAACAAGGTCGAGCTGTGCTTCACCCCGAACCTACGCCTCCTGGGCCAACCCGATCGAGGCCCACTTCGGACCGCTGCGGCAGTTCACCCTGGCCAACTCCCACCATCGCAGTCACCCCGCGCAGACCCGGGCCCTGCACCGCTACCTGCGCTGGCGCAACGCCAACGCCCGCCACCCCGACGTACTCGCCGCACAACGCCGAGAACGCGCCCGCATCCGCAGCGAGAAGGGCATCCGCTGGGGCGGACGTGCCAGAAGCCCGGCGGCGTGAAGGATCGACAGCCGGCACAGCCCAGTCCCACCACACGGACCGCGAGGAGCTCTGCATGGACCATCAGGACGTCGACGCCGCCGTGGCAGAGATGCTGCGGGTGCTCGGCCCCGTACCGCCGAGGACTGGACGGTGCCGGCGGGGCCGCTCGAATGGACCTGCTGGCAAACAGCAGCCCACATCGGCCACGACCTGCTGGCCTACGCAGGGCAGCTGGCAGCTCAACCCGACGACGCCTACCTTCCCATCGACCTGAACGTTCGCCCCACCGCCTCGCCGGCCGAAGTACTCCAGGCCGTCAACGCCTGCGGCGGACTGCTCAGCAGCGCCCTGGCCACAGCCACCCCGACCCTGAGGGCCTGGCACTGGGGCCCGTGCGACCCCGAAGGGTTCGCGGCGATGGGCGTCGCCGAAACCCTGCTGCACACCTACGACATCACGCAGGGACTGTCCGTGCACTGGCTGCCACCAGCACCGCTGAGCGCAGCAGTACTCAACCGGCTCTTCCCCGCCGCCCCGCCCGGAGACCCCACCCGGGTACTCCTCTGGTGCACCGGCCGCGGAGAACTCGACGGCCTCCCTCGCCAAAACTCATGGAGGTGGGAAGCAGCACGATCGGACTGATCGAGCTGACCCCGGCGAACCTTCCCGGTCAGAGCACTAGCGCAACTCTTGGCGCAACCCTCAGCGCAACAGATATGCGCAACCCTTGCCGCAACCTCGTGCTCCTGGCCGCAAGAAGACGACCGGTCACGCGGCTTGGACGGCTCCGTGGGCGCGGGCGAGGTGGCGCAGCTCGGAGCGTGCCGCCGGCGGCGAGCTGCCGACCGAGCCCGGCAACGTCGTGCACCAGGGCGAAGACCTCGGACGATGGGTACGGGCGCAGCGGCTCGGCTGGGACAAGCTCACGACCGTGCAGCAGTGGATGTGCGAACAAGTCCTCGGAATCACCCCCGCGACCGAGGACGAGAAACCGCCCCCGCGCCGTACACAAGCCGACAAATGGGCGCTGAACTACCAGGCCGCCAAGCAGTTCTACGAACGCGAAGGACACCTCCAGGTCCCGCTCAAGCACGTCGAACGCATCGTCCTGGGCGAGGACCAGGAGGAGCGGGAGCTCCGGCTCGGGGCGTGGATCGGGAACCAGCGGAGCCGGGCCGCGACGCTGCCCCCGGAGCGAATCGAACAGCTATCCGCCATCGGCATGCGCTGGACGTCCACCTGATCTGCGAAACCGACAAGACAACGGCCATCCAGCTGGCTGCCCGCCCGCGCTTCCACGTCCGCTCCACCCCCACCAGGTCCTGCTGGCGCGGCCGAACGGTGATTCACGCTGCTGACGACCGCGCAGGACACTCTGCCATTCAGTGCTCCTGCTCCTTCACTGCCTCCCAGAACCTGCGGACGTGTGAGTCCCTTGACGCTTCGTTGAGGATGTTCTTGGAGCCGGCCTTCAGCCTGAGCCGGACTTTCCTGCTCCCGCTCGCGGAGATATTTTCAAGTCGTGCAAGGTCAGCGTCCAGCAAGTTGTCGACGAAGGGCTTCCACTCGCCCTCGTACGCCTGCGTCCACCTCAGCCGCTGATCGTCAGGCTGACGGTTGGCCGTCAAGACCAGCGTCGACTGAGCGTACTCCAGCAAGTGCCTCAGATAGTGCCGGGCCGCCTCCACCCGCACCGGGACCTCGACGTCGAACTGCTCGGGTGCATCAATGACCGCGGCACCGTGCTCGAGCAGTGCCGTGAGAATGTCCGGTCGGCGGTCGTAGTAGCTGCCCGAGGGGAACAAGAGTTCCACGAGATCCTCGTGCCGCACGCCAGACAGTCCTCTGAGGTCCGTCTGCCCCTCGCCGACCGTAATCTTCTTGACACTGGCCCCTTCGAGCCTGAGCTGCCAGCTGCCACTCGATGGGAGGAACAGCGATTCCAGCTGGCAGCCGACTAGTTTGGCGTCGGCCACGCGGATTTCTCCCAGATCGAGCGGATCGGCGAACGTTGCACCGACGATCGGACTGCCGGGCATGCTCCCGGTGGCCCGGATCACCGCTGCCCACATGGCTCCTAGGTTGGTAGCCGCCACAGTGTCGTGGGAGTCACCGTGCCTCTGTGTCTCGTTAGGGAAGCCAGCCAACGCGTTCGTGACGCATGCGGCGTCAACCCCCGCGACCACGCCGTCCACGGTGGCCGCACGCCATTCCGCCTTGCCCAAGAGCCGGTAGAACGCATCAACGCGTTGCCCCTGGAGGTGGCGTGTAGCCATACCAGCTAGGAAGTTATCGAAGAACACCTCGTGCTGAAATCGGAATCGGGTGGGCCCAAGGGCGCCCGACTCGGATGTCAGCCCGCAGAGCACCTGGAGACGCTCCCGCAGACCGCTGCGGTCGTCCAGATCCTTGACATCGGACAGCCCCAGAGCAAACGCAGCGGCCAACTCTAGATCGCCGGAGTCAATCTCGCGCTCATGACTATCCACCATCATCTCCGCGACGTACTCGAACGTCCGTCGCAGTTCACTTCGGTCGAGGAGCCCTGAGTCACCGTTCGCCGTGTAAGCGAGCTTGCGCTCCTCCCGCACGATGTAGTGGTTCAGGAGCTGCTCAGTCAAGGACGAGGACTCCTCGCCGGACTCCTCATACTCTCCCGATCGGCACATTTCGGCGAAGGCCCGGGCGAAAAACGGGAGTCCGAGCAGCTCCTTATCTCGATCAGGCAAACGTTCGAAGTGAGAGGCAGACAGACCGTAGTCGCGTAGGAAGGACAAGATGTCATCCGAACTCCAGGGCTGCACCTCCGCGATCCTGTGGCGAACGGCCGCGTTTCCGGTCCTGTTAGCCCGCTGAACGCTCGAGCGGTACTGGTTCATGTAATAGGAGGAACGTGCCGAGACAACCATCACTCCGCGCCCGCCGAGGGCGTCGAGCCAGTCTTGCAGTGAGTCGACCGCATCGCTGTACGCCGCCCCACCGAGCAACTCGTCAAAGCCGTCGATAAGGAGGGCGATCAGCCCGTTCCTGCACAGGGCCTTGACGCGCGTCTCGGTGAGGTTCTGGGTGAGGGCGACTGCGTCGTTGACTGCCGCATCCAGGTCATCCAGGACGCGTCCTGTTGATCTGACGTACAGAAAGAGAGGGCGGCCACCTCGCTCGTTGCCGTGGTTCTGTTCAACTTCCCGCGCTCGGTCTCTCGCGGCCTCGACCATGGCGCGGGTCTTCCCGATCCCAGCCTCGCCATTCACGAAGACGACCTGGGTCTGCCCCTTCTCAATTCCGAGGTCCTCGTCAACACCGTCAATGAGTTCGGAGAACTTCTGCTTCTGAGGATTCTCGCCGTCGTACTCGGTCACCAAGACGTGCGCTTCCCGATGGGCACTGACGTCAGCTTTCCAGCCAAGCTGCTTGGCTTCCTCCTCGGCGAACTGCTTCTCGAACTCTTTCAATTTGAAGTGCAACCGACTGGCGATGATGGGCCAGTTGGCCAGTTCGCGTAGATACGCGCGGTAGGGAGTCCATCCGTCCTCACTTTTCCACTCAGGGCCATCGCCACCGAGGCGGAAGTAGTCCCTGCGTAGCTGGGTTCCCTCGCTAACCGACTTTCCCCACTCGTACCCGAACCCATGTTTATGCTCGAAATACTGCGGATGCTCGCAGATGACATCGGCGAACGCCCTGAGGTCGTTCTCCACTTCCTTCCGAAAGAGTTCCAGTGGATCCTCCGGCGTCCTCTTACGTTTCAGGAGCCCATGCAACGCGTCGATGAGGGACGTGCTGTCCGGGCTGGAGCGATAGCTCGAGGCACCGAAGGCGAGGAAGGACGGTTTATCCCCGGTGAAGTTGGAGTACACGTGCCAGCTGCCGTCCGGCTTGACATACATGAAGGGCCACAGCGGCACCTCGGTGTCGTCCCAGGTGAACACTGGGCATGACTCCGGGCTTCCGTCATTCGTCAGGGTCACCGTCGCCTCCGACAGGAATCCCACAATGATGCCGGAGATCTCCCGAACCAGCGCGTCCACGTCGGGGGACAGTTCCTGCGGGATCGCCCCTCCGTGACTCACGTGGTCACGGAGGGGCTTGAGCGCCCGAAACTCGGGGGGTGCCGAGGGAACACCCTGCTCGTAGCGAGCCAGCGTCTTATCCACGGCGTCCCTCACACAGTGCCCAGTGGTGCCGGGGGCAGTGTCTTTCAGGCGCCAACGCAGGTCGCGGAGGTCGGAAATCCACTGCCCCAGCCCGGGCGACCTGCCGATGCTGGTGCTGTCAAGGCCGATCGCGCGCAGCGTCGAGGCCGCTAGGAGGGCCAGGAAGCGTACCTCGAAGTCGAGGGCAGAGAAGCTCTCCTGCACACTCCTGGGCAGGCCTGTGGAAGACGGAGCGTAGAACCCTTCCATGTGGCGGAACGCCGCCACGGCCGAGCTGGTCACCGATCACCTCAACACTGGTGCAACAGGGCCTTCAGCATGCACCTGCCGGGCTCCGCGGAAGGCGCCGCGTCCCCGCCGCCTGGCCCACCGTCACCCGGGCGCAGTAGGGACGCGCTCAGGCTGACCTGTGAGCCGTCCTTGCCGCGTCGAGTTCGGCGTCGTGCAGGCACTGCACGCACGACTGTGCCCGTGGGGAGGTGCGCCGTGCCGCTCCTTCGATCTCGGCACGTCACGAGAGCCGCTGCAGGTCATCGAGCCCGATGACACGGCGTACCAGGCCGCCTGCACACGATTCGAGTTTCTCTCCTCCGTGTGCTGGTGCGTCGCGTCGGTGTCGTTCGACGCTACGGAGGCCGCCGCCTCCGTAGCGTCGAACGAAATTGCGGGTAATTGCGGAACTTCACTCCAGGGCGTCGATCGCGGCCCGGATGAGGGCGCGGGCCGTGTCGCCGTAGACGGCCATCTCTCCGAGGCCGGCGAACGCCTTGGCGTAGTCGGCGACCTCGCGCGGCTGCGTCACCTTGATCCCCGCCGTCAGGGTCTCCACCACGGCCACGGTGTCGTCGTGGACGTAGAACGCTTCCAGGGGCCACACGGTGCGGCGCGCGGTGAACGGGATGATCCCGAGCGAGACGGAGGCGAGCGGCATCACCGCCAGGAGGTGACGGAGCTGCCCGCGCATCGCCTCGGGGCCGGCGGTGCGGTAGCGCAGGACGGATTCCTCGAGGAGGACGACGTAGCGGTGGCCGCCCTCGTAGAGGAAGCGGGAGCGGGCGACGCGGGCGGCGACGGCTTCGGCAACGTCGTCAGGGTGCCCTGGAAGCGGGTGATCTGCTCCATGAGGGCGGTCGCGAAGGCCGGCGTCTGTAGGAAGCCCGGGGGCACGTTGGAGACGTAGACCCGGCAGTGGCGGGTCTGCTCGTGCAGGGCGTACCAGTCCTCTTGGACCTGGTGCATTCCGTTGCGGTGCAGGCGGCACCACTCCATGTACATCGAGTCGACCGCGCGGGCGGTGGCGATGAGGTCGGAGGCCTGGTCGTCCGCGCCGCACGCCGCGCACCAGGTACGGATGTCCGCGTCGGAGGGCAGGACCGCGCCCTTTTGGATGCGGGTGGTCTTCGCGGGATGCCAGCCGCACCGGGCGGAGAGCTCCTTTCCGGTGAGGCCGGCGTCCTTGCGCAGGTGCGAGAGCCGCACGGCGAGCGCCTCACGGGCCCCCTGAGCGCTGGACGATGGAGAGGCGCTCGTCATGAGATGGCGGCCCTTGGGTGTGCTTCCGTCAGATGCGGTAGTCGGCGTGGTCGGTGGCCAGGTCCCACACGGCGCGGAACGCCTCGGCGCACAGCTTGACCGCGGCGGGGTCGTCGGTGTGGTCGGGCTCGAGGGCCTGGCCGTCGCCGGAGAACAGGTTCCAGCGCACGATCCGGTCGTCGATGAGCCAGAAGTCGTTGCCCGGCAGGGCGAGGGTCGAGGCGCGGCGGCGGGGCAGCCAGCGGACCTGTTCG
Source organism: Streptomyces chengmaiensis (assembly GCF_029846775.1). Classification (NCBI taxonomy): domain Bacteria; kingdom Bacillati; phylum Actinomycetota; class Actinomycetes; order Kitasatosporales; family Streptomycetaceae; genus Streptomyces; species Streptomyces chengmaiensis. The sequence goes on from NZ_JARWBG010000091.1 coordinate 14,576, forward strand.
CCGGCGCGGCAGTTGGCGTCGGCAATGGCGTGCTCGAACCGGATGTAGTCGGTGACGGGCTCGGAGACGACCCGGGCGCGGCGGACCTTCACTCCGCGGGCGACGGTCCTCTCCACCAGCGGCAGCCACCCGCTCCAGTACTCCGAGTCGTCCGCGGGCACGCTCCCGTCACGCAGGAAGGTGTCGTAGACCTCCCGCTCCTCCCCCCACGGCGTAGACGTCGCGGAGCTCCAGGTGCAGGGCATGCGTCTGGGCGGAGTCGAGCAGGTCCTCAAAGCTGGGCACTGGCGGCCTCTGCGGCATCGCACGCCCTCCTGATCTGCTCCACCATGCTGAGTGGGATCCGGACGATCCCTTCGTCATCGGCGGGCGGACTGTCCTGACGGCAGGCGGCCTGGGTCGCCGCGTCGGCGGAGCCCGAGGGAGCGGTGCCGGGCGGATCAGGAGCGGATGTTTCGCGTCTGTACCTGATCCGGGCTCAGCATCTGATCATCTTCGGTGGCTGGCGGGCAATGTAGCGGACTGCCTTCTCCACCGTTGCTTCGATCAAGGGCAGCGGGTCTTCGTCTTTGAAGTCGAACCACTCGCCGCGAACCCTCTTGGTGGCGAAGGCGTGGTGTAGGTAGTTCTCCACGAGGGACCCGCCCCACCAGTTGCCTAGCAGGCGCAGTTCCAGCGGGCAGCCGATCTGGAACGCCGTGACTCTCCCGGCCGGGTTGGAGCTGGCTCCGATCTTGACCATGGATGTGCCTATCGCTGCGATGGCGTAGACGTTGGTGGCGACTCCTACCGCGATACGAGGAAGTTCGGGGTTGGGACCAGCGGTCTTCAAGGTCGGGCCCTTCTTCTCATGTGGCAGGACGGCACACCCTATTGCGCCGTTCAGTGGGCTCGAAGCGGACAGCAGGGTATGGCGTGAGGCGGTCTTGTGCCGCCGCTCGCGCCTGGCTGAGGCTTGGCTGATCACAGGCGGCTGAGGACGCCGGTTGGGCGATCGGCTTCGGCCAGCCGGTGATGTGAGGTTCGGAAAAGACGACACCGGCCGATCCGGGAACATGTCACCGGAGAACTGGAGCGCTGTCACCAGCGGTCGATCACCAACGGCAGCCTCTCAACGGCGCAACCGACCCGCCCCTGACAGCCCACCAGGCCGAGCCTGGCGCCCTCGGCCGCGAAGGCCAGCGCCGTGGACGCGCCGATCCCGCTGGCAGCCCCGGTGATGAGCACGCGCCGGCCGTCGAGTCCCAGGTTCATCGGACCGCCACCCGGGTGCTGATCAGGGAGACCGGTCC
>NZ_JARWBG010000092.1:0-15764 GCF_029846775.1 Streptomyces chengmaiensis
AGCGGCCCCGCCGCCGGGCCGCGCCGGCCCCGGGGGCGCGGAAGCCGGGCCTGAGACGCGCCCCCGCGGCGGCCGCGCCCCACCCGCCCCCGCAGGGAACAGGGCGCGACCCCCGCTGCACAGGGTTCACACGCTCCAGGCGCCCGCGCGTGCCGCATCCTCCGCGAACGCCGTGAAGTCCTTCGGCTCACGGCCCAGCACCCGCTTCACATCGTTCGTCAGGGACGCGTTGTGCCCGTCCAGGAGCGAGGTGAACAGGTCCGCGACCCAACGGGCCTCCGCCTCCGGGAAGCCGTACCCCCCGAGCACGGCCGCGTACTCCTCACCGGACACCGGCCGATACCGCACCGTGCGGCCCGTCGCGCGGGCCAACTCCTCCGCGGCCTCGGCGAAGCCGACCAGCCGAGGCCCCGTCAGCTCCAGGGTCTCGCCCGCGAACGCATCCCCGGTGAGCGCCGCGACCACCACATCCGCCAGATCGTCGGCGTCCACGAACGGCTCGGCCGCCTCCCCGGCCGGGAAGGCGAACTCGCCCGCTCGCACCCCCTCGTACATCAGCCCCTCGCTGAAGTTCTGCGCGAAGAAGCTGCCCCGCACCACGGTCAGCGGCACCCCCGACTCCCGCAGCGCGGACTCCGCCGCGGCCGCCTCCGGCTCGCCCCGGCCCGAGAGCAGCACCAGCCGGTCCACCCCGGCCCGCTCCGCCAGCCGTCCGAAGGTCCGCATCGCCCCGTCCGCGCCGGGGGCGGCGAGATCCGGGTAGTAGGCGACATAGGCGGCGTCCGCGCCCCGCAGCGCCGCCGCCCATGTGGAGTCGTCCTCCCAGTCGAAGCGGACCTCACCGCGGCGCGATCCGGCCCGCACCGTGAGCCCGAGCGCCCTGAGCCGGTCCGTCACCCGGCGGCCGGTCTTCCCCGTCGCCGCGGTCACCAGCGCCGTGGTGTTCTGCATCTGTGTCAGATTCTCTGTCATGCCCCCAGGTTCCGTCGGCGCGCCTGGACTCTCCATGCTCCACAGGCTCGGTTCCATACGCGTACGTCTACGATGGCGGTCATGGACGCACTCGCCGGACTGCTCGACGGTCCCCGGGCCCGGGGCGCGTTTCTGCTGCGCATGGTCATGGCCCCGCCCTGGTCCGTGCGGGTCGAGGACCACGCGCCGCTCTGTCTGATGTGCGTGGACCGCGGCGAGGCCTGGGTGGTCCCCGACACAGGCTCCCCCGTCCTGCTGCGCCCCGGCGATCTGGCCATCGCCCGCGGACCGGCCCCGTACACCGTCGCCGACGCACCGGACACCCCGCCGCGGGCGGTCATCGGGCCCGGCGGAAGCTGCCATACGCTCCGGGGGGAACCGCTCGCCACGTCCATGGACCTGGGAGTGCGCACCTGGGGCAACGCCCCCGACGGCCCTGCGAGCATGCTGATCGGCGCCTACCAGATGCCCGGGGAAGTGGGCGGACGCCTGCTGGACGCGCTGCCGGAACTGCTGTGGCTGCCGGGCGACTCCTGGTCGTGCCCGCTGCTGCCGGTCCTCGACGAGGCGATCAGCCGCGACGAGCCCGGCCAGAGCGTGGTACTCGACCGCATCCTGGACCTGCTGCTGATCGCCGCCCTGCGCGCCTGGTTCTCCCGGCCCGACGCCCGGGCCCCGGCCTGGTACCGGGCGCTGGGCGACCCGGTCGTGGGCCGCGCCCTGCGGCTCCTCCAGGACGATCCGGCCCACCCGTGGACCGTGGCCTCGCTCGCGGCCGCAAGCGGCGTGTCCCGCGCCGGGCTGGCCCGCAGGTTCACCGAACTGGTCGGCGAGCCCCCGATGGCGTACCTCACCGGCTGGCGGCTCGCGATCGCCGCCGACCTGCTCCGCGAGACCGACGCCACCGTGGACGCCGTGGCCAGGAAGGTGGGCTACAGCGGCGCGTTCGCCCTCAGCGCGGCCTTCAAGCGGGTACGCGGCATCAGCCCGCAGGAGCACCGGACCGGAAGCCGCCGACCGGTCGCATCCGGCCAGGGTTTGCCGGAACCGCAACAACGGTCGCGCTGACCCCGGCTCCGCGCAACCCTGAGCCCATGACCCGTAACCACCACGACACCACCCGGATCGACTGGGCCGAGATGGCCCCGATGCTCGAGCGCGGCGCCGAACTGGGCATCCCCCTCTACCGGCAGGCCGCGGCCTGGCTCGGCGAACTCACGCCGCCCGCCACGGTGCGCCGCATCCTGGACGTCGGCAGCGGCCCGGGCGTGCTGACCACGCTGCTCGCCCAGACGTTCCCGTATGCGGACGTCGTCGCCGTCGACGCCGCGCCGCCGCTCCTCGAACGCGCCCGCGCACGGGCCGAGCGCCTCGGACTCGCCGACCGTGTGCAGACCGTGTGCGCCGAACTCCCGGGCGACGTCGCCACACTGGGCGAGGCCGACCTGATCTGGGCCGGCAACGCGCTCCACCACATCGGGGACCAGCGCGCCGCCCTGGCGGGCTTCGCCCGGCTGCTGCGCCCCGGCGGTCTGGTCGCACTCGTCGAGGGCGGGCTCACGGAGCGCCATCTGCCCAGGGACATCGGCCTCGGCCGGCCCGGCCTGGAGAGCAGAGTGGAGGCGGCTCGGGCCGAGTGGTTCACCGAGATGCGCGCCGAACTGCCCGGGGCCGCACGGGAGACCGAGGACTGGCGGGCGCTGCTGGCCGCTGCCGGTCTCACCCCCGGCGGGGCCCGCTCCTTCCTGCTCGACATCCCCGCCCCCGTGACCCCTGCCGTGCGCGAGCATCTGCACACCGTCTTCACCCGGACCCGCGACGCACTGGAGGGGCGGCTGGCCGACGACGACACCGCCGTGCTCGACCGGCTGCTGGACCCCGAGGACCCGCAGGGACTCGCCCGGCGGCCCGACGTGTATCTGCTCGCCGCCCACACGGTGCACACCGCCCGCCGGGGGTGAGCCGGACCCCGGTGCGGACGGCTACCGATAAAAGGGGTGAATTCCACATACGTTGTGGCGTATGCCGTCCTCGATCCATCTCAAGCGGCTCCTCGTCGGACGCCCGCTCGACAGCGCGCGCCTGGGGGAGACCCTCCTCCCCAAGCGGCTCGCACTGCCGATCTTCTGCAGCGACCCGCTCTCGTCCGTGGCGTACGCGACGGAGGAGATCCTGCTGATCCTCGCCCTCGGCGGGGTCGCACTGCTCAATCTGGCCTGGTACGCGGCGGCGGCCATCGTCCTTCTGCTGATCGTGGTGGTCGCCTCCTACCGGCAGACCTGCCGCGCCTATCCGGGCGGCGGCGGGGCATATGCCGTCAGCAGGGAGAACCTGGGCCCCAACGCGGCGCTGACCGCCGCAAGCGCACTGCTGATCGACTATGTGCTCACGGTCGCCGTCTCCGTGGTCTCCGGCGTCGCCGCCGTCACCTCCGCCGTCCCGGCGCTCGCCGGCCACAAGGTGGCGCTGTCCGTCGGCTTCGTGGTTCTGCTGACCCTGATGAATCTGCGCGGTGTCCGGGAGTCGGGGCGCGTCTTCGCCGTTCCCACCTACGGCTTCATCGCCGCGATCTATCTGATGTTCGCGGTGGCGGTCTTCCGTCTGGCCACCGGGGCTGTGATCCGCGCGGAGTCCGCGGATCTGCCCATCCGAGCGGAGGGCGACTACACCGGGATCGCCCTTGTGCTGCTGGTCATGCGGGCCTTCGCCTCCGGCTGTACGGCGCTGACGGGCGTCGAGGTCATCAGCAACGGCGTCCCCGCCTTCCGCAAGCCCAAGAGCCGCAACGCGGCCAACACCCTCGCGGTCATGGGGCTGCTCTCGGTGACCATGTTCGGCGGGATCACCGCCCTCGCCATGGCGTACGACGTCCATGTGGCCGCCGATCCCGCCGAATTGGGCCTGGCCCCCGACGCTGCCATGTCCACCGCCCTGGCCCAGATCGGCCGCGCCACCTTCGGGGATGCGCATCTGCTGTTCTATCTGCTGCAGGCGTTCACCGTGGGAGTGCTGGTCCTCGCCGCCAACACGGCGTTCAACGGCTTCCCGATGCTCGCCTCGTTCCTGGCCCGCGACCGCTATCTCCCGCGCCAGCTCCGCAACCGCGGCGACCGGCTCGTCTACTCCAACGGCGTTGTCGTACTGGCCCTTGCCGCCATCGGTCTGATCGTATTCTTCGACGCCTCGCTCACCCGGCTGATCCAGCTGTACATCGTCGGCGTGTTCGTCTCCTTCACGCTCTCGCAGGCCGGGATGGTGCGGCACTGGCGCGCGGCGCTGCGGGAGCGCGTACCGGCCGCCCGGCGGGCGCGGATGCGGCGGTCGATGGCCGTCAACGCGGTCGGCGCCTCCCTCACCGCGCTGGTGCTGGTGATCGTGGTGGTCACCAAGTTCACGCACGGGGCGTGGCTCGCGGTCGTCGCCATGCTGCTGCTGTTCGCCGGGATGAAGGCAGTGCGACGCCACTATGTGCAGGTTGCCGCAGGGGTGGCGGTGCCGGAGGACCGGCGGCTGCGCCCCCCGGCCCGGCACCGCATGATGGTGCTCGTCGCCGATCTGCACGCCCCGACGCTGCGGGCCCTGGAAGTGGGCATGGCGATGCGGCCGTCGACGATCGAGGCGGTCACGGTCGGCTCGGACCCGGACGAGCTGAGGCGGCTGCAGGAGCAGTGGACCGAACACGCGCCCGAGGTGGCGCTGACCGTCCTGCACTCCCCGTACCGGGAGCTGATCGCACCGGTGCTGCGGCACATCAGGGAGGCCGTCGAGTCGGATCCGGACGCCCTGGTCTCCGTCGTCATCCCGGAGTACGTCGTCCGGCACTGGTGGGAGCAGCCGCTGCACAACCAGAGTGCGCTTCGGCTGAAGGCGCGGCTGCTCTTCCACCCGTCCGTCGTCGTGATCGACGTCCCCTACCGGCTCCCGGCGCCGTCCGGGGCCGAGGCCGGCCCCGGCGGGGGAGTCTCCCGCTGAACCGGGTGCCGCCCATACGGCCTGCACGGGCTCATACGGCCCGTCCTGCCGGCTTATGCCAGGTCAAACGCCGCCGGGTCCGGACCGAGCCTCCTGCCCTCGTCCAGCGCGGCGAACACCGCCATGTCGTCGGCGTCCAGCTCGAAGCCGAACAGATCGATGTTCTCCGCGATCCGGGACGGCGTCACGGACTTCGGGATCACCACGTTCCCGAGCTGGAGGTGCCAGCGCAGCACGACCTGAGCCGGCGTCCTGCCGTGCTTCTGCGCCACGGCGACGATGGCCGGGACCTCCAGCAGACCCCTGCCCTGCCCAAGCGGGGACCAGGCCTCGGTCCTGATGCCGTGTTCGGCGTGGAAAGCGCGCAGCCCGGACTGCTGGAGCTGCGGATGCAACTCGACCTGGTTCACCGCGGGGACGACGGAGGTCTCGCCGATCAGCCGCTCCAGGTGCTCCGGAAGGAAGTTGGAGACGCCGATGGCCCTGGCCCGCCCGTCGGCGTGGATCTTCTCCAGCGCCCGGTAGGTGTCCACGTACAGATCTCTGGACGGGAGAGGCCAGTGGATCAGGTAGAGGTCGACATGGTCGAGGCCCAGCCTCTCCAGCGAGGCGTCGAAGGCCCTCAGCGTGGTGTCGTAGCCCTGAGCGTCGTTCCAGACCTTGGTGGTGATGAAGAGGTCCTCGCGGGGCAGCCCGGAGTCGGCGACGGCACGGCCGGCGCCCTTCTCGTTCCCGTAGATCGCGGCGGTGTCGATGCTGCGGTAGCCGGCCCGCAGCGCCGTGCCCACCGCCTGCGCCGCCTCGTCGTCCGGCACCTGCCAGACGCCGTAGCCGAGCTGCGGCATCGCACCGCCGTGGTTGAGCCTGAGAGAGGGGACCTTGCTCACGAGCGGTCGAGTCCTAACGTCGTCGGTTGTCACATGGCTGCTCAACGATGGCATACGGGGGCGCATTCCCGTACGAAGCGATCTTTCGTCGCGGCCCTGTGCGCTCCCGCACCGCGTCCGGGCCGGCCCTACCCGTAGAGGGCGTCCACCTCGGCCGCGTACGCCGCCTCGATCGCCTTCCGCTTGAGTTTCAGCGAGGGAGTCAGCAGCCCGTGCTCCTCGGTGAACGGATGGGCCAGTATGCGGAAAGTGCGGATCGACTCGGCCTGTGACACCAGGGTGTTGGCCGTCACCACCGCGCGCCGGATCTCGTTCTCCAGATCGGGGTCGCGCACCATCGCGGGGGGCGGCAGCGGCGCCCTGTGCTGCATGGCCAGCCAGTGCTCGACGGCGTCCTGGTCGAGCGTCACCAGCGCGGCGACGAACGGCCGGTCGTTGCCGACGACGATGCACTGGGCCACCAGCGGATGGGAACGGACCCGCGCCTCCAGGCCCGCGGGCGAGACGCTCTTGCCGCCCGACGTCACCAGGATCTCCTTCTTCCGCCCGGTGATGGTCAGATAGCCGTCCTCGTCGAGCTTTCCGAGATCGCCGGTGGCCAGCCAGCCGTCCCGCAGCACCGCATCGGTGGCCTTGGAGTCGTTGAGATACCCGGAGAAGATCTGCGGGCCCCGCAGCCACACCTCGCCGTCCTCCGCGATGTGCACCGTCGTGCCCGGGACCGGCAGCCCCACCGTGCCGTAGCGGGTCCGCTCCGGCGGGTTCGCCGTCGCCGCCGCGGTCGACTCCGTCAGCCCGTACCCCTCGAAGACCGTCACGCCCGCGCCCTCGAAGAACAGCCCCAGCCGGCGGCTCAACCCGGATCCGCCGGACATCGCGTGGCGCACCCGGCCGCCCATAGCCTCGCGCACCCGGCCGTAGACCAGCTTCTCGAAGAACTGGTGCTGCACCCGCAGCGCGGCCGAGGGGCCGGGTCCCAGCCCGAACGCCCGCGCCTCCAGCGCCTCCGCGTACTTCACCGCCACATCGACCGCCTTGTCGAACGCGCCCGCCTTCCCCTCGGCCTCGGCAGCACGCCGGGCGGCGTGGAAGACCCTCTCGAAGACGTACGGCACGGCCAGGATGAACGTCGGCCGGAACGCGGCCAGATCGGGCAGCAGCGCGGCCGCCTGGAGCACCGGCTGATGACCCAGCTTGACCCGGCCGAGGATCGCCGCCACCCCCACCATCCGACCGAAGACATGCGCCAGCGGCAGAAACAGCAGCGTCGCCGGCGCTTCGCCCGGTCTGGTGTGGAACACCGGCTCCCAGCGGCGGATCAGGGTGTCCGTCTCGAACATGAAGTTCGCATGGGTGAGCACACAGCCCTTGGGCCTGCCCGTGGTCCCCGAGGTGTAGATGACCGTGGCGATCGAATCGGGTGTCACCGCGCGCCGGTGCCGGTGCACCACCTCGTCGTCGATGTGCGCGCCCGCCGCGGACAACTCGGCCACCGCCCCCGCGTCCACCTGCCACAGCCGCTGCAGCCGCGGCAGCCGGTCCACCACGGAGCCGACAGTCATCGCATGGTCCTCGTGCTCCACCACGCACGCCGTCACCCCGGCGTCATGCAGGATCCAGTAGACCTGCTCGGCGGAGGAGGTCGGGTACACCGGCACCGGCTGCGCGCCCACCGTCCACAGCGCGAAGTCGAAGAGCGTCCACTCGTAGCGCGTACGGCACATCAGGGCCACCCGGTCGCCGAACCGCACCCCCTGCGCCAGCAGCCCCTTGGCCAGCGCCAGGACCTCGTCGCGGAACTCGGCGGAGGTCATCTCGTGCCAGCGGCCGTCCGCGCCCTTGCGCCCGAGAGCGACATGCCCGGGATCGTCGAGGGCGTGGTCAAACACCGCATCCGCCAGTCCCCCGACCCAGGGAGCCGCGGCCAGGGGTGGGACAGTGAACTCGCGCAATGGCTGCTCCTCGTGGCGCTCCCCGCACAGCGCCGCGACCGTACCCCAGTCGACGGAGACGGGGGAGAGCCCGGGCGAAGTGTGGACGAATGGCGTCGGTACAGGTCAGCGGCTGATGGTCGACCGCAGAGTGGACGTCTTCACGGACGTCCTCATGGACGTTCTTACCGAGGAGTCAGTTCGCCTCGGGCCGATCTCCACCGAATCTGTACCGCCTGAACACCCGCGCTCTACGGGCGGGCGTCCCCCTGCGCGGACCCGGCCGCCCCGCGGTGCAGCCGGTCGCCGCTCGCCAGAATCGCCGTGGCGAGCGCGTCCGCCGCCTCCCGCGACTGCGCCGCGGGGCCGTGGCGGCGGCCGTGCTGCAGGGCGAAGTCCACCGCGCCCAGCTCCGGAAGGCCGGCCCGCTCGGGAACCTCGACCAGGCCCGGCGGAATCAGCCCCCGGGTGTGCGCCATCACGCCCAGCCGCGCGCGGGCGGCGGCGACCAGCCCGCTGAGGCTGCCGCTCGTACAGGCGATCCGCCAGGTGCGGCCATGGCGCTCCAGCACCTGAAGGGCGCGGGCGCGGGTGACCGCCGGCGGCGGGAAGAGGATCAGCGGCACCGGGCGGTCCTGCTCGACGCGCAAGCCGTCCGCGGCGATCCAGACCATGCGGTCGCGCCAGACCAGCCGACCCGCGCCGCCGCCTTCCCGCTGCGCACCGCCCTTGGCGAGCACCAGATCGAGGCGGCCCGCCGCCAGCCGCTCGTGCAGCGTCCCGGACAGCTCGACGGTCAGCTCCAGGTCCACCTCGGGATGATCCCGCCGGAAGGACTCCAGGATCTCCGGCAGCCGCGTCAGCACGAAGTCCTCCGACGCTCCGAACCGGAGCCTGCCGCGCAGACGCGTCCCGGTGAAGTACGCGGAGGCCCGCTCATGCGCGGCCAGGATCGTACGGGCGAAGCCGAGCATCGCCTCCCCGTCCTCCGTCAGCTCCACGCTGTGGGTGTCCCGTGTGAAGAGCCGGCGGCCCGCCGCTTCCTCCAGTCGGCGCACATGCTGGCTCACCGTTGACTGGCGCACCCCGAGACGGCCCGCGGCCTGTGTGAAGCTCAGGGTCTGGGCGACGGCGAGAAAGGTGCGCAGCTGAACGGGGTCGTACACACCTCGAGCGTAAGCCTTCATCGCACATCATGATGACAGTGAGCACGGCATACGGGATTCCCGATCTCCCTCCCGTGGCGGATCATGGGAACGCACGTCCGGAACCGCCGGACCCGAGAGCAAGCGAGCACGATGAGCCGCCGCCCCGCCCCGCGTCTGCGCCGGCCGCCGTCCTGGCTGCCGCTCGACCCCTATCTGTTGGCGCTGCTCGGCACGGTGGGCCTGGCGGCGCTGCTGCCCGCCTCGGGCGCGGCCGCCGACGCCGTCGGCGACGCCTCGACCGGCGCGATCGCACTGCTGTTCTTCCTCTACGGAGCGCGGCTGTCCACCCGCGAGGCGCTGGACGGGCTGCGGCACTGGAGGCTCCATGTCACCGTCCTCGCCGCCACCTTCCTGGTCTTCCCGCTGCTCGGCCTCGCGGCCCGCGGGCTTCAGCCCCACGTCCTCACCCCGGACCTCTACAGCGGGTTCCTCTTCCTGTGCCTGGTGCCGTCCACCATCCAGTCCTCCATCGCCTTCACCTCGATCGCCCGCGGCAACGTCCCGGCGGCGATCTGCGCCGGCTCCTTCTCCAGCCTGGTCGGCATCCTCCTCACCCCGCTGCTCGCCGCCGCGCTGATCGGCGGCGCCGCAGGCGGGTTCTCCGCCAGCTCGGTCCTGGGGATCGTGCTCCAGCTCCTCGTGCCGTTCCTGGCGGGGCAGCTGCTCCGGCGGCAGATCGGCGGCCGGCTCGCACGGCACCGGAAGGCGCTCGGATACGTCGACCGGGGCGCGATACTCCTCGTCGTCTACACGGCCTTCAGCGAAGGCATGGTCTCGGGGGTCTGGAACCAGGTCACCTGGCCCCGACTGGGCGCGCTGCTCGGCGTGGAGGCGCTGCTCCTCGCCGTGATGCTCGCGCTGACCTGGTACGGCGCGGGGCGGCTCGGCTTCCCCCGCGAGGACCGGATCGCGATCCAGTTCGCGGGGTCGAAGAAGAGCCTGGCGGCGGGCCTGCCGATGGCGAGCGTGCTCTTCGGGGCGCAGGCGAGCCTGGCGGTGCTGCCCCTGATGCTCTTCCACCAGATGCAGCTGATGGTCTGCGCCGTCATCGCCACCCGTCGCGCCAGGTCCTTCACGGAGCAGGACCCCGCGCCCCCCGGTGCGCCGTTCCCGCGGCGCGGTGCGACTGGCAAGATCGTCGAGTGACAACGCATCCGACGCATCCGACCCCGGCCCCTGCTCCGGCCCCGCACCCGATACGGCCCTTCGCCGAGCGTCCCTGCACCCTCGTCGTCTGCCGGGGCTGCTGCTGCGGCAGTCCGCGCAAGCACCCGGGAGTCGACCACGAAGGCCAGCTGGCCCGGCTGAGGGACGCCGCGGACGCCTCAGGCGGGCGGATGGCGGTGCGCACCAGTGAGTGCCTCGGCCCCTGCGGACAGGCGAACGTCGTCGTGGTCCAGCCGTCCGCCGAGGGCCGCCGCCGCGGTGCGCGGGCCGCCTGGTTCGGCTGGGTGCTGGACGACGACGCGACGGACGACATCCTCGCCTGGGCGGCGGCGGGCGGCCCCGGCGTCGCCGAACCCTCGCCGGCACTGGAGCTCCAGCGGGTCCCCGCACCCCTCCCGCCGAGCCGCCGACCGCGCGTGTAAGCCCCGGTCAGCCTTCGCGCGCCGAGGAGCCCAGGGCGATCCGCTCCTCGCCCGCGTACACGTTCATCTGCGACCCGCGGAGAAAGCCGACCAGCGTCAGACCGCTCTCCGCCGCCAGGTCCACGGCGAGCGAGGACGGCGCGGACACCGCCGCGAGCAGTGGAACTCCCGCCATCACCGCCTTCTGCGCAAGCTCGAACGAGGCTCGCCCGGACACCAGCAGAATCGCCCGGGACAGCGGCAGCCGGCCGTCCCGGAGAGCACGCCCGACCAGCTTGTCCACCGCGTTGTGCCGGCCCACGTCCTCCCGCACGTCCAGCAGTTCACCCGTCTCCGAGAAGAGCGCGGCCGCGTGCAGCCCCCCGGTCCGGTCGAACACCCGCTGCGCCGCCCGCAGCCTGCCGGGCAGCTCGGCGAGCAGCGTCGGCGAGATCCGCAGCGGCGGGACGTCGGCGACGGGGAAACGGGCGACGGTGCGCACCGCGTCCATGCTGGCCTTCCCGCACAGCCCGCACGAGGACGACGTGTACACGTTCCGCTCGAGCCCCGTCTCCGGCACGGGCACGCCGGGGGCGAGCTGCACATCCACCACGTTGTAGGTGTTCACCCCCTCGTCGACGGCCCCGGCGCAGTACACGATCGAGCGGACCTCGTCCGCCGAGCCGATCACGCCCTCACTGACCAGGAAGCCGGCCGCGAGAGCGAAGTCGTCGCCCGGGGTGCGCATGGTGACGGCCAGCGGCCTGCCGTTCAGCCGGATCTCCAGGGGCTCCTCGGCTGCCAGAGTGTCGGGGCGGGCGGTGACGGCGCCGTCCCGGATGCGGAGCGTGCGTCGGCGCTCGGTGACCCGTCCCATGTGTGTGAACTCCGTCCCGGCTGCTGCGGCTGTGCTGGCGGTCGTGTGTGCCGTTCATTCTCCTGTATGGAGGGAGCGTCCCTGTTCGGCCGTGGAGGCCGGCGGCCGCGTCCCGTTCGGCCATTGGGGGCCTGAGGCCGGAAACGCACGTGCGGAAGCTCCAAAGTCCGGGCCGTGACGCTGTGGGATCGCATGCCGTCGTACCGATCGGTAGCCGCCAACACTGGATGTTCCTGCAAACCGCTGCATCGGCTCCGGAGGGGGAACCATCGATGACCGGCTCACGCGTCGTGGCGCTCGGGCACTACCAGCCGGCCAAGGTGCTCGCCAACGAGGACCTGGCGGCCCTGGTCGACACCAGCGACGAGTGGATCCGCAGCCGCGTCGGCATCGAGACCCGCCATGTCGCCGGCCCCGACGAGCCGGTGGACGAACTCGCCGCGCACGCGGCCGCCAAGGCCCTGGCCGCCGCGGGCCTGACCCCCGACGCGATCGACCTGGTGCTGGTCGCCACCTCCACCGCCGTCGACCGCTCCCCGAACACCGCCGCCCGTGTCGCGGCGCGACTGGGCATGACGTCTCCGGCCGTGCTCGACCTCAATGTCGTATGCGCGGGCTTCACCCACGCACTGGCCACCGCCGACCACTCCCTGCGCGCCGGGGCCGCCCGCCGGGCGCTGGTCATCGGGGCCGACAAGATGACCGCCGTCACCGACTGGAGCGACCGCACCACATGCGTCCTCGTCGGAGACGGCGCGGGGGCGGCCGTGGTCGAAGCCGTGGACCGAAGCGCGGACGGCGGCGCGCAGGCGGGCATCGGCCCGGTGCTGTGGGGCTCCGTGCCGGAGATGGGCCATGCCGTGCGCATCGAGGGCACCCCGTCCCGCTTCGCCCAGGAGGGCCAGGCCGTCTACCGATGGGCGACCACACAGCTTCCGCCGATCGCCCGCCGGGTGTGCGAACGGGCCGGGGTCGCCCCCGAGGAACTCGCCGCGGTGGTGCTGCACCAGGCGAATCTGCGGATCATCGAGCCCGTCGCCCAGCGGATCGGAGCGGTCAACGCGGTGGTCGCCCGCGATGTCGTCGCCTCGGGCAACACCTCGGCCGCCTCCATCCCGATGGCGCTGTCCAAGCTCATCGAGCGGGGCGAGGTCGAAAGCGGCGCCCCGGCCCTGCTCTTCGGCTTCGGCGGCAATCTCTCCTACGCGGGCCAGGTCATCCGCTGCCCCTGACGCGCGCCGGGGCAGACTGGCCCCATGGCGGCCAAGCGAAGTGCGGGACTGCTGCTGTTCCGCAGGGGCGGCGCCCGGCGGGACGGCGCGGGCAGCGCCTATGAGGTTCTCGTCGGCCATATGGGCGGGCCCTTCTGGCAGTCGAAGGACGCCGGGGCCTGGTCGGCGCCCAAGGGGGAGTGCGCGGAGGGCGAGGAGCCGCGGGCCGCGGCGCGCCGGGAGTTCGCCGAGGAACTGGGGGTCGAGCCACCGGACGGCGAGTGGCTGCCGCTGGGGGAAGCCCGTCAGCCGGGCGGCAAGACCGTCGTCCTGTGGGCGCTCGAAGCGGACCTCGACACCGCGCTGGTCCGGCCGGGGAGCTTCACGATGGAGTGGCCGCCGCGTTCGGGCCGTATCGCGGAGTTTCCCGAACTCGACCGGGTGGAGTGGCTGTCGCCGCAGGCGGCGCGGCCCCGGCTGGTCACCGGTCAGCGGGTCTTCCTCGACCGTCTCGACGATCTCATCCGGGGGGAGCCGCGGGGCAGGCGGGCCCCAGCGCCCTGAAACCGCTGGAGCTCCCTGCGACGGCACTGCTTTGTCCTCAGTGTGGAAAAAGCTGACGGAGAACGCTGCGCAAGTTCTTCCCCGCTCGGAAGAGTGCTGCTACGTTCCCCTCGAAAGTCCGCAGGAGTCGGTCACCGGGGTCCCCGCGCCGTAGGCCAGGGGAGGGGAGGGGCACGTGAGACGTATGACCGCCCGACCCGCCAACGCGCACCAGGCGCGGCTGCTCCGGATGCTGCGCGACGAGGGCCCCAACTCCCGGGCCCAGCTCGGCGACCGGGTGGACCTTTCGCGCTCCAAGCTCGCCGTCGAGGTGGACCGGCTGCTCCAGACCGGGCTCGTGGTGGCGGACGGACTGGCCGCCTCGCGCGGCGGACGACGCTCCCACAACATCCGGCTCGCCCCCGCCCTCCGCTTCCTCGGCGTCGACATCGGCGCGACCTCCGTCGACGTCGCGGTCACCAACGCCGAACTGGAGGTGCTCGGGCATCTCAACCAGCCCATGGACGTCCGCGAGGGGCCGGTCGCCGTCTTCGACCAGGTGCTGTCGATGGCGGCCAAGCTCAAGGCGTCGGGCCTCGCCGAGGGTTTCGACGGCGCGGGCATCGGCGTCCCCGGCCCCGTCCGCCACCCGGAAGGCGTGCCGGTCGCCCCGCCGATCATGCCCGGCTGGGACGGCTTCCCCGTCCGCGAGGCCCTCAGCCAGGACCTGGGCTGCCCCGTCATGGTCGACAACGATGTGAACCTGATGGCCATGGGGGAGCAGCACGCGGGCGTCGCCCGCACCGTGGCCGACTTCCTCTGCATCAAGATCGGCACAGGCATCGGCTGCGGGATCGTCGTCGGCGGCGAGGTCTACCGGGGCACGACCGGCAGCGCGGGTGACATCGGCCATATTCAGGTCACCCCCGACGGCCGCCCCTGCCCCTGCGGCAACAGCGGCTGTCTGGAAGCCCATTTCAGCGGCGCGGCACTCGCCCGCGACGCGGAGGAGGCCGCCCGCTCGGGCCGCTCGCCGGAGCTGGCCGGGCGGCTGGAGACGGCCGGGCGGCTCACGGCCCTCGATGTGGCCGCCGCGGCGGCCGCCGGCGACCCCGCCTCCCTCGAACTGGTCCGCGAGGGGGGCAATCGCGTCGGCCAGGTGATCGCCGGGCTCGTCAGCTTCTTCAACCCCGGTCTCGTCGTCATCGGCGGCGGAGTCACCGGTCTCGGCCACAGCCTGCTGGCCAGTGTGCGCACCCAGGTCTACCGGCAGTCGCTGCCGCTGGCCACCGGCAACCTCCCCATCGTGCTCGGCGAGTTGGGACCCGCCGCCGGAGTCATCGGGGCGGCCCGCCTCATCAGCGACCATCTGTTCTCCCCCGCGTGACCGTCCATCCGGTCCGGTGCACTGCCGGACCCGCCGTACTGCCCGGCCGGACTGCCCGTCCGGCCCGTCCGTTCCTCCGCCCACCCGTCCTGCCGTCACCGACCCGCTGACCGCCCCCGGCCCGGCATCCGGCCGACCGCCCAACTCCCGCCCCCGACCGCCCCGGACCGCCCCGGACCGCCCCGGACCGCCCCGGACCGCCCTGACAGCCCTGACAGCCCTGACAGCCCAGACCGCGCAGGCCGGCAGACGGGGCCCGCGCCGAGCCGGCCGGCTGCGGTCAGGGCCGGTCAGCACACCCGTACAGCGCATCTGGTACCGCACCCGCCGCCCCTTCCGCCCGCTCACCGGCCGCACCAGCCGAGGGGATTCGCCATGGCACCAGAACCACCGCCCCTGCTCACCATGGACGGCATCGTCAAGTCGTTCCCCGGCGTCCGCGCCCTCGACGGCGTCGACCTGGACGTCCGGACGGGAGAGGTCCACTGCCTCCTCGGCCAGAACGGCGCCGGCAAGTCCACGCTGATCAAAGTGCTCTCCGGGGCCCACCAGCCCGACCGGGGCGAGATCCGCTGGCGCGGCCGGCGGGTCGCGCTCAGCTCGCCCAGCGCCGCCATGCGCCTCGGCATCGCCACCATCTACCAGGAACTCGACCTGGTGGAGAGCCTCACGGTCGCCGAGAACGTCTTCCTCGGCCATGAGCCGACTCTCGCCCGCATCCTCGTACGGCGCGGCCGGGCCCACAGCGCCGCCGCCCGGCTGCTGGCCCGGCTGGGGCACCCCGAGATCGCACCCGACCGGCCCGTCGCCCGGCTCTCCGCCGCCCAGCGGCAGATCGTCTCCATGGCACGGGCGCTCTCCCACGACGTACGCCTCATCGTCATGGACGAGCCGTCCGCCGCCCTCGACCCCGACGAGGTCGGCAACCTCTCCCAGGTCATCGCCGGTCTGACGGCGGGCGGCGTCGCCGTCGTATATATCTCCCACCGCCTTGAGGAGATCCGCCGCATCGGCGACCGGGTGACCGTGCTGAAGGACGGACGGGCCGTCGCCCGCGGACTGCCCGCGAAGCAGACCCCCACGCACGACATCGTTGCCATGATGACCGGCCGCACCGTCGAGCGCCTCTTCCCCGGGCGCGGCGGCCCCGGGCGCGGCGGCCACGGGCGCGGCGGCCACGGGCGCGGCGGCCACGGGCCGGCCGCTTC
>NZ_JARWBG010000093.1:0-18791 GCF_029846775.1 Streptomyces chengmaiensis
GCTCGTGGAGATGCACGACGAATGGATCGCCTTCCCCCGCCGCTATCTCCCCATCGACAGCATGGACAGGCTCTACCCCCAGAACAAAGATCAGATCGATCCGGCTACACCACGACAGGGGACATGACCGTGAGAAAGATCGCCCGCGACGAGCTGGGTCTCGAACAGATGCATCGGCGGCCCGCGGAAGCGAGGGCTGGAGGACTTCTACAGCCGACTCGGATGGCGCGAGGTTGGTCGCCGGCCCGGGGCACTTCGCTTCACGCCCGACGACACCCGGGACGAGGTCCCCCAGCCCTGGCGGCTGTCTACGGCACGGCGAGGACCGGCATCCACGGCCGGTCGACGGCGTCGCCGATGTCCCGGCCGACCGCGCCCTCGGGGATCTTGGCCCAGGCGTGCGCGGCGTCCGGGAGGAACCTGGCACCGAGCACCCACCGGGCCCGGCGACCGGTCAGCGCGGTCGCGATGACGGTGGCGAGGCTGACCTCCATGCAGGCGACACGTCCCGGCCACCAGGAGGGAATCACCGCCAGCACCGCCGTATAGAGGGCTGCGAGGCGGACAAGGCGCGCATACGGCAGGCCGCGCAGGGTACGGACGGCGGCGATCTGCCAGCGCAGCGGCCACCGGCTCATCGCCACCGCCTCCTCCTCCGGGTCGGGCGGGCGGTGCCGCCGAGTACGCCAGCGGCCACCAGGTTGTCGACGAACGCGGTGATCTGCTCGCCGACCGTCCGCGGGTCCTGGCCGGTGGGGACAGCGATCTCGTCGGCGAGTCCGGCGGTGCCGCCTCGGACGGTGACGGCGTGCCAGATCTTCGAGGCCTCCGGATCGAGCATGAGCCATGTACCCCGCCGGATGTCGAGCACCGCCGTGCCGTATGGGCCCGTGGCCTGGTGGACGTGAGGTGCGGGGGTCAGCACGCCGCCACCTCCTTGCCGACCGTCTGGCCGGTCAGCCACCAGCACGTCACGATCAGCTGGTGCAGGTCGGCGATCACCGTGGCGTTCTGGCCCCGGGCCGCTTGCGCGAGCGCGGCGCGGACGGCCGCGGGGTCGATGAACCCGCCGGCCGCGAGCGGACTCGACGCGATCAGCTCGTCGAGCAGGCCCTGGNCACCTCCTTGCCGACCGTCTGGCCGGTCAGCCACCAGCACGTCACGATCAGCTGGTGCAGGTCGGCGATCACCGTGGCGTTCTGGCCCCGGGCCGCTTGCGCGAGCGCGGCGCGGACGGCCGCGGGGTCGATGAACCCGCCGGCCGCGAGCGGACTCGACGCGATCAGCTCGTCGAGCAGGCCCTGGTGTCGGGCGAGTCCGGCGATGCGCTGGGCGGTGAACGATCCCTTCGAGCGGCGCGAGGTCAACCAGTCCGGGAGCTGCGGCAGTGCGGCCCGCAGCAGGGGCTTGTATGCCACGAGGCCGCGCCGGGCTAGGGCCGGGACGGCGAACGCGGCCCGGACGACCTCGTTGTCCAGGTAGGGGTACACCGGCGTCACGCCGAGCGTCTCGGCGTACGGGGTCCAGCCGCGGGCGGAGGCGCCAACCGACCGGAGGGCGGCCCACTGGTCGAACTCGTCCGCGTACTCCGGCTGCTGGTCGCGGGCGGCCTGCCGCAGCAGCGCGGCGACTTCGTGGCGTCCCTCGGCTGTGAGCCAGGAGGCCCCGGCTCCGAGGCGGCNACCGACCGGAGGGCGGCCCACTGGTCGAACTCGTCCGCGTACTCCGGCTGCTGGTCGCGGGCGGCCTGCCGCAGCAGCGCGGCGACTTCGTGGCGTCCCTCGGCTGTGAGCCAGGAGGCCCCGGCTCCGAGGCGGCGCCACGACCATCCGCCCACGGCGGCCTGCGGCGTGACGGGCCCGCGCTTCAGCGCGTTGGCGGCTTGTTCGAGGGTGCCGGTCCGGCCGAGGTCGGCGGCCTGTTTGAGGGCCTTCCAGTAGGGGCCGGGTGCGGTGTTGCGCAGGCGGGCGAACGCGACGACTTGGCGGTGGGCCTCGCGGCGGCGGCCCTCCTGGAGGAGGCGGACCCAGCAGGAGCTGGAGGCGTCGAGCACGATGTCTCCGCCGTGGCCGGTCAGGTGCAGCGGCAGCCCTCGTACGGGGTGCAGGTAGGCGGTGTCCATGGCGTACATCGCGGCCTCCAGCACCGGCTCCCTCCCGGTCGGCTGCCCGGGCGGGAATGAGAACGGCAGCTGCTCGTCGCTTCCGGTGGCGACCGTGTGCCGCGTGCCGGTGTGTTCGGCGACGCGGGCGGCGAAGGCCATGTCCTCGCCGCTGGTGTAGCCGTCGGTGTACGTGACCGCGTGCACGGTCCCGACGCCGGCGGCGAGCATGACGGCCGCGGAGGAGTCCAGTCCGCCGGACAGATCCGCCCCCACCACACCGTCGGCGGCGCGGACCCGGTGCTGGACGGCGTCGGTGAGGACGCGGCCGAACTGCTCGGCGCCTTCGCGCAGCTCGTCCACGGGCTCGACGTCCGCGATGTCGACGAGCCGCGGTGGCGCCCCGGGCGCGAGCAGCAGCCCGAACCCGCCGGGCACCTGCCGGATCTGCTCGTACGGGCTGCGGTGCGGCCAGTGGTGTTCCCCCGCCGCCAGCCGGGCCGCCAGCAATGGCACGTCCGGCACGAGCGGACGCTCGAGCAGGCGGGCCTCGGTCGCCCACGCCGCCCCTTCGTCTCTTCGCAGTGTGTAGTAGACGGCCCGGATGCCGGCGAGGTCTCCGCACACGAAGTGCTGCCGCCCGTCGCTCGCGACCACCCAGTACGAGCCGGGCCACCGGGTCAGCTGCGGCCACCGGCCCGCCCGCACAGCCGGAAGCACGCCGCGCAGCTCCTGTTCTGTGGCCGGGCAGTCACCCACCATTGCGAGCGCCACTGGCCCTTCGGCGGCCACACGTACTCGCGCGGCCGGAGCCCGGCGTACACCGTCGAGCCCGTCGATCTCGGTTCCGTGCGCGGCGGCGGTGCCGCCGCCCATCCACTCCCGTTCCATCTGTTCGCCTCCCCTTCAGACGCGCCCGGGGGCCGGCCGTCGTACGGCCGGCCCCCGGGGTGCTCGGTGGTGTCCTGGGCGTGTCAGCCCTCGAAGTAATTGGACTTGTCCGAGTCGTTGAACGTCTGGCGGCCCAGGGTGAGGGTCGACACCGGGTGGGTGCTGAGCTGCGGCGCGAAGCCGCCGGTGCTCGGTGCCGCGGCGGGGGCGTCCTCAATGACGGGGCTCGTGGGCGTGGATGCTCTGCTCGGCCATGGCCGGTCTCCCTTGTCTCGGTGGATGCTTCCGGTGGTGCTGCCTCTATGTCACCGCGATCGAAGATCCGTTCCCAGAGACGGAGTTGGGGACTTGCTGGGAGTGGATCTGGGAGGAAGCTGGGACGCGGATGGGACGTCAGCTTCCGAGGAGGCCGAGGACGGCCCGCCGGTAGACGGCGTACACCGTGGGGAGTTCGGCCAGGTGGGCGCGCTCGTCGATGCCATGCAGCCCTTCGTACGGCACCCCGAAGCCGGCCGTGGCCGCGATGCCCTCCCCGGCGAGCAGGTTGCCGATGTTCGACGGGCCCGCGGTCTTCGCCGTGACCGTGAGGCCCGCCTCGGCGGCGGCGCCGAGGAGGGCGGCAGCAGGCTGCTCGCGCTCGGCGAGGCGGAACGGCGGCCACGCGGCGACCGGTGTGACCTCGGTGGGCGCCGGGGCGGGCAGCTCCGCGTCGAGCTCGGCGACGGCCTTGCGGATGAGGGTCTCGGCATCGTGCGCGTCGAAGCCGGGGGTGGTGCGGACGTCCACGTTGATGTCGACCCGGTCGGGCGTGACGGAGAAGCCCTGGCCGCCGTGGAAGGCAGTGACCGACAGCTTCGGCGGCAGCGGGAAGCCCGAGCCGTCGTCCACGCCAGGCAGTTCGGCCGTGTCCAGGAGCCGTACGAGGTGGGCGGCGCGGGAGATCGCGCCGACCACGGTCTTGCTGGAGCCGGAGTGTCCGGAGGGCGCGTGCACGATGATCGTGGCCCGCCACAGGCCCCGGCCGCCAACCACGACCTCGTCCAGGCCCGGGTAGCCGATCATCACCCCGGCGGGGCGGGCCGCGTGCCGGTCGGCGAGGTAGGCGCGGGCGCCGCCGAAGCCGCCGGTGTGCTCGTCGACGTCCAGGAGCACGGCGAGCCCGCCGACCAGGTCGGCGGCGCGGGGCGCGAGGTCGGCGGCGATGTGGCAGAACATCGAGGCGGCGAGCTTGGAGTCGGCCGCGCCCCGGCCGCGCAGCCAGCCGTCCACGATGTCGCCGCAGGCCGGCGGGAAGGACCAGGCGGTCTCGTCGCCGTACGGGGCGGTGTCCACGCACGCGTCCAGCGTCCACCAGGGGCCCGGACGTCCGCCGGGGATCTCGACCAGCAGCCCCACCAGGGTGCCCGCCGCGTCGTGCAGGCGACGGTGCGGCACCGCGCGGGCGGCGAGCCAGTCCTCCAGCACGCCAAGTACGGGCCCGTAGTCGTCGATCCCCGCCCGGCTCGGACGGCGGATCAGCTCGCTCGCCAGCTCGACCACGGACGCCGTACGGGCCTCGCCCGCCTGCGACAAGTTCTCGCTCACGCCTCTCCCCACCACGTCAGTCGTGCCGTACCGGCAGTGCGCGGACAGCTTCAATCGTCTCCACCGGCCGCGCCGAGGCGCACGCCTCCCGCCCATGGTGGACCAGGCCCACCGCCGCCTCGCGACCGAGTAAGACGCCGCAGTCGAACCCCTCGGCCCCGTGGAAGGACGGCAGCGGCACCACGGCGGCGGTCTCGGAGGCGACAAAGAACCGTTCCAACGCCTCGGTGGGCTCCACCATCCCGATGTGCAGCGTCTTGATGCCGTTGCGGCGCGCGGACGGATCGCGCAGCTCCAGCAGCCGCAGCAGGTGATCAGCGAGCGCCCGGTGCCGCGGAGGCCCGTACAGCACGCGGTAGTGGACCAGGTCCGGCTGCTGAGCCACGGCCGTCTCGATCGCCGCCAGATACGCCTTCTCCCGCGACCGGGAACCTGTGACGACCAGCTGCTCGCGCGCCCCGGCGACGACGTCGACCATCGCCTCGACCAAGTCGGTCCAGCGGGTCAGAACCTTGACCACCACGGCGGTGCCGGAGGTCTCCAGCACGCTCGTGGCCGCCCCGTCCTGGTGGGCGAACAGCACCTCCGGCCGCTCGCGATACAGCTGACACAGACCAGCCCGGTTCCGTTTGCCCGTACGGCGCCGACCGGACTCCCATGCACTCATCAGGCTCGCGTCCGTCGCCCCGCCCGTGATCTTGTTCAGCGCGTCGGCCACCTCCTCCAGCGTCATGTTCAGCGCGAGCCGGGCCCGCTTGAGCGTCGAGTCCGTACTGCTGACTGCGGCCACGGACACCGCCCCCTCCCCATCCATCGGCAGTACCCGCAGTCTGCCCCGCCCGCAGGCGGTTCAGCGCGGCCCACCCTGGGTGCCTGGGCCCCTGCCTCAGTGTCAGGAATCGACGCTGCGCCGGCCGACCGCGCCAGCAGCGCTGGAGACGCTCCCGCCTCGAGGACCTGGCCGCCCGCCGGTCCTCGACGCCCTGACCACAACGCACCGAACCGCGTCACACGCGGGATACCGTAAGACCGCGGCCTCTAGTTTAAGGGATCGACGAACTCCCGGCGGGCCAGACGCCGCACGATGGCCGGCATGGAGAGGCCAGCCACCCCTCCGCCGCGAAACCGCACGGCTTCGCGGCACCGGCCATCGGGACCGTTTCCTCTCCCAACGCTGCGGCTGTTGCCGGAACGGGCTCAGCCGCTGAGCGATCCCGGCCGTCGGCGGTGTGTAGGTGGTCATGCTGGACCATTCCGCCGGATCTCGGGGCCACGGCGATGATGACAGCGACAGGTCAGCTACTCCTCGGTGCAGGACGGCGGGGGCTTGGCCCGGGGCGGTCTCCATCGCCACCTTCGGCGTCACCTCCGATCAGGCTCTGTCCGGCGTCGTAAGCGGGCTGCCTGCCTCACTCTTTCTCGGTCGTCTCAGGCCGGCCGCCGGTCAGAGCGCGGCGAAGGTCTGCGACGGCTGGGGCGCCGTCGGTGGTGCCGTCGGCGTGGCGGTAGAGCCGGCAGGACAGGCCCGGTTCAGCGCGGTCGTGGGCGAACGGATCGATGCCGTCCAGGAGGACGGTGGGCGAACCCGTCATCCGCTGCCGGGCGGCCGCGTCCGCATCGTTCACCTCGATCCATTCCACCGGCGTCGTCCGGCCTTCGAGGGCCTGGGTTATCCGTTCGCGCACGAGCGGGGCGTTCGGGCAGTCGGGCACGGTCAGCACCGTGATGCGTGTCGTCGTCTCCGGCTGGTTTATGACGGCCCCCTTCCCGATGGTTCCTCGCCTGCGTTCTGGACGGTAGACCTTCCAGTGCACTGGAAGGTCAAGGTCTAGCCTGGAGGTATGCGCATCGGCGACCTCGCCGCCGTCAGCGGCGTGACGGCCAGAACCCTCCGCTTCTACGAGCAGGCCGGGCTGCTGCCCGCCCCACCCCGTACCGCGGGCGGCTACCGTGACTTCCCCGAGCAGGCGGTGCAGCTGCTGGCGTTCATCCGCGACGCCCAGGGTGCGGGGCTGAGCCTGGCCGAGATCCGTTCCGTGCTCGCCCTGCGCGACGCCGGCGCGTCCCCCTGCGCCCATGTCACCGCGCTCGTCGACCGGCACCTTGAGGACATCGACCGGCGCCTGGCCGAGCTCGAGGCCACGAAGGCGGTCCTGCGTACTCTGGCGGAGCGGGCCGCTGCGACCGATCCGGCCGACTGCACCGACGCCGAGGTATGCCGCATCCTCACGGGAGCGAACAGCATGCGCGGACGGTGAGCACCCTCACTGAAAGGGCCGGCCGGGCCCGCCTAGCGTGAAGGGCACGGGGCGCACGGGTGCCCGTTCACGGTGAGGAGCAAGGCCATGCTTCGAGCGGTGTGGAACGGCACGGTGATCGCGGAGACCCCGCGCACGGTGGTCGTTGAGGGCAACCACTACTTCCCGCCCGAGTCGCTGCACCGGCAGTACTTCACGGCGAGCAGGACCCGGTCGCTGTGCTTTTGGAAGGGGGTGGCCCACTACTACAACCTCGAGGTCGACGGGCTGACGAATCCGGATGCCGCCTGGCACTACCCCAAGCCCATCCCACTGGCCCGGAAGATCAAGGACCACGTGGCGTTCTGGCGGGGCGTACGGGTGGAGGGCACGCCGGAGCCGGACTCGTCGGCAGACAGCCGGCAGTGACGGAGGCGGGTCGGCGGCGGGTGAGGTGCCGGAGGGCGACGACGGCCTGCAGGGCTGCGGCCGGGCGCAGCAGGACGGGGCGTAGCCGCTCGGGCATAGCGCCACGGCGCAGTGCGAGGCCGGTGACGGTGACGATGGGAAGCACCCAGGCAGTGATGGCCGCCGCCCGTACGGTGCGGCTGGGTTCGTGGCGCAGAGTGAGCCACATCCAGAACGCGGCGTCAGCGAAGGTGTCGGCGTAATCGCCGAAGGGGGAGGTCGTGCCCTGGTGGCGTGCCAGGCGCCCGTCGGCGAGGTCGAGGCCGATCGCCAGCATCCCGCAGGCACGGCCGGCTCCGCCGGGCAGGGCTGGGATGTTGCCACGCAGCAGCGTCAGGACGTCGGCGGCGGTGAGGCGGGTGCGGCGCTCCAGCAGCCCCAGGTGCGAGGCGGCGAGGACCCAGCTGGCGGCAACCCAGCGCGGTCCGGGCCGCCTGCCAGCCGCCAGCGCGTACAGCACGCCGTGCAGGGCGGTGAGCTCGGCCAGCGCACTTGGCCGCCGGGCGGCCTGGCGCAGTGACCGGCGGGCAGCGCGCCCGAGGAAGCGTACGACGGCCGCCGGGGCGAGATGCGCTTCGCGCAGATCGCCCAGCAACACGTTCGTAGCGGCACGGCTGTCGGCGAGATCCGCTACGGACTCCACGCGCCTCCTCCTCCACAAGGTGATGACGCTGACAGTACGGGCCGACGCGACCGGAGGAAGGTGAGCGCGCTTACTGATCGCCCGGAATGCCCGGCTTAGCGTCGGTGAGAGGAGAACGGGACGGACGCATGGAGAGGTCTGGGCGATGGTGTGGATCGGTGCTCTTTCAGGGGTGCTGGTGGCGGGCACGGGCGCTGCGGCGGGGTATCTGGGGCTGGTGACCGGGGCGCTTCCGCTGGACGTGGGCGTCGGACGGCGCACCCGCCCGCTCGGGCCGCAGACGGTCGACGTCACGGCCCCGCGTGAGCTGGTGTTCGACGTCATCGCCCAGCCGTATCTGGGGCGTGCCACACGGGCGATGCGGGAGAAGGTGCTGGTGCTGGAGCGGGGTTCCGACATGGTGCTCGCCGCGCACCGTACCGCGGTCGCGGGCGGACGGCTGACGGCGACGACGGTGGAGACCGTGCGGTTCACCCGCCCGGAGCGGGTCGACTTCCGCCTCGTACGCGGGCCAGTGCCCGCCGTCACCGAGTCGTTCACCCTCACCGAACACGAATCCGGTACGCGACTGGTGTACAAGGGGGAGCTCACCACCGATCTGTGGCGAGCCGGTCAGTGGTGGGGCGGCCTTGTCGCCCCACGGTGGGAGGCGACCGTCGCTGCGTCGCTGGCCTCCGTCCGGCAGGAGGCCGAGCGGCGCGCGGCCCTGCCGTGAACGGCTCGCCGGACCGCGGCGGCCGATCGTTGGAGACAGGGTGCGGGTGGCGCATCCCGGTGCATCGCGCCGAAAGAAGGCAGTTGGTCATGGCCAAGAAGCGAAACTGCCCATCTGAACGGCAGCAGCCGTGGGGCACCGGCACGCTGATAGCGACTCGGGCGAGCGCGGGCTCCGGGACCCGGCCGGGCTGGTCCGGCGGGCCGGGACGCAGGAAGAGGCGGGGGCAGTGCCGGTCGGCTCGCTGGCACTGACGGATGCGGTCCCGTGCCGGGGTGCCCCGGGACCGGTGCGGGTGCGTGATCGTGTGGGCGACTGGCTGGTCAGGGCGCTCAAGGCCGCGGTGTTCTGCTGGCTTCCTCCTCCCCACAGCTGAACGCCCGGACATGGCAGTCGGCGTTGACCGGTCGACCGTGCGGACTGTCCTCAGCTCACGTGGTGGGCCGCGTGCATGCGTCAGTCGTGCCCCAGGTCGGTGAGGGCGTCCTCCACGGCGCGGTAGAAGGTGGGGTAGGCGAACATCATGTGGCGTAGCCGCTCGACGGGAATTTCGTTCTGCACGGCGATGGCCAGGCCGTAGAGAACTTCACCACCCGCCGGGCCGACGGAGGTGGCCCCGACCAGAACGCCGCGGTCGATGTCCTCGACGAGTTTGATCAGGCCATTGTTGCCGGCCTTGCGGATCCAGCCGCGTGCCGAGGACGGCACTCGCGCGATGCCCGTCCGTACACGCAGACCCTGCTCGCGGGCGGCGTGTTCGCTCAGGCCCACGGAGCCGACCTCGGGGTCGGTGAAGGTGACGCGGGGCAGGGCCTGGTAGTCGGCTTCAGGTCCTGGCCGGCCGAGGATGTCGCGAACGGCGATCTCTGCCTGGTACATCGCCACATGGGTGAACAGTCCTCGGCCGGTGACGTCGCCGACACCCCACACGCCCGGTGCAGCCCGCATCTGCCCGTCGACAGCCAGCGCGCGGGCGTCGGGATCGAGGCCGACGGTCTCCAGGCCGAGCCCGGCCAGTTGGGGTCGGCGTCCGGTGGCGACCAGCAGGTGCTGCCCGGCGATCTCCTCCCCGCTTTCCAGGGTGAGCCGGAAGGCGTGATCTACGTGCCGTACTCCGGTGGCGCGCGCTCCGGTGCGCACGGTGACGCTTTCCTCTGCCAGCACCTCGGCCAGCAGTGCGCCGACTTCGGGTTCTTCCGCGGGCAGCAGCCGCTCCATGGCCTCCACGACGGTCACCGCGGTGCCGAAGCGGGTGAACGCCTGTGCCAGCTCCACGCCGATCGCGCCGCCTCCGAGCAGGAGCAGCGAGGCGGGTGGCTCCTTGACCGAGATCGCCTGCCGGTTGGTCCAGTACGGCACGTCCTCCAGCCCGGGGACGGGCGGGATCTGCGGGCGGCTGCCGGTGGCCAGCACCACGGCGCGCCGGACGGCGAACATCTCGCCCTCGGCCTCCACACGGCCGGGTCCGGCCAGGCGGGCGCGGCTGCGGACGAAGCGCCCGCCCTTGCGGGTGAACCGGTCGACGGCCACCTGATCGTTCCAGTCGTCGGTGGCCTCGTCCCTGATCCGGGCGGCGACCGGCGTGAAGTCCGGGGTCACTTGAGAGTCTCCGGCCATGCCGGGCACCCGCCGCGCCTCGGCGAGGAGATTGCCGGCGCGGATCATCATCTTGCTCGGGATGCACGCCCAGTACGGGCACTCCCCGCCCACCAGTTCCGCTTCCACACCGACCACGTCCAGCCCTTCCTCGGCCAGCCGCTCGGCGACATGCTCCCCGCCGACGCCCATGCCGATCACCACCACGTCGACTTCCTGCACCCGCTTCATAAGAGGCCTCCCTGGTCAACCGCGCTCGAGGGTCTTGGTCATTGCGTATCCGGCGTATCAGGGACAACGGAAGGCGCTTGCGCCGCCGCGTTGCCGGTGTCACCCGCGTGACGGGTACGCCGCCCGGCCCGGCCGGTCCGCGAGGTGCCCCACACCAGCGTGCCGGTCAGCATCAGCAGGGTGAGCGGGTAGAAGACCGGGCGCAGCGGGATCAGGACCGGCAGGATCGCGGCGGCGGTGCTCGCGCCCAGGACGAGCAGGAACGTGGGTACGCAGCAGGCGAATCCGAGCAGGAACGCCGGGAGCACGCCCAGCAGCCGGGCGTAGCGGGTGCGACGGCAGGAGGCGGCTTGCCGGGCGGCGTGGGCGGCCACGGCGAGGTTGCAGCCGACGAGCGCCGCCACGACGGCGCCGAGCAGCAGGTTGACCGGGCTGAGGAGGATGGCGAGGTGGCTGGTGGGGTGCCAGGCGAGGACCGGCTCGAACAGATAGGGCGCGCGGACCTGAAGCAGCTGTCCGGGAGCGGTCTGGAGCACGGGGGCGCCGGTGAACCGGCCGGAGATCGAAACGGCGAGGTCCCCGATGGAGAACAGGTACACCAGCAGGGTGAGGCTCGCGGCGATCAGCGCCGTCCTGCGGTGGCGGCGTACGGCGAGGGCGGCACGCACCCGGCCGGGCGTGGTCTTGATCGCGACGGCAGCAGCGTCCCAGGCGTCGCCCGTCCTGGCGAGGGCGGTCAGCAGCCTGCTCATTGTCCGCACCTGGCCGTTGGGGTAGAACGCGTACCAGGCGAACCACATGGCGTCCAGGAAGTCCGCGGGCTCCCACCGCTCACCCTCTTGCTGGAAGACGCGGGCGGTGCCTAGCCCGTCGTCCCAGCGGGCCTCCACTGGCGTGCCGCCCACCTCGGCGCGCACGGTCCGGTGCGTGCGCACGAGGTCCTTGTCGATGGCGAGCCGCTCCTTGCCGACGC
Organism: Streptomyces chengmaiensis; assembly: GCF_029846775.1. Classification (NCBI taxonomy): domain Bacteria; kingdom Bacillati; phylum Actinomycetota; class Actinomycetes; order Kitasatosporales; family Streptomycetaceae; genus Streptomyces; species Streptomyces chengmaiensis. The sequence continues at coordinate 11,440 of NZ_JARWBG010000093.1, forward strand.
GGACGCCGATGACGACATCCTTGTCGGCGAAGCGGTCGCTGGAGGCGAGCACGGGGAAGATCGGCCTGCCCTTGGCGTAGTAGCCGCTGCGGTCCGGGAAGGAGTCGTAGGAGCCGTACGGGTCGCTGCCGTACGAGCGCAGTGCGCCGGTGTCGGTGGACAGCACCTCGGTGTCGGGGTGCGCGGTGCGCCACTGCTTCCATGTGGTCCACACCAGCGGGACGGTGTCCAGCTTCGTGCCCTTGAGCGGGCCGCTGACTGCCTGTCCGAGCAGCTGGGGCCACTGGGATCCGGTCTGCCGGTCGTACATCAGCAGGTTGGAGTTGACGAGCTTGCCGGTGGTGCCGAACGTCAGGTCCTGCACGCCGGGCGGGGCGGAGAAGGCGATGACCGTGCCGGTCAGCGGGCAGTAGGTGACCGCGAGCGGTTCGCCGCCGACGGTGTCGTTGACGATCTCGTGCCACACCAGCACCAGCTGCGGATAGGCCCTCACCTCACCTCGGTACTCCAGGCCGAAGACCGGATCGTCGTCGTCGAGGAAGCCGGCCTCGCCCGCCGCGACGAACCGAGGCTTGTCGATGGAAGGGATGCCGTCCTTGCCCGGCCCGCCGGACACGGCGGCGCCGGCGAGCGCCTCCAGCGACGGATCCTGGCCCGGCTGTATGGCCGTCACCGGGTCGGAGGGCTCGTCGGAGGCCAGTTTCCCGCCGAGGATCGCCCCGCCCGCGAGCACCAGGCTGATGGCGCAGACGACGGCCCCGCCCTTGAGGGCCTGCCGCCGCAACGGGCGAGGGCGTTTCCGATCGTTCTGGCCGTTCACCTGGCACCTCCCGAACCCCCTGGGGTTCGTACTGCCGATCGTGCCCCGTGTCGGGCGGCGCTTCGGTGAGCGCGCTTACAGTTCTCCCCCGCCTTGGCGGCCTACGGTCGGATCATGGTGCTGCGGATCGTGCTCGGGACGGTGTACACGGCGATGGCGATCGGCCAGCTCGCCGCCTTCGGGCACATGCCCGGGATTCTGGCCGCGTACGGGCTGGTGGACGGTGCCGCCGCGGCCGCGCTGGCCGCGGCGCTGATCGCGGGGGAGCTGGTGTGCGGGGTCTGGTTCCTGGCCCGCCCGCGGTCGAAGGCCCTGGTGCCGGTGTGGGTGTACACGGGGGTATCGGTGGTGTGGACGGTGCTGGCCGTGCAGGCGTACGCGCGGGGCCTGGCGGTGGACAACTGCGGCTGCTTCGGCATCTACCTCACGCAGCGGCTGAGCTGGTTCGTGCTGCTGCAGGACGCCCTGACACTGCTCTACGCGGGCATCCTGATCCGCTCCGCCCGCCGGTCGCCCGCCCCGCTGCCCTCCGACGAAGGGGAGGAGACGAGCCGTGAAGCCCGCATCCCGTGAACGGTCCGGTCTCGGCGGCATCGCGGCGGTCGTAGGCGCCGGGCTGGTGATGGTGGTGTGCTGCGCGGGACTGCTACTTGCGGCCGGCGGTGCACTCGGCACTGCCGGAGGTGCCCTGGCCAATCCGTGGCTGATCACCGTCGGTGCGGTGGTGGTGCTCGCAGGCACCGGCTACGGCCTGCGCAGCCGGGGCGCCGGGCTGGAGGAGTTCTGCACGACCGTCCCGGCCGGCCCCCAGCCACACGAGAAAGTCGATCCGGGCGGCGACGTCCGCTGAACGCAAGCCCCCATGGAAGAGGAGTTCTGCGATGACGCAGGCACCGGCGCCGAGGCGCAAGGCGGACCGGGACGAGGTGTTCGTGGAGTTCACCAAGTCGATCTGTCCGCTGTGCAAGACACCCGTCGACGCGCAGGTCAACATCCGCGCGGACAAGGTGTATCTGCGTAAACGCTGCCGTGAGCACGGCGAGTTCGAGGCGCTCGTGTACGGGGACGCGGAGGAGTATCTGTCCTCGGCACGGTTCAACAAGCCCGGCACGATCCCCCTCACCTTCCAGACCGAGGTGAAGGACGGCTGCCCCTCGGACTGCGGGCTGTGCCCCGAGCACAAGCAGCACGCCTGCCTTGGCATCATCGAGGTCAACACCGGCTGCAACCTGGACTGCCCGATCTGCTTCGCCGACTCCGGCCACCAGAGCGACGGCTACTCGATCACCCATGAGCAGTGCGCGACCATGCTCGACGCATTCGTCGCCTCCGAGGGCGAGGCGGAGGTGGTGATGTTCTCCGGTGGAGAGCCCACCATCCACAAGCACGTCTTGGACTTCATCGACCTCGCCCAGGCCCGCCCGATCAAGAACGTCAACCTCAACACCAACGGCATCCGCCTGGCCAACGACAAGAACTTCGTCGCCGAGCTCGGCAAGCGCAATCAGATACCGGGCCGCTCGGTGAACGTCTATCTCCAGTTCGACGGCTTCGACGAGCGCACCCATCTGGAGATCCGGGGCCGGGACCTGCGCGCCTTCAAGCAGCGGGCGCTCGACAACTGCGCGGAGGCCGGGCTGACCGTCACCCTGGTCGCGGCGGTCGAGCGTGGCCTCAATGAGCACGAACTCGGGGCGATCATCGAGTACGGCATCGACCATCCCGCCGTACGGTCCGTGGCGTTCCAGCCGGTCACCCACTCGGGCCGGCACGTGGAGTTCGACCCGCTTCAGCGGCTCACCAACCCCGACGTCATCCGGCTGATCAACGCCCAGCGCCCCGACTGGTTCGCCAAGAGCGACTTCTTCCCCGTACCGTGTTGCTTCCCGACCTGCCGCTCCATCACCTACCTGCTGGTGGACGGCGAACCGGGCAACCGCACCGTCGTGCCGATCCCGCGGCTGCTGAACGTCGAGGACTACCTGGACTACGTCACCAACCGCGTCATGCCCGACACTGGCATCCGCGAGGCCCTGGAAAAGCTCTGGTCAGCCTCCGCGTTCATGGGGACCGAGACGACCGAGGAGAAGCTGCGGGCCACCGCCGAGGCCCTGGACTGCGCGGACGCCTGCGGCATCGACCTGCCCGAGGCCGTCAAGCAGCTGAGTGACAAGGCGTTCATGATCGTCGTGCAGGACTTCCAGGACCCCTACACCCTCAACGTCAAGCAGCTGATGAAGTGCTGCGTGGAGGAGATCACCCCCGACGGTCGCCTGATCCCGTTCTGCGCGTACAACTCCGTCGGCTACCGCGAGCAGGTCCGCGAGCAGATGTCCGGCGTCCCCGTCGCCCCGGTCGCCCCGAACGCCTTGCCCCTGGTCGGCCGCTTGACGACGACCCCGTACGGCTCGAAGACCACCTGCACCGAGAGCGAGGAGCGTCAGCCGTGACCCACGAGGAGATCAAGTCCTGTTGCGCGGACGCCTACTCCAGGGACATCGTCGCGATGCTGCTCGGGGACTCCTACCACCCTGGCGGCACCGCCCTGACGCGCCGCCTCGCCGACCGTCTCGCGCTCGCCCAGGGCATGCGGGTCCTGGACGTGGCCTCGGGCCGTGGCACGACCGCACTGCTGCTCGCCGACGCCTACGGGGTGCGGGCGGACGGCATCGACTACGCGCCAGCCAACACCGCGCTCGCCCAGGGCGCCGCCGAGGCCACCGGACTGGCCGACCAGGTCGTCTTCACCACCGGCGACGCCGAGCACCTGCCCTACGACAACGCGGTATTCGACGCGGTGGTGTGCGAGTGCGCGCTGTGCACCTTCCCCGACAAGGCCCGGGCCGCAGCCGAGTTCGCCCGCGTCCTGAAGCCCGGCGGACGCCTCGGCATCGCCGACGTCACCGCCGACACCGACCGTCTCCCGCCCGAGCTGCGCGGACTGAGTGCCCGCATCGGCTGCATCGCCGACGCCCGCCCCTTGGGGGCGTACGCCGAGATCCTCACCTTTGCCGGGCTGCGCACCCTCACCACGGAACGCCATGACGAGGCGATGATCCGCATGATCGACCAGGTCCAGGCCCGCCTAGACCTGCTGCGTATCACCGCCCCGGACCGCCTTGCCGACGCCGGCTTCGACCTGGACGCGGCCCCGGCAGTCCTGGACGCGGCCCGCGCCGCCGTCACCGACGGCGTCCTCGGCTACGCCCTGCTGACCGCCGTGAAGTCTCACCCTGACGGCCCTGGCGTTCTACCCCCGGGTACGTAAGCCTCCTCACATACCTGCATGTGCCCTGCGTCCTAGCGTCAGCGACGAGAACGGAAAGTCACCGAACGAGGGAGGACGATCACCACGGCCACCACCGTGCAGGCATCCCCGAAGACAGCCGCGATCCCGATGTACGCGGTGTGGGGCACCGCGGCCGGGCTCGTCGGAGGCGTCGGGATGGGCATCTGGACGTCGGTGTCCCGCCCCGTGATGGACACGGCCATGATCACCATGGTCGCGGGGCTCCTCGGCTCCGCCAACGCCTTCGCGGGCTGGCTGATCCACCTGGCCATCGCCACCTTCGGCGTGCTGTTGGGGCAGTTCGCCCAGCGCCTCGCGCCCCGCGGCCGTTCTCGGCCTCGCCTACGGCGCGGTGTGGTGGACCGTCGGCACCCTGTGGATCATGCCCGCCAACATGGGCATGCCCGTCTTCGAGTGGAACGACGTCACATCCTCCAGCCTCGACGCCCACCTCGTCTTCGGCCTGCTCGCCGCAGCCGCGTTCGCGTCCATCGCCCAAGCGATGGGCCAGCACACCGGCCCGGCCCGCCGATGAACAGCCAGGCTCCCGCGTCAACCCCCGGCCCCACCACCCCACCACCGGGCACGGCACCGCGCCGCATTGCCATCGACGGCGCGGCGGTGCCCTACTGTCTGGCCAGCAGCGCCGAGGCGCTGGCCAGCCCGGCATGGGGCACCGCACCCCCACCATGGGCCCCGGGACGACGCGAGGAGACGCACCACATGGACCACAGCGCATCGGACGACGGCGCCGAGCGGACCTGGTGCCTGGCCGAGGTCGACATCTTCTGCGACTTGAACGAAGCAGAGATGGAAGCCATCGCCGCCGCGGCACCGATGAAGACCTACCACGCGGGCGAGANGCCCGGCATGGGGCACCGCACCCCCACCATGGGCCCCGGGACGACGCGAGGAGACGCACCACATGGACCACAGCGCATCGGACGACGGCGCCGAGCGGACCTGGTGCCTGGCCGAGGTCGACATCTTCTGCGACTTGAACGAAGCAGAGATGGAAGCCATCGCCGCCGCGGCACCGATGAAGACCTACCACGCGGGCGAGATCCTCTACTCGCCCACCCAGCCCTCCGAGGTGCTGTTCATCCTCAAGAAGGGTCGGGTCCGCGTCTTCAGGGTCTCCGCCGACGGACGCGCGCTGACCACCGCGATCATCTCCCCGGGCACCATCTTCGGCGAGATGGTCCTGCTCGGCCAGCACATGTACGACAACTACGCCGAAGCCCTCGACGACACCGTCGTATGCGTCATGAGCCGCGCGGACATCCACAAGTTCCTGCTCTCGGACGCCCGGATCGCCGCCCGAATCACCGCGATCCTCGGCCGTCGCCTGGCCGACCTCGAGCAGCGGCTGTCCGACAGCGTCTTCAAGACCGTCGCCCAGCGCGTCGCCACCACCCTGACCACCCTCACCAGCGCCCAGCCCCCGGCAGGCCTCCTGCGGCCGGTTGGACGGCACCGGCAGATCGCCCTGACCCACGAACAGCGCGCCGCCCTCGCCGGCACCTCCCGCGAAACCTGCACCAAGGTGCTGCGCGACTACGCCGACCACGGTCTGCTGAGCCTGGCTCGCGGACGCATCACCGTCCTCGACCCNCGCCGCCCTCGCCGGCACCTCCCGCGAAACCTGCACCAAGGTGCTGCGCGACTACGCCGACCACGGTCTGCTGAGCCTGGCTCGCGGACGCATCACCGTCCTCGACCCCGAACGGCTCAGGGATGCTGCGGGCTGACGTCACCACACCGTAACGAGTTGCCCCGCGATTGATCTGGCGTGAGGCGGGTGATGGTGTCGCGCCCGCCCGATCGCCGTCCTGGCAGGATGGCGGCATGGAACGAGTACTTGGAATTGGTGGCTACTTCGTACGGGCTGCCGACCCGGAAGCCCTGAACGCGTGGTATCGCGACTGCCTGGGCCTGGACGCCGACGAGCACGGCTTGTGGCGTCAGGCGGCCGGGCCGACGGTGTTCGCGACGTTCGAGTCCGAGACCGACTACTTCGGGTCCCGCACCCAGCAGACCATGCTCAACTTCCGGGTCCGCGACCTGGACGCGATGCTCGCGCAGCTATGTGCCCAGGGAGCGGACGTGTCCGAGGACACCCAGGACATGGAGGGTATCGGCCGGTTCGGCTGGGTAACCGATCCCGAGGGCAACCGGGTCGAGCTGTGGCAGCCCGCCTGACCGCGCCTTCAGACAGGCAGTGATGCGCAGGTAGACCACTATGTTGTCCAGGCGTGAACCTTGGTCAGGCCCGCGCAGCCACGTCCCACTACGCCTTCTGCGGTCTGTCGACAGAGCACCTGGGTACCCTCACGGTCGAGCTCGCATCGCGCTGGGAAGCGCGATGCGAGTCCGAGCGTGACGAGCGGCGCGGGGGCTCGCGCCGCCGGAAGGCGGGGCCGGGCCGAAGTACGAGCTGGTCTTCGTCGACGGCCAACGAGTTCCCCGGCCAGGTCTCGGCCCCGCCGAAGAAGCCGAAGGGCACCGGCGACGACAACGGGCCGCTGACCGAGTACTACGGCTGGCGCGAGGCCAAGCGCCGCCAGTCCTCAGCCCGGATCTGTGTCGAGCACGCCAACGCCGAGCACCCCCAGCAGCGCCCGCTCCAGCGGTACACCGGGCGCTGCGAAACCTCCGGCGAAACCCACCGCGCTATCGCCGGCCTGGTCTCCGACCGCGCTACCCGCAGGCCCACCCGGCACAAGCCGAGCACCGAGCTCGTGCTTGTTCGCAGGATAGCCTGCTGAATCACCCACCAGCCGAACCACCGGGCCAACACGCCACACCATCAATCGCGGGGCAGCATGTAAGACCGCAACCCACAGCCCGCCCGGCCCGCCACCGCTACCTTTGCCACCGGCATCGACCCACAGGAGTCCTCCTGGCGCGCCGGCACCCTCCTCCCGGCCACCCTGGCTGGCGCCCTCCTCACCGTCACCGGATGCGGCTCCGAGGGCGGCTCCGTCTCCGCCGGCGACCCGGGGCTCCCCGTCGAAGGCGTCCTCCCCCGCTCAAACGCCCACCGCCCTGAACAGCAGCGGCAGCGGGGCCGAAGGGGCCACGGTGCCCGAGGCACTGAACTTCTCCGCGACCACCGTGGACGGAAAGCCGTTCGACGCGAAGACGCTCGCGGGCAAACCGGCGGTCTTGTGGTTCTGGGCGCCGTGGTGCCCCACGTGCAAGGGGCAGGCCGCCGAGACGGCGAAGGTCGCCGCCGACAAC
>NZ_JARWBG010000094.1:0-14669 GCF_029846775.1 Streptomyces chengmaiensis
ACTGCCCGGCCCCTGGGGCGCCGCGGTGCGCGAGGCGGCGGTGCGCGGTGCGCGGGGGCTGCCGGAGGCGCTCGACGAACTGGCGGCGCGTGAGTCGGCGCGGCTCGGCGGGCGGCCGCTGCGCCCGGCGTGGTGGCCGGCCGCGGTGCTCGGCCAGGCTTCGATGACGCTCCTTCAGTTCTTCGGCGGGCTCTGGCTGACGGGCCAGATCGTCGGCGTTCTGCAACCGGGGCTGATGGCCCCGGTGTCGGTGATGCTCGCCGGGATCGTGGGCGGTCCGCTGATCGAATGGGCGTGCGCGGCGGCGGTGAAGGGGCCCGCGCGGCGGTACGGGCAGGACGCCGGACGGCGGCTGACGGAGGCGGCCGCGGCGTGCGGCAGGGCGCGGGTCCTCGACCCGGTCGCGGCGGAGCTGATGCGCTACCGGGAGGTGCGGGAGCAGTACGCCACGGTGTGCGGCAGCGGGGTGATGCTCGGCGGGCCCGGTGTGCGGGTCGGCGCACGGGCGAGCGGGCCGGCCGGACTTCGGCCGGCGGTCACGCCCGGGGCCGCGCCGCAGGGCCTGGCGCGCACCTCCGGCTGACCCCGGTGCGTGCCCGGGCTCCGGTGCGTGCCCGGGGCTTGGGTGTGCGGCGCGGGTGTGCGACGCCGCGGGGGTGCCCGCTGCAGGGTGTGCGCGGCTCCCTCGCGCGGGTGACGGACTTGTCCACAGCGGCCGCGCTGTCCACAGCCCCCGGCGAGATCCTCCGAGCGGCATCAGCATGGACTCCGTCAGCACGCGCAATGCACGGGGGGAGAGCGCCATGAACGACACCATGGTGACGGTCGTGGGCAATGTCGCCACGAATGTGGAGTACCGGGAAACGGCGAGCGGGGGGATGGCGCGATTTCGATTCGCCGTGACGCCGCGCCGCCGGGACCGGCAGAGCGGAAGCTGGTCGGACGGGCCGACGAGCTTCTATACGGTCTTCGCCTGGCGGTCCTTGGCGATGAATCTGGCCGGATCCGTCGGTGTGGGGGAACCACTGCTCGTGCACGGCAGGTTGAAGGTAAGGGAAGAGGAACGGGACGGTCGGCAACGAACATTCGTGGACATTGAAGCGGTTGCGGCCGGTCACGACCTGACACGCGGCACGACAGCGTTCCGACGCCCGGTGAAGGGGGAGTCACCCCAGGTGACGGAGGCGGTGCCGACTCCGGTGCGGTGAAGGCGAGTTGGGGAGATTTGTCGATATGGAAGCGCTGAAAGAGGTGAAGTGGGGACCATCATGGGGCGCGTGGGATAACGATTCTGAGTCGGAATGGTTATCAGACGGTAGGACTGGCCACCGTGCTGTGCCGTCCTCTCTAGGCTTTCCGCGGTACTCGCGGTACCTGCGGTACTCGCGAAAGTTACGGGGCACTTGAGTCTGCTGGCGAGGCACTCCCCCACGCGTCACACGTGATAAGCCTCGCCCGGAGGGGAATTCTGTGTTTGGTGTGTTCTCTGCGTCACGTGTACGCAGGCGGAGCGCTGCTCGCCGTCTCACCGCCGGAGCCTTGATCTCCGGGCTGCTCGCGGCTGGTTCCATACTCGGCGGCGCGGGTGCGGCCGCCGCCGACGACGGCGTCCAGCACCAGGGTGGGGCGGTCGCCACCCTCGACGGGCTGAAGACCTACGACAAGGCCGAGCTGCACGCGGACGGCAAGACGCAGCAGATCCCCGCGGGCCTGTTCGAGATGACGGTCGACGGCGGCGGCCGGCTGAAGACGTACTGCATCGACATCCACAACCCCACCCAGGACCAGGCGAAGTACCTGGAGACCCCCTGGAGCCAGACGTCGCTGGGTGACAACGACGACGCGGGCAAGATCCTGTGGATCCTGCAGAACTCCTACCCGCAGGTCGACGACCTGGCCGCGCTGGCCCAGAAGGCCGGCACCGGTCCGCTGACGGAGAAGACCGCTGCGGCAGGCACCCAGGTGGCGATCTGGCGCTTCTCCGACGACGCGGACGTCACGGCCGTCGACGCGCAGGCCGAGGCGCTCGCCGACTGGCTGGAGAAGGAGGCCAAGGACGTCAAGGAGCCCAAGGCCTCCCTCAGCCTGGAGCCGGGCGCCGTCTCGGGCAAGCCGGGCGAGCGGCTCGGGCCCGTGACGGTCAGCACCGACGCCGGTCAGGTCGCGGTCACCTCGCCCGCCGACGCCGCCGCCAGCGGAGTCAAGGTCACCGACGAGGCGGGCAAGCCCGTAACCTCCGCGGTCAACGGCTCCAAGCTGTACTTCGACGTCCCCGCCGAGGCGGCCGACGGCTCGGCGACGCTGACGGTGCAGGCCACCACATCGGTGCCGGTGGGCCGGGCGTTCGCCGGCGTCACCAAGAGCCAGACGCAGATCCTGGCCGGGTCCAGCCAGTCCACGGTCTCCGCGCAGGCCACCGCGACCTGGGCGAAGACGGGCCCGATCCCGGCGCTGTCGGCCGAGAAGAACTGCGCCGAGGGCGGGGTGGACATCACCGCCTCCAACAAGGGCGACGAGCCGTTCGAGTTCGAGCTGATGGGGGTCAAGCACTCCATCGCGGCCGGTGACTCCCGCACCGTGACCGTCCCGGTGGCCGAGGACCAGGCGTACGACTTCACGATCACCGGCCCGGCCGGCTTCAGCAAGACGTTCAAGGGCGTCCTGGACTGCGAGACCGCCGGAACCCCCGAGCCGGGTCCCGAGACCCCGTCGTCCCAGCCCAGCCCGGCCACGGCCGGCGGCGGCTCGGGCACTCCGCAGGACGGCGACAACCTCGCCGAGACCGGCAGCTCCAGCGCCACGCCGGTGATCGCGGGCATCGCGATCGTCCTGGTGCTGGTCGGCGGAGGCGCGGTCTTCTTCCTCCGTAGGAAGAAGGCGGTCGCCGGGGAGTAAACCCCCCCGCACACAAGGTGACGGCCCCGGTACGCCCCGCACAGGCGCACCGGGGCCGCGCCGCACCCCGGGCACGGAACCGGTTTTCGTCAGGGGACCGGCGTCAGGCAAGATGGGTGTATCTCTGCCCACCCACTTTCTTGCCGGACGGTTTCTCTTGGCTGAGTACATCTACACGATGCGCAAGACGCGCAAGGCGCACGGCGACAAGGTCATCCTCGATGACGTGACGCTGAGCTTCCTGCCCGGTGCGAAGATCGGTGTGGTCGGCCCGAACGGCGCCGGTAAGTCCACCGTGCTCAAGATCATGGCCGGTCTTGAGCAGCCCTCCAACGGCGACGCGTTCCTCACGCCCGGCTACTCGGTCGGCATCCTGCTCCAGGAACCGCCGCTCGACGAGTCCAAGACGGTCCTGGAGAACGTCCAGGACGGCGTCGCCGGGATCAAGGGCAAGCTCGACCGGTTCAACGAGATCGCCGAGCAGATGGCGGTCGAGTACACGGACGCGCTGATGGAGGAGATGGGCAAGCTCCAGGAGGACCTCGACCACGCCAACGCCTGGGACCTCGACGCCCAGCTCGAGCAGGCCATGGACGCCCTGGGCTGCCCGCCCGGGGACTGGCCGGTGACCAACCTCTCCGGCGGTGAGAAGCGCCGCGTCGCGCTCTGCAAGCTGCTGCTGGAGGCCCCCGACCTGCTGCTGCTCGACGAGCCCACCAACCACCTCGACGCCGAGTCGGTGCAGTGGCTGGAGCAGCACCTCGCCAAGTACGCCGGCACCGTCGTCGCCATCACGCACGACCGGTACTTCCTCGACAACGTGGCCGAGTGGATCCTGGAGCTCGACCGAGGCCGCGCCCACCCGTACGAGGGCAACTACTCCACCTATCTGGAGAACAAGGCCGCCCGCCTCAAGGTCGAGGGCCAGAAGGACGCCAAGCGCCAGAAGCGGCTCAAGGAAGAGCTGGACTGGGTGCGCTCCAACGCGAAGGGACGGCAGGCCAAGTCCAAGGCCCGTCTGGCCCGTTACGAGGAGATGGCCGCCGAGGCCGAGAAGACCCGGAAGCTGGACTTCGAGGAGATCCAGATCCCGCCGGGCCCGCGTCTGGGCAATGTCGTCGTCGAGGTCGAGAACCTGAACAAGGGCTTCGGCGAGAAGGTCCTCATCGACGACCTCTCCTTCACCCTGCCCCGCAACGGCATCGTCGGCGTCATCGGCCCGAACGGTGCGGGCAAGACCACGCTGTTCAAGATGCTCCAGGGCCTGGAGCAGCCCGACTCCGGCACCATCAAGGTCGGCGACACCGTCAAGATCTCCTACGTCGACCAGAGCCGCGAGAACATCGACCCGAAGAAGACCCTGTGGGCCGTGGTCTCCGACGAACTGGACTACATCAACGTCGGCCAGGTCGAGATGCCGTCCCGGGCGTATGTCTCCGCCTTTGGCTTCAAGGGCCCGGACCAGCAGAAGCCGGCCGGGGTCCTCTCCGGAGGCGAGCGCAACCGGCTCAACCTGGCGCTCACCCTCAAGCAGGGCGGCAATCTGCTGCTCCTCGACGAGCCGACCAACGACCTCGACGTGGAGACGCTCTCCTCCCTGGAGAACGCGCTGCTGGACTTCCCCGGCTGCGCCGTCGTCGTCTCCCATGACCGCTGGTTCCTCGACCGCGTCGCCACGCACATCCTGGCGTACGAGGGCGACTCCAAGTGGTTCTGGTTCGAGGGCAACTTCGAGTCGTACGAGAAGAACAAGATCGAGCGTCTCGGCCCGGACGCGGCCCGTCCGCACCGGGCCACGTACAAGAAGCTGACCCGAGGCTGAACCGTGGCCAGGCACTTCTACAGCTGTCCCCTCCGCTGGTCGGACATGGACGCCTTCGGGCATGTCAACAACGTGGTCTTCCTCCGCTATCTGGAGGAGGCGCGGATCGACTTCATGTTCCGGCTGGCGCCGGGGAACGGCAGTCCGTCGTTCTCGGGCGGGTCCGTGGTGGCCCGCCACGAGATCGAGTATCTGCGGCCGCTGGTGCACCGGCACGAGCCGGTCGCCGTCGAGTCCTGGGTGACGAAGATCGGCGCAGCGTCGCTGACGATCGCGTACGAGATCAAGGACCCGGACCAGGTGTACGTACGGGCCTCGACCGTCGTCGTCCCCTACGACCTCCAGGCCGGGCGGCCCCGCCGGATCTCCGCGGAGGAGCGGTCCTTCCTGGAGCGCTACATGGACGAGGCCGCCGAGGCTGCCGAGTCCGCCGACGCCACTGAGATTGCTGACGCCACTGAGTCCGCCGACGCCGCCGAGGGTGCTTTCGCCGCATGACCGCACCTGTGCAGAGTCTGCACTTCGCCGACGCGAGGGAGGCGGAAGACCTGTCCGCCTTTCTCGCCCGGCTGCTCCACTACGACCGCGCCGCCGCCGTCCGCCTCCAGGCCGGGGGCGGCGCGCTCGCCGTTTTCGGCCGCCCGCCGTCCTTCGAGGTGCTGGCGATCCGTACGGCACGTCTGAGCCACCCTGTCGAACTGGACGTCACCGTCGCGGCGGGCGAGCTGCTGGAGTCGCTCGGGGGCCCGGAGATCGCCGTGCCCCCCGCCGTCACCGGACCGGCATGGGCGGGGGTGCTGCCGCCGCGCGGCGGCTGGCGTGAGATGCCCGGACTGCCCGACGCCGCCGAGATGCGCGGGGCGGTGGCGACCGCGGTCGCCGAGTTCCGCAGGCGCGACGAGGCACTGCCCGCCGAGCGCCGCACCCGCGCGGAGCGCGATCGCATCGGCCGGGAGATCTGGTCCCGCGGCATCGGCCCGACCGGGCTGCCGCTGCGCGCCGTGCACGCCGCGCAGTCGCTGGGCTTTCTGCGGCCCGGCGTGCCGACAGCGCTGCTGTCGGCGGGGTCCTGGCTGCGGCTGCGCACCCCCTTCGGTTCGGTCGCCGTCCGCACCAGCGGCCTCGGCGGGCTCAGCGTCACCCCCGTGCGCCCCGTGTGAGCGCACGAGCGCCTGCTTGAGCCGCGCCTGACGGGGCAGAGGCGGCTCATGGCGCATCGTGCATGCGGCAGCGCCGTGCGCAACGCCGAAGCGAGCATGAGCAGTTAGAAGCGAGCAGAAGCGAGCAGAAGCGGGCGGAGGCCAAAGCCACGGTGCGGCGGATGTGGGGCGCGGATGGCGTCGACGGACCGGGCCGGGACCGCCGTGCAGTCGGTGGACCGCGCCGTGAGCGTGCTCGAGACCCTCTCCCGGCACGGGGAGGCGGGCGTCACGGAGGTCGCGGACGAACCGGGCGTGCACAAGTCGAGCCCGCCGAACGTGACAACCCGTCAGGGCCGCCCGTCATCCGGCCAGACGCCGATGTGGTCCTGCTCCAGTTCCAGTGCCACCCGGTCCCGCATGCCCAGCGCCTCGGTGTAATCGGCCGGAAGCTGGAGCCTGCCCGCCCGGTCCAGCATCGCGTACTCCCGCGCCACCACGGACTCCAGACCGGTCTCCGCGTCGACCTCCGTACGCCGCAGCACCTCCGAGGACGTGCGGCCGTCCCGGATCGCCACCGTGCGCCGCACCTCGACCGCCACTTGCTGGTCATGGGTGACGAGGCGGTCAGCAGGACCGCGAGAAGTCCGGCCGCGAGCAGCAGGCGGTGCGCCCGCACCCGCAATAAGACAAACCCCGTCACCTTCCCCCGCCCCCCGTGGCTCTGCGTCCCCCGCTGCCGTCCGAAGATGCTTGCAGAGGACACGGGCCGGTGGAAACCGCCTGCCGTGCGTCCTTGACCTGATCGTGACCGTTATCCGACGGCGGATGCCCGGATTGCGACACCGTGGGCCGTGTCGGCGACGGCGGCGGGCAGGTCAGTCAGCGGTGTTGACCATCGAGGCGGCCGCGTAGGTGAGGTAGTTCCACAGCTGCTGCTCGTGCTCCTCGGAGAGGCCGAGCTCGTCGACGGCCGCCCGCATGTGCTTCAGCCAGGCGTCGTGCGCCGCCCGGTCGACGGTGAAGGGGGCGTGGCGCATCCGCAGCCTCGGGTGGCCGCGGTTGTCGCTGTAGGTGCGCGGTCCGCCCCAGTACTGCATCAGGAAGAGCACAAGCCGCTCCTCCGCCGGACCCAGATCCTCCTCCGGGTACATCGGCCGCAGCAGCGGGTCCTCGGCTACTCCCTGGTAGAAACGGCGCACCAGGCGTCGGAAGGTCTCCTCGCCGCCCACCTGCTCATAGAAGGTCTGCTCCTGAAGCGTGCCGCGTGGAATCTTGTTCACGCACTCCATGCTCTCAGACGCCCGCAGCATGCAGTCCCGGTCGACGAAGGCCGCTCGGCCTTCCCCGGTCCGGCGAGGGCGGGGCAGCCCGGTTGCCCCCGCCCGGCTGCCCCGGCCCGGCTGCCCCGGCCCGGTTGCCCCCGCCCGGCTGCCCCGGCCCGGCGGCCGATGCGCGACGCCGTGGGGCTTCGGCCCGACGCCTCGGGGCGAGGCGACCTCCACGACCTGCGCGCACCCAGGGTCTGTAGTAGTAGTGGAAGTGCTGCCTGTGAGGACGGATGCGGGGCCCTCAGATCTTTCCCGGACATGCGGCCGTGAGCCCGCCATGAGCCCCGAAGCGATTCCGCCGGGTGCGGTTCCCGCCCGGCGCCGCGGGCCTCCGGGCGGGAAAGGCAGGTCCCATGCGACTCATGGTCGATCTCAACCGCTGCCAGGGCTACGGCCAGTGCGTTTTTCTCGCCCCGGAGGTGTTCTCCCTCCATGGCGAGGAGGCCCTGCTGTACGACGCGGCGCCCGACGAGGGCCAGATCGAAAGGGTCCGCCGCGCCGCGGCGGCCTGCCCCGTCCAGGCCATCCTCCTCGAGGAGGGGCCGAGGGCCGGACTCGGCACGGAGGCCGACCGTGACCGGGCGTGACGGCCGGATTGTCGTCGTGGGGGCGTCGCTGGCCGGTCTGCGGGCGGCGGAGACGCTGCGCGAGGAGGGGTTCACCGGTTCGCTCACCGTGGTCGGCGAGGAGCGGCACGAACCGTACGACCGGCCGCCGCTCTCCAAGCAGGTGCTGCTGGGCAGGGTTCCCCCGGATCATGTGGCGCTGCCCGCGCGGCGTCCGGTGGACGCCGACTGGCGGCTGGGCGTGCGGGCCACGGGGCTGGACCTGGAGAAACGGCTGGTACGTCTGTCCGACGGCGCAGACCTTCCCTTCGACCGGCTGCTGGTGGCGACCGGCGTGCGGGCCCGGCCCTGGCCCGACGAGGCGCAGGCCGCGCTGGACGGCGTCGTCGGCGTGCGCACCCTCGAGGACGCCCGGGGCCTGCTGGAGCGGCTGGAGGCGGGGCCGCGGCGGGTGCTGGTCATCGGCGCGGGCTTCACGGGTTCGGAGATGGCCTCGGTGTGCCGGGAACGCGGTCTGGACGTGGTGGTCGCGGAGCGCGGCGGCGCCCCGCTGATCGGGGCGCTGGGCGGTGTGCTGGCGGAGGTCGCCGCGGATATGCAACGCGCCCACGGTGTGGACCTGAGGTGCGGGGTCACCGTCACCGCGCTGGAGGGCGACGGGCGGGGAAGGCTGGCCCGGGCCCGGCTGTCGGACGGCGCCGCGCTGGACGTCGACGTCGCGGTGGTGGCGCTCGGCGCGGTGCGCAACACCGAGTGGCTGGCGGGGTCCGGACTGGCGGCCGGGCCGCGCGGCGTGGCGTGCGACGCTGGCTGCCATGCGTTCGATCTGAACGGCGTCGTCACCGACGACGTGTTCGTGGCCGGGGACGTGGCCCGCTTCCCGCACCCCGTGTACGAGTACCAGCTGCTGGCGCTGGAGCACTGGGGGAACGCCGTGGCGCAGGCCGAGGTGGCCGCCCACAACATGGTCAGCCCCGGGGTGCGCAAACGGCCTCACCTGTCGCTTCCCGCTTTCTGGTCCAGTCAGTTCGGCGTCAACATCAAGTCCCTCGGCGTCCCGTCGTTCGCCGACGAGGTCGCCGTGGTTCAGGGATCCGTGGGGGAACGGCGCTTTGTGGCCGTCTACGGCTACCGGGGCCGTGTCACGGCCGCNTCTACGGCTACCGGGGCCGTGTCACGGCCGCGGTCGCCTTCGACCAGGCGATGTGGCTCGACTTCTACGGCCGTCTGATCGAGGCCGCCGCGCCCTTCCCGCCCGGATTCGACACCGTCGGCCGGCCCGGGAAGCCGGAGGTCCTGCCGGCGGACGTCCCCGACCCGGCGGTCCTCAGCCACGGTCCCACCGTGGCCGTGACCGGTCACCTGCCGGACGAACGGAGGGTCACCCTCCTTGAGGCCGCCCGGCTGACCGCGGCGGACCAGGCAGCCGCGTACGGACGAGGCAGCCGCATACGACAGGCCGAGGAGGCGACCCATGACCACGGAAACGCTGCTCCGGCGGATCACCGACTACGGCAATCGCGCGGACCCCTACCCGTTGTACGAGGAACTCCGGGCCACCCCGGTGGCCCGGCAGGAGGACGGCACCCGTCTCGTCGGGACCTACCGCGAGATCCTGCACCTGCTGCACGACCCGAGGATCAGCTCGGACCTGCGAAACCGCCGTCACCGGGAGGGGGCTGCGCCGGACGACGAGGACGCCCAGGGGCTGCCGCCCGCCTTCCTGAAGCTCGATCCGCCCGCCCACGACCGGCTGCGCCGGCTGTTCATGCGCCACTTCGGGCCCCCGCACAGCCCTCGGCGGGTCAGCGCACTGGGCGAGGAACTCCCCGGCATCATCACCGGGCTGGTCGACGGCCTGGCCGGCAGGAACCGGATCGACGTCGTCGACGACTTCGCCTACCCCTTCCCGGTGACGGTCATCTGCCGTATGCTCGGCGTACCGCGGGAGGACGAGCCCCGCTTCCACGTCTGGGCCGACGCGGTCGTGGCGTCCATCGCCCCCGGACCGGAGGAGAACCCGGGCGAGCGCCGGCGAGCCGGTCAGCAGGCGAAGGCCGAGATGGGCCTCTACATGAGCGGACTCATGGCGGACCGGCGCGGCAGCCCTCGGGACGACATGCTGTCCGGCCTGGTGAACGACGACGGTGCGGACTCGGGCGTCGAGCCCGTGGAACTGGTCACCAACTCCGTCCTGCTGCTCGTCGCCGGACACGAGACCACGGTGAACCTCATTGCGAACGGCATGCTCACCCTGCTGCGCAATCCCGAGGTCCTGGCCGACCTCCGTGCGACCCCTGCCGCGATGCCGCAGGCGGTGGAGGAGCTCCTGCGGTTTGAACCTCCGGTCCATATGCTGACGCAGCGCACCCCGCTGACCGACGTCGAGATCGCCGGGGTCGTGATCCCCGAAGGCGTGCCGCTGTCCCTGGTCCTGGCGTCGGGCAACCGGGACCCGCAGCCCTTCACGGACCCGGACCGGTTCGACCCATGGCGCCCGGACAACCAGCACCTCGGTTTCGGCGGCGGGGTCCACGGCTGCTTCGGGGCGCCGCTCGCGCGCCTGGAGGCGCAACTCGCCCTGACCGAGCTGATCCGCCGGCTGGACAGCCCCAGGCTGGCCGCGGACCCGCCCGAGTACCGGCGGAACCCGGTGCTGCGAGGCCCCCGCCGGCTCCTGGTCGACTTCGACGGGATGAGGCCGTGAGCGCGGGAGCCTGGGCGTCCCGTGCACCGGGCGCCGGGTGACGCCGCGTGCGCCTGGAGCGGTCCTCGCCCGGCAGCGGCTGCCTGCCGGCGGAGCGGGCAAGTGCGCGCCGCGCCGAGCCCGGCGCGGTGTGGCGCGGTGCGGTGTGACGCGGCGTGGTGTGACGCAGTGCGGTGTGGCGCGGTGTACGGGGACGTACGGACCCGGCGTCTCCCACCGGGACTCTCGGCTGCCGATACACGGTGCTCGCCTCTGCGGCGTCCCCGCAGGACAGTGGTGCCATGGACGCATCCGCAGACCGCTTCGCAGGGCCCGCGGCCGCCGCGCGCCGAGCGCTCGTGCGGCGGCTTACGGCCTCCGGGGAGCTGCGCGACCCCGGCTGGCGGGCGGCCTTCGAGGAGGTCCCGCGCCATGTGTTCGTGCCGTACTACTTCGCCGGGTTCCCAGGCTCGTACGAGCGGCTGTGGTGCGAGGACCCCTCCCCTGCGCGGCGGGAACGCTGGCTGCGCGGCGTGTACGCGGATGTGTCGCTGGTCACGCGCGTACGTGACGGGACGCTGCTCTCCTCCAGCAGCCAGCCCTCGGTGATGGCCCGCATGCTCGAGGAACTGCGGGTGCGGGACGGCTGCCGCGTCCTGGAGATCGGCGCGGGCACCGGCTACAACGCGGCGCTGCTCTGCCACCGCCTCGGCGACTCTCTGGTGACCACCGTGGACCTGGATCCGGACATCGTCGAGTCGGCCCGCGCGCATCTGGCGGCCGTCGGCTACCGTCCGGCGCTGATCATCGCCGACGGGGCGCGCGGCTGCCCCGAGCGCGCGCCCTTCGACCGCATCATCTCCACCTGCAGCCTGGCGTCCGTGCCATGGGCCTGGCCGGAGCAGTGCCGGCCGGGCGGGCGCATCCTGGCCCCGCTCGCCACCGGTCTGATCGCCCTGGACGTGTTCGACGACGCGGAGCACGGGCGCATGGCCCAGGGCCGCTTTCTGCGCACCCCCGCGCACTTCATGCCGCTGCGCGGCGGCCCGGCGCCCCGCAGTGGCGTACTGCCCCGCAGGGCCGTCAAGAACGATCTCTTCCGTTTCCTGCTGAACCTGACCGAGGGCAGTCTGGACCCCCAGGAGGCGCTGTCCCTGTGGGAGCGCGAGCGGCGCCCGGAGCGCGACCGCTACGGAGTCACCGTCTGCGGCGGCCGCCAGTGGTCCTGGCTGGACGACCCCGAGGGCCCGTACGCCTGGCCGGTCGGCCCGCCCCAGCCGCCTTCCGCCGTGGCGAGCAGTCGCGGCAACTAGCCGCGGCGGATCGTGATCGTCGTCCACGCGCCGACGTGGACCCGGTCGCCGTCGTTCAGCGGCACCGGCACATACGGCTGGATCGGTTCCTCCGCGCCGTTGAGCGTGGTGCCGTTGGTGGAGTTCTGGTCGACGACGGCCCAGGAGCCGTCCGGCTGGTGCACCAGCACCGCGTGCTGGTGGGACACGCCCGGGTCCTCCGGCGGAACGGAGAGGTCGATGTCGGGGGACTCGCCCGTCGAGTGCCTGCGGCGGCCGACGGTGATCTGGGCTCCGGTCAGCGGCAGATGCTGCTCCGGTGAGTACCCGGGCAGATTGAGGCCCTCCGCCTCCGGGCCGCTGCGCTGCATCATCGCGAAGAAGTACTCGCGGTCGGGGCCGATGACCGCGGTCCAACCGGAGGGCGCGGGGTGCTGACCCTGCGGCCCGTGCTGACCCTGGGGCGCATGGTGACCTTGAGGTGCCTGGTGACCCTGAGGCGCGTGGTGACCCTGAGGCACCTGGTGGCCTTGGGGTCCGTGCTGCGGTGCAGGGGGAGCCTGCTGGGGCTGATGCTGGGGCTGGGACTGGTGCTGCGGCGGCTGAAGCACCCAGTCGTCACCGCCGCCCGTGTGCTGCGGCTGCTGGAAGGCCTGCGGGGCGGGCGGCGCGCCGTGCTGCTGGTAGCCGCCCGGGGCGGGCGGCGGCGCCGGCGTGGGCGACAGCGGCTCCGCGGGCCGGTTGAGCTGCGAGGGGCGTGAGGCGTGGTAGTCGTACGCGGGCGGCTGCTGGCCCTGCGGACCGGGCCCGGGCGGAGGGACGGGCGGTGCGGGCTGCGGCTGCTGCGCCGGCTGGGGCTGCCCCGGCGGCGGGGACTGGAAGCCGGGCGGGAGGTTCAGCCCCGAGGACTGCGGCGGCGCCGCCGGCGTGTAGGAGGTGGCCGTCTGGGTGAGGAAGTTGTAGCGGCACTCCTCGCAGAAGGGAGCCGCGGCCTCGCGCGGCGTGCGGCACTGAGGGCACAGCTCCGCCTGCTGTGTGGCGTGCGGGTCGCCGGGCCCGGGGTAGCCGTAGCCGGGCTCGGGAGGCGGCGGAAAGCCCCCCGCCGGAGCGCCGGGTCCGGCCATACGGTGGCCGCAGACCTCGCACCAGTCGTCGGAACCCGACTGGTGTCCGTTCGGGCAGGTCGGCATGTCGGCGCGTCCCCCTCTCCTCGTCCGGCCCGCGGGCCGTCGCTCAGGTACTTCTTCGCAGGTGTTTCATGCCCCGCTTTGACCTGATTATCTATTTACGCGAACGGTCTTGGTGGAACGCGTCTCGAGGGTCATCTCGTCCGCCTCCGCCGCCTTCGCCTTCAGTCGCACAGTACCTGCCGCCGCGTCGACGATGTCCACCACCTTCGAAAGCAGTTTCGCCGTGTCATCGTTTCGCGAGTCCGCGGCGAGCTGCACGGCGCGGCCCAGCCTGGCCGTCGCCCCGTCGCCCCGTCGCCCCGTCGCCCCGTCGCCCGCCTTGCGGGCGGCCAGGCCCTGTTGGATGGCCAGAGCCAGCTCTGCCTGGCCCGTGTAGTGCGCCACCTGGGGGTTGATCGTGGTCGAGGCGGCCATGTCATCCGTCCACACCGCCCGTACGAGCCCCTGGGAGAGCACCTCGGGTGTTCCGCCGCCGGCGGCCGGGCGGATCAGCGAGGCCCGCGCGGCGAGCATCTCCTGCCCGATGTCCGCCGGAGGCACCCGTACGCAAATGTGGTAGTCCCGCGACTCGTCGCCCCAGGAACCGGTCGGTTCCGCGCCGGCGGGCGTCCACAGCCGCAGCTGAGGTGTGCGGCGGGCAGGCCGAACCTGCCCGTCAGCGATCCACGGCGAACGGCAGGACGGCCACCGTCACATTGTCGTGGCCGCCGCCGTCGAGGGCGTGACCGACCAGCATCTGGGCACTGTGCAGCGGGCGGTCGGCCGCGTCCGCGGGGACGGCCCGGGCCATGTCCTCCGGCGCCTCCGCGTAGTTCCACAGGCCGTCTGTGCAGACCACGACCACTCCGGACCGGTCCGGCTTGAACGACGCCGTGTGCGGGTCAAGTTGGCCTGCGTCCGCCCCGAGCCAGCCGGTGATCGCATGGGCGCGTGCGTCGGCGTATGCCTCCGCCTCGCTCATCAGACCCGCCGCGACCATCTGGGCGGCCCAGGAGTCGTCCTCGGTCAGCCGGGCGGCCGGTCGGCTGCGGTCGTCGGGCACCCAGTACACACGGCTGTCGCCGACCCAGCCGACCACCAGCAGCCCGTCGGCCGCGACCGCCCCGACGAACGTGCAGGCCGGCGCATTGCCCGAGCCCCGCCGGCTCGGGTCGTGCTCCAGCGCCTCGCCTTCTGCGCCGGGCTGGACGGCCAGACGGTCGACGGCCTGGGCGGCGGCCAGGATCGCATCGTGCATGGCCTGCCGGGGGTGGGCGCCGCGCGGCAGGGCCTCCAGCAGCAGTTCGCCGGCTGCGCTCGCCGCGGCGGCGGACGCCTCGTCCGGACGGGAGGCGGAGGAGACCCCGTCGCAGACGATGGCGACCACGGCGGGCGATCCGTCGGGCAGCGCGGTGGACGACACGGCGAACGCGTCCTCGTTGCGATGGTGCCGCAGCCCCCGGTCGCTGACGGCGGCGACCGAGCCGAGCTCCTGCTCCAGATGGTCCCGCTCGCGGGGCTGGGCATGGCCGCAGTTCTCGCAGTACCCGTCCGTGTCGACCCGTCCCGCCCGGCAGGCCACGCACCTCTGCGCGGTCTCCGCCGAGACGGGCGGCGCCGCGGGCGGCACGGTCCGAGGATCCCGCTGCGCCGCGGTCTGCCGTGCGGTCTGCCGTCCGGCCGGGACGTGCGGGGCGGCCGGCCCGCGCCCCACGTGCGCCGCCCGGGCGGCGCCGACAGCGGAGCCGGCCGCGGCGGGGGCGGCGCCC
>NZ_JARWBG010000095.1:0-14571 GCF_029846775.1 Streptomyces chengmaiensis
CGCCTTACCCGCCGACGCGGATGGCGGCCAGCCGCTCACCGGTACGGGGCGGGTCACCCTGCTCCGTACCGGCGGCGACGCCGGCTTCGGCGCGTACACACTGCTCTACACCACCCGGCCGGTGCCTGGCGGGGGAGCGGAGGCGATCGTCGCCGCCGCCCGCCCCGAGGACACCGACCCGGTCTGGGAGCTCCACCGGCCCCAGCGGTACGGACCCCAGACCAGCGAGAAGCGGCCGCTGATGCGCTGGGCGGCCGCCCTGGAGACCGACCGGCGCAAAGTCCGAGAGCCAGGCCGCCTACGACCAGCGCCTCGCCCAGAGCCTGATCCGCATCGGCCACAACGCCCGCAGCATCCCAGAGCGCGGTCCGACTTTGCCGAAGTCCCGTGAGTTGCGCACCTCTGGGAACTCCAGTCCCAATATGAACATGAATGCTAGGTGCTCTCAATTCGCGAGTCAGTTTTTTCGATGACTGGAACTACTGCCACGAGTGCGGCTTGCGAACTCGTCCGTGCTTCAGTACGTTTGAGGAAACGGCCTCCGGCTCTTAGTCGTCGGATGCCGACGTGAGACCGAACCCCAGCCATCGCCGACTCCTTTCGGTGGGCCCGGCACCTCGACAGAGGTGCTGGTGAAGACCAGACCGAGAGGAGTTGGCCCGTCAATGACGGAACTTCAGTTCGAAGCCAGGCTTGATCGTAACCCTTACGCAGACCGCGCTGACGCGGAGAATCAGACCAATGCATGGTTGGTCAGCAGGATGCTTCGTTGGACAATCGGGTTCGTCTGGTTCGCGACCTGGACTGGCATCGCCGAAAGTGCCTGGACACTTCTGCCTGAGCCGTACCGTCGTGTCGTCGCGATCATCGTGCTGCTCGTCGGCGTTGCACCGGCTTTCTGCGCGCTGGTCATGTACATCGCCTGTCGGTGCCTGCGCCTGTGGCGTTTCCGCTGCGTCCTGAACACTCACCGGGCCGGTCATAGTCCAGACCGGGTCGTGACGCAGTGCTCGGTCCACACACCAGCCTGCAGTTGCCCCCCGTGCTGCAACTGCAGGTAGGGCCAGGAAGCCCGCAAGAGTGATGCACTCTGAAGACCGCAATCAGGACGTCCGTAATCCGACAAGGCATGGCTGCCGTGAATTGCTCAAGATTCAAGGTGGATATGGCGACGTGGTACCCGGTGAACTAGCTGACCGTGTCATCCATGACATATGTGTCGCGGCAGTGGAGAATGACCTGAGGTGCTTCATGCTTCAGGCCATCATGGGCGGTGTTATCGAGGCTTTTTGGCCTGTTGTCATCAACAGGAAGAAATACTCGATGTACGTCCCCCCTGAACTGCCAGATGAGTCGCTGCTGCAGAATTGCAGTTACCGGCTCGTCGTCTATCGTATGGGGCGGACCCAGGGCTACCACGATCAACTGTCCCTAACCTGGCACCCCGCAGCTGAGCTGCGCATGAAAAGCCGCAGGCATGGCACAGTGAAAAAACTCCCCAAGATGGGTAAGCCCGGTCAGATTGCCCTCGCCGGCCGCGAGGTTGGCTCCCAAGTGCAGCTGCTCCCGCGTGAGGCCAAGAATCCCAGCCACACGTTGAACCAGTTCGCCCGGGTCTACTTCAACTTGGCGAGCAAGGATGGAAAGGACTTCGCGTTTTTCGTAGAACCGCGAGAGCCACAATTCAGGAACCGCAGCACCCTTGGGGCGGGCGTGCTCAGTGGACACACCTACAGCTGGCCGAACTAGCACACCCCCATCCCGTGAGGAGATGCCCTGTGCAATCACCACCCACCAATGGACGAAGCCGAACTGGCGGAGCCACTAGAGCCACCAAGGCTTCGACCGGACGAAACTGGGAGCGCGTCCTCGCCGAGATCCTCAGCGGGGACGGCCCTTCGGCCTCGAAGATCACAGAGGACCTGCAGCTCAGTTCGAGCACCGTCCATATGATCGTCAAGAAGCTTGGTGCCCGACAGCTGATCACCAGCGATGCCGCAGTCGGATCGGGACGGGGCCGTCGCCCCAAGCCCATCTACGGCAACCGCCACCGATACATCGTCGGTTTGGAGATCGCCCCTACCCGAATCACCGGAGCGATCATGAATCTCAGGGGGAACCTGGTGTTGCGCAAGCATCACGAGCTGCCTCCGCCAGAGAAGCACCAGCCAGTGGACGTGGACGTAGTCATCGACGGCATCTATGACCTGATCACCCACTTCAAGTCAGAACTTCCTAGCGAAGGGAACACCACACGCAGCACCACCACCAATCCGCTGCTCGGCATCGGAGTGGCAGTGAGCGGCCACGTCGACTGGCACCTCGGCGAAGTTCGCTACTCACCCGACCTACATTGGGGAATGCCATGGCAGCCCCGGTCGTCCACCCTGCGGGAGCTCATCAAGGCCGCCACCCGCATCAAGCGCGTCGTGGTGGACAACGACGCCAACGCCCGTGCTGCCGGGCACCGATGGTTTGGTGCCGCACGGCAGCTCAGTGACGACCCCTTCGCCGTGGTCGTGGTCACCCCTAACGGTGTCGGCGGGGCGCAGTTCATCGACGGTGCGCTGGTTCGCGGAGCCACGGGCATGGCCACCGAGGTCGGACACCTCACGATAGAGCGCAAGGGGCGCTGGTGCCGATGTGGCAACCGAGGGTGCGTCGAAGCGCTGGCCACTCAGGGCGCGATTGTCGAATCAGCGAAGGCCAAGAATCTGGAGGAGGCACGCCGGCTCGCTGCTGAGGGCGACGCCGTAGCTGGAAAAGCTTTCGCCGATGCCGGTGACGCCCTAGGCGTAGGCGTAGCCAACCTCATCAACCTCAGCGATCCTGCGACGGTCATCCTGGCCGGGCCTGCAGTCACCCGCTCACGTCGCGAGAGCGGGAGCCTAGTGGTGTTCAGCGATGACTATCACGAAGCCATGCGTCAGGCAATCAAAAAGAACACCTTTGGCCAATGTGGAGACCTGGACCGGCTTCTCCGCATCGCCGAAGACGAAGAGCACGAAGAGTGGAATGGCGCCCAGGGAGCAGCGACCCTTGTGATCCACGACATCATCGCCGGCCTAGTGGACGTCTCTGACTTGGTCCAATCCTGACATCCCTTCGGGGACCGCATCCAATAGGCGATCCCCGAAGGAACTCATGAACTATGAAAGGAACACGAAGAATGAACCTGAATGAACTTGGCTCTCCTTCAGGAGGTCCGACGCGGTGTGCGATCGGGTTGGACATCGGAGGAACCAAGATTGCCGGTGGAGTGGTGACCGAAGCCGGGGAGACCACCCAAGTCCTACGAATTCCTACCCCTCGTGAGGGCGGTGCGGACGCAATGCTGCAAGCTCTCATGAAAGTCATCGATCGGCTCCGGGACCGAACTCCCGGCATCGAGGCAATCGGCGTCGGCGCCGCGGGCATGGTCGAATGGCCGACCGGTCTCATCCGGTGTGCTCCCAACAACGCTTACGACGAACTGCCCCTGCAAGATCTGCTGACCGAGCGAACCGGCCTGCCGATCACAGTGGAGAACGATGCCAACGCGGCCGCCTGGGCAGAGTGGCGCTTCGGGCAGGGGGCCAACTACCGCAACGGCTTGCTCCTCACCATCGGCACCGGCATCGGCGGAGGCATCATCCTCAACGATCAGCTCTACCGCGGAGACGTCGGCATCGGATCAGAAGTCGGACACATCGTCATCAACCCCGAACATGGCAGCCTGTGCGGCTGCGGAGTCACCGGGTGCCTCGAAGCCCAAGCCTCGGGAACAGCCCTCGGCCGCATGGGCCGCGAAGCAGCCGCAGCTGACCCCACCGGGTTGCTGGCAAGCCTGCACGGAGGGCCCGGAAGCGTGACAGGAGAAACAGTGTTCTCGGCCGCTGAGCACGGCGACCCAACAGCACGCGCCCTCTTCGACAAACTCGGATACTGGCTAGGGGCCGGGATCGCCTCGCTCGTCAACATTTTCAATCCCGAGATCGTACTCATCGGCGGCGGCCTCGTCACAACCCGCCAGTACCTGTTCCCCCCAACTCAAGCAAGCTTCGAACAATTCGTTTTCGCTGGCAGTCAACGAAAACTCCCCCTAATCGAATGCGCCCGGCTCGGCGCCGAAGCTGGCTTGGTCGGCGCAGCCGCTCTCGCACTCAAATAGGTCCTCCCGCCACCCAATTTCTGGGCGTGTACAACATCAATAACTCAGTCTCGCTCCAAGATCTAACTCCACCCTTTGTTGTGCACGCCCACACTACATACCATGACGCGCGTCGCCCGCGCCCGTCACTGCGGTGAAATTGCCCCGCTTCGAACCCCGCCCCGTCTCACCGACCCGCTTTAACCTCTCAGGGCTCCTCCGGTGCCACCCGGTCTGAATCTCAAACTCGGGACATCCAGCGGCCCTCTTCCGAAAACCCTGCCCTACCAGCGGGTACAGCTACCAAGGGCACGCACACAAACCTGCGGCTTACCTCGGCAGGGTCCTGCGTACGGCGCTCCACCACAGCAGCTCAGTGATCGGCCACCACACCAAGAACGCAAGGAGATCCACCCCTGGATCTCGGGAGGCGGACACTTCTCGCCGAGCGGCTGCCTCATATCTCTTGGTCGCCCCTGCCCACGTCACGGTGTGCGGTGTGACGCGAACCTGAAAGGTGTCCTGGCATGGTGCACGAAAGTGGTGCCTTCAGCCAGCTTGCCAACGCCGTGTACTCCATGCTTCGGACTCATCGGGCTTCCCGCATGACGGGATGCGCGGCGTGTTGCGCAGTAGTCTGCGAAATTCGATCAGAAGCAGGACTTCCGATGCCTGCCGCAGGCAACACCCAGCTGTCCTTGTACGCAGCTTCCGGCTTGCACGCTCGCAAGTTGCACCGTGCCCATCCGTCGCAGCCTCCTGGGTAAGCGCCATGGCGACCCCGACCTTCGCAATATCTCCCGCTCCACCCCCTTCGACCGACGGCGGCTCGCCCGTGCTGGTGCGCAGGCAGAAGGTGCGGGTGCCGATGCGCCTGGTTTCCTCGCCCCACTACCAGGACGTCGCGTTGTCGGTGTACGTGAAGGTGAACGCACTGGCGTCGCGGCCGGAGGGCTGCCAGGCGCGTACGAAGACGATCGCCGCGTATCTGAGGTTGTCGAAGGCGTCGGTGGAGCGGGGTATGACACAGCTGCGCCGTCCGGGCCCGGACGGCGTGGTGGAGCTGCGTTCGGAGCGCCGGACGCTGCCGGGCGGGACGGGGCAGTCGGCGGTGCGCACGGTGCGGTCGATGTCGCCTACGGAGGCGTTCGTGTGGCTGCCGGTGGCGGCCTCGGAGGACCTGACGCCTCGGCAGCTTCGGCTGTATGCGCTGGTCGTGTACGCGCAGGCGCAGGGGATCGCGTTGACGGAGGCGGAGCTCGCGTCGTGTCTTCGGCACCACTCGGGTAAGAAGGCCGGCGAGGCGCTGTCGGTGACGGCTGCGTCGGCGGTCGCGGACGAGGTGGAAGCGGCGCGCTGGATGACGGTGCAGCGGCGTGCGGGTGCGCGGGGCCGGAACGTATACATCGCGCACGACCTCGCTCCGGAGGCCCGGCCGGACGTTCAGGCCGACCCTCGCGGCGGTGCTCCAGAGGTCGCTGAGGCGGCTGTGGACAGTGCTTCTGAGGGGTCGGCTAGTTCCCAAGTTGGTGAGGGCTCGGGTTCCCCGGTTGGTGAGGGATCCCTCGCGAATTGGGAAGTACCTATGACTGACTCACCTGATGACGGGCGTGCGCTGTTGTCACCCGCCGTAGGCGAGGTACAGGTGGGTAAGGGCGCTGGGCCTGTGGACAATCCGGCTGCTGGTGAAGCTGCGGCTGCTATGGGCGAGGGTGGTCTCGCGCTCCGCACGGGTGGACAGACCCAGCCCTCCTCCTCGAAGCCGACGAACCGCAGCAGCCGGAACCGGGCCACGGCCCAATCGTCGTACGACGGCCCGCGCCTAGCGATGAACGCGCAGATCTACGCCGTACTGGAGCCCGTCCACGTGCTCCTGGAGCAGGTGAACGACTTCGTGGCGCGGAAGGCGGCCCGTGAGGTGGGGCGCCAGCTGCGCGAGGGCACCTCGCCCGAGCGGCTGCAGCACCGGTTGACCACCCGGCTGGCCAAGGTGATGCTCTCCGACATCCGGGACCCTGGCCGCTGGCTGCTGGGGGTGGCTCTGCCCCGGTGGGGCTGCGGCTACCAGGACTGCGAGGCCGGGAGCATCTGGCGGACCGGCGCTGCGTGCGATATCTGCGCGGAGGTCGTCCAGGACAAGGCCGCCGTCCGGCAGCGCGAGCAGCGCATCGCCCACGGCCTGTGCCCCGAGCACGGCACCCGCCTCGGCACTTCGGGGCACTGCGTAGCGTGCGAGCCGGACGACGCGATCGCCCAGCCGGAGCCAGCCGTGGTGCAGCAGCGGGTGCCGGAGAGTCCGCCGCGAGGTAACTGCGGTGAGTGCGGCGCGCGGATTATGCTGACCGGCCGGGCCCTCGAGGACGGCCTGTGCAAGCTGTGCCGCGAGGAAGCCGCCGCCCTGGCCGCCGACCATGCGTCCCCGACCGTTTCGGCTGTGGACCGGCTCTGCTCGGGCCGGGACGGGGATGTCCCGTGTGGCCGCATGCCTCTGCCAAGCCGCAGTGTGTGCGCCCGCCACCGGGTTCAGGAACTCGCCGGGGCGGTGGGCCTGATGTCCCAGGGCCCGCAGCTCAGCGGCGGGGAAGGTCTCGCCGAGCGGAGCCCCGGTGGAAGACATCGACGTCCGGTGGTCCGGCCCTTGTCTTCCGCCGCGCGCACATGAACCCCCGTGAGTCGGTGGACGCGTGACGCCCACTCGGCAGACCATCGGACAACGGTCATTGTCCTGTGCGTTCCCGGCCAGCTCGGCACACGGCTCGACCTAGGTAGACGAAACCGCGTCTACCTAGGTAGTCTGATGGCATGTCGGTGAAGATGACCCTGCATACCCAGACGGTGCTCAGAGCCCTCCTCGGTCGGGGGGCTGAGGGCGAACGCCGGACCGCGGCGCTGGCCGAGGGGCTGTACGGGCTCGAGCTGTCCCGGATGACCGGGCTGCCCAACGGCACCCTCTTCCCCATCCTCGAACGCCTGCGCCAGGCCGGCTGGGTCGAGCGGTACTGGGAGGCGGACGCGAGCGCCGAGGCCGAAGGCCGCCCCCGCCGCCGTTTCTATCGCCTCACCCACTACGGCGCCGAGCGCGCCCCCCACGCCCTCGCCGAAGCCACCGCGGCAGCCGCCCCCGGCCACACCTCAGGACTTCGGCCCGGACTCGCCGGAGGCACAGGGTGAACCACCCCCACGACACAATGATCGAGGCTGCGGCCCATGTCGGCCTGGCCAAACTCGGCGAAGAATACTCTCGATCCACCCACCCGCTGAGCCTTACGTATTCCGAATCGGGCTACACGCTGGTGGTCCATACCCCCGATGGGCAAAAGGAGCTGGCGACCGCAAGCATCTCGCACGCGGAAGTGGAAACATATCTACGCAGTTCAGAGACTTGGTCCCGGCTCGCCAGCCTGTCCCGAGCCGCGGCCGCGTCATCGGCTCCGCAGGCCCACTCTCGCCTGGACACCGTGCTGCGGTTGGCCACGCAGTTACTGCCCGCGCATGAACGGGTCGACTGGCTGGAGGAGCAGCGCGGCTACCTGGCGGACCTGCCCGCACGCCGGGAGCGGTGGGCTTGGACCCTGGCGCAACTCATCGCGCTGCCCCGCTATACGTACACCCTGCGCACCGGCCGCAGGAGGGAGCCGGCATGACATCAGCGCCGTCTCCGCCGCCCGCGTCGGAACCCCCGAGTCCGGACGCCGAGCCGCTGCTGGCCCCGCGCACGGTCCTGATCCTGCTGGCCGCCGCGTTCATCGGAGCTATCGTCGGGGTGCTGACCTTCCTCAGCGCGGGCGACGTCGCCGGCGCCCTGCTCGCGGGACTCGCCGGAGCAGGGGCCAGCACCCTGGGCCTGCACCGGCTGATCGGACACTGACAGCCGTACGATGAAACACGCGGTCCCGGAGGCGTTCCCCCGTGCCGCCGGGACGGCTCTTCGCATGTCAGGCGGAGGGCTCGCGCCGGTCGTGCGGGAAGTGTGGTCAACGTGGCCTGTCGCGAGGGCAGTTGGGGATTCTACGCTCTGTTCATGTCGAAGCAGAAGCGGGGCAGGAAGCACCGGACGCCGCAGAAGCGGGTCCCACGCCGTCCCTCGGTACCGCATCCGCGTGCGGCGCTTGCGGCGTCGCCAGGTGGAAGGTTGCCGCTGCCGGGGAGCGTGGACCATACGGCGCGGATGCTGGAGCACGCGAAACCGGACCAGCTGGTGGAACTGGTACTGCCGTCTTTATGGGTAGCCCTCGCCGACGGCCGGGTGCCGGCGAACGTGTGCGTGGACGCGTGCCTGACGCTGCGGAGCGCCTACGGCCAGCTGGGGGTGCGGGCCGAGTTATTGCCGGTCGACCTGGCCATCCGAAACAGGCACGGGGAAGGGGTCCGCTACGGCTCGCTCACGCCCAGCTGGACCGGGACCTCATGGAACGGGCACTGCGTGCTGGTGCTGCCCGACTCCGGGCGGTTCGTGGACG
The DNA here is from genome assembly GCF_029846775.1 of Streptomyces chengmaiensis. Lineage (NCBI taxonomy): Bacteria > Bacillati > Actinomycetota > Actinomycetes > Kitasatosporales > Streptomycetaceae > Streptomyces > Streptomyces chengmaiensis. The sequence goes on from NZ_JARWBG010000095.1 coordinate 8,590, forward strand.
CCACTGTGGAGCAGTTCGACGAGGTCCGCAAGATCGGGATGGGCCCGATGGTAGGCAAAGTGGCGTTGTCGCTCGCCGGTGACGGCTCGCTGATGGAGCCGGGCGCGCAGGTGGTGCTCCAGCGCGGGGACCTGGTGCTGACGTACACGGTCGCCGGGCCGCAGGCACTGGCCTCGATCACGGAGCACCCCGAGGTGGCGGCCCACACCGACGCTCACCGCCGCACCGGGGTGAACACCGCTTCTTTCACACTGGTCGCCCTGCGCGGCGAGGATGTGCGCGGCCGGGCGATGCAGGCCCCCTATCCGAGGCTGCGCGCTCTGCTGCGCGCGGTCGGGGATGCCCCGTACGAGGCGGACGAGGCCGGGGACGTGCGCTTCTGCCTGCCCGATCACGACGGCGCAGAGCGGTGGCTGAGACTGGACGAGATCCCGCTGCCGCCGACCACACCGTGAGCCTCCCCGCGGATCGTGCCGTCCGCCAGTCCTGCCGAGGCCCGTGCGAGGACGAACCCGGACAGCGCATCGGTCTCGAACTGCTCCAGTTCCTCCGCCGACGCGGGCACCCAGTGCTTGCACAGGTCTCGTACAACCGCGAGCGGTGCCGATCCGAGCCTCTTCACCTTCGGCCCGACTGTGGATCGGTCGGGCGAGGTGAGAACGCTTCAAGAATCCCGAAGCTGCGTCACGAGACCGCAGGGCACCCGAAGGGGAACAACCCCCTGGCCATGGGCACAGGGATTCAGTAGGACTCAGGAGAACTCACGGGATGTCGCACACTGCCACTTCGAACAGTTCGAACATCTTGGGCTCTTTCGGGTTCCGGCTATGCGAAGGCGCGGCACGGGACATACTCAAAGAATGGTGGGAGAGACGGGAGTGGCCGTGCGCGACGCGTCCCTGGGGCATGGGGACGGTCCACGTTGAGTGCCCTGGGACGGCGTGGTCACGACGACTCGAGGATTGATCCGCCGACGTCGGCGGCCATATCTTCGCCCGGGGAGCGATCGACCGCCGTGGGTCGGGACGCCGGTCAAGTTGTCACTGGTGACGGCGCGACTGGGGTTCACATCGAGAACATTGAGCGGGCGGTCCTACTCCCGGAAGAGGCGATTACAAAGGCCACACGTCACGAACGGTCAACCGCAACGCCTGCATACTTGGACCTCAGGTCAACCCCGCTCGCTGTTCCCCAGCGACGAGTTGCCTCAGACCGCCTTCGCGGGCGGGACGACCTGCTGGCGACACTGACAGGCAACACTGGACAACGTACAGGTGACAGTACGGACAACCGCCGTGTCGATGTGCTGACCGGACTCGGCGGCTGCGGAAAAACTACTGTGGCTCTTGAGGTCGCACACCGGCTCTCACCCATGACGGGCCATGTGTGGTGGGTGTCCGCTGCCGATCGTGAGAGCCTCTGGGTTGCTTTGCACGCCGTCGCATTCGACGCCGGTGCCGACAGCGAGGAGTTCGCCCACGCCCACGCCGCCGACGTGCTGTGGAAGCGGCTCAACGCGCTCACCGAACCATGGCTACTCGTCCTCGACAACGTCGACGACCCGTCGTTCCTTACTGCCCGGCCGCACCCCCTGGCACGTGGCGTCGGCTGGCTGCGGCCACCCGGCACCCCGCACGGGACGGTACTCGTCACAAGCCGCGAATCGCGCCGGGAGCGATGGGCGCCGTGGATACGCGTCCTGCCGGTGGACGTGCTCGGCATCGACGACGGAGCTCGCGTTCTGCTCGATCTGGCACCTGAAGCAGGCGATGAGCGGGAGGCGAAGAAGCTGGCCCAGCACCTCGGTGGCCTGCCGCTGGCGCTGGACCTCGCCGGCTCATACCTTGCGCTGACAGCCGAGGAGCTGTGGCCCGTACCCGGAGCGCCCGAGACGTTCGCGGACTACCGCCGCAGCTTCGACGGGCGGATAGAGGAGATGGCCGCGGACCCGGACTCCTCGCTCGGGGAGGCCGAACAGGCCCGCCGCGCCATCCTCACCACCTGGGAGCTCTCGCTCGATCTCCTCCACAACCAGGGCAACGACCTCGCCCGGCCGCTGTTGCGCCTGCTGTCGGCTTTCGGACCAGCACCGATTCCACACCAACAACTGCTCAACCCGCAGGTGCTCGCCACCTGCGACCTGTTCCCCACTCCGACCGACAAACGGATCCGAGCCGCACTGAAGGGGCTCTCCGGTCTGCGCCTGGTCAACCTTCAGAGCTTGAGCCCAGAACCCGACAGAGGCGATTCATCTGACGCAGACATCCGCCGGAAGATCGACATCCATCCACTGGTCCGCGCCAGCAACCGTGCGCACGCCGACTTCACCACGCACGCCGGAAAACTCCTCGACCTTGTCACAGCCCTGCTTGAACGGGCCGTCGGTCCGCTCGAACCGCGCAATCCCGCACATTGGCGGCGATGGCGCCACTTCTCCCCGCACTGCACCGCCCCCCTGCACCTCCTGGAACTGGTCGGCTCGGTGCCGGACGACGTGACGGTCGCCGCCACCAAACCTGCCTTGCACGCCGCACGGAACCGCAACTCCCTTGGCCTGTACTCCCTGGCCGTCACCGAGCTCAGCACCGTCGTCGCCCTCCGGGAGAGCCGCCTCGGCCCCGACCATCCCGCGACGCTCGAAAGCCGTCTGAGCCTTGCCCCGGCGCTGCGCGACGACGCGCAGATCCGCGAGTCCGAGGCCGTATACGCGGCGGTAGCTGAGGCTTGCGAACGAACACTGCCGCACGACCACCCGTATCTCCAGTCCGCTCGAGGCGGCCTGGCACGGGTACTGTGCGCACTCGGACAGCCGGACATGGCGGAGACGCATCTGCGCGCCGTGCTCGAGATCCGGCTGCGCGATCCGGGACCGCGTTCCCGCGAAGCCCTTCGTACCAGGCACGACATTGCCACTGTCCTACACATGCGCGGGCTACTGAGGGAGTCCGCTGACGAACTGCGGGAAATCCGACGAGCAGGGCGAGAGCTGTTCGGACACCGCGATCCGCTGACGCTAGCCTTCGGCACCAGCCTCACACGAGCGTTGCGCGATGCCGGAGAGATCGACGAGGCCGAATGCGTCGGGGCGGAGGTCGTCGCGGACTCGGTGAACGTGCTGGGTTCCGCCCACCCTGACACACTCATCGCCCGCCACGAACAGGCGCGCATCATGCGGGACAAGGGTCGGCTCGCCGAGGCCGAGGCCGAGTTCGCCGAGATCTGGAGAATCAACAAGCAGCGGTTCGGTGAGGACCACCCCGAGGCGTTCTCCAGTAGGCATGAACTCGCAACCACTCTCCATCTATTGGGCCGACCGGCCGAGGCGGCGGACCACTTCCGTGCGGTGCTGGACGCCAACGCTCGGCTCTTCGGCGAGGACCACCCCGATGTGCAGACCTGCCGGCGGAACCTCGCGCTTGTCCTGAACAGAGCGAACGAGGAGGACCACACAAGGATGTCTCTGGACGAGGCACTCGCAGCCGAAGGCGACGAACGGGATCCCGATGTCTGTGGAATTCTTGAAAGGTTTGCCCGACCACGGCTGAGCAAAGGCGATTCCTCTCCACCGGGAGGCGGCGGCGGATACTCGGAAGGCGGCTACTCCGACTGCCCGGCCCCGCAGGCGCGACCCGTACTTTCCTACCGTGCGAAGCCCCGCTTCGAGGACGAGTCCACCGGACTGGCCATCAACACCGCGCCCCTGAGTCCGGGTACGCTGCACGCTCTGGCGACAGGGCGGGAGACCCGCAGCGACGTCGGAAACCTGCGCGCCCATCAGCGCAAGACCCGCGTCCTAGCACTGAGAAAGATCCTTGCCCAGTACACCCAGTCTGATACTGTCCCGCACATCCGGCAGGCGCGGGCGTTACTCGTGGAGGCCGACCGGGTCGACCCGGCGCGCGTAGACGAACTGCTCCTGCACCCTGGGACAGGCCGGTGGATGAGCCGTACGTTGCGTGAGCTAGAGGACGACTCCTCAAAGCCCGACCCCGGTAATCTGCAGGCGCTCGCCGCCACGGCCGGCATCAACGCCGACCTGTCCTTCACCCTCCGGATTCCGGTACGCGAGGGCCTGGCCGTCCTGCCGACCCTCGGCTTTGCCGACCTCGGAACCGACCGGCGAACGACGGAGGCGGACGTCGTGGCGGAGAACGGCTACAGGTTCGTCCGCGCCGCAGGCAAGGAGGTGCGACTTCCCTCTCCGTCGGAGGCCGAGCCTCCGGGCTGGCACCCGGTGCGGTGTATCAAAGCCCATACCGCTGGCGAAACCCTCCAGGTCCGCCTCGACGACACCGATCCCTACCGCGGTGTCGACCCCGACATGGTGCCCTGCCCTCTCACTCCCGGACAGGCGGACCGCTGGCAGGAACTGCTCGGTGAGGCATGGAACCTGCTGGTCCGCACGGACGGCGTGGACGCTGGAACGCTCGCAGCCGCCCTCACTACCCTCACGCCGCAGGCCCCGGCACCCGGTGCCGCGCCGACTTCACTCACGTCGAGCGACGCCTACGGCGGGATCGTCCTCACCGAACCGGAGGACGCGCTGCAACTCGCCCAGACGCTCGTACACGAGTTCCGGCACATGAAACTACACGCCATCCTCGACATGGTGTCGTTGCACAGTGAGCAAGACAGCGGGCAAAAGCTGTTCTACGCGCCCTGGCGGGACGATCGCCGACCCTTCGAAGGCCTGTTCCAGGGTGTGTTCGCCTTCTTCGGGGTGGCCGAATTCTGGCATGGGCGCTGCCTTCAGTCGACTGGCGATGACCTGAGGCGCGCGCAGTTTGAGCTGGCCTACTGGCGAATTCAGGTCTGGGAGGCGTTCACGGTGGTCAGGTCCTCGCCCCAGCTAACCGGCGAGGGCCGGCAGTTCGTCGCCGCGATGGCGCTCAGCGCCGAAACATGGCGGGCCGAGCCAGCCGTACCCGCTGACGTGGCCGCGAAGGCCCGGGCGGCCGCCCTCGCCCACCGAGCCCGGTGGGAACTCCTCCACGGCCGACCCTAACTAGAGGTGGCGGGACTGCGACTCCTCCGGAATCGGTCTCGGGTTCCCGCACCGGTGGCTCTCATGTGTGGGACCCATCGCCGGTGATTGCCTCGCCGATGTCGCCGCCAGCTGCGATGCCCCGCTCGCCGGTGGCCCGGGCTGGGTGGGTCGGCCTGGGCGGCGCTTCCCCTGCCAACGGGGGAGCGGGAGCAGGGGCAGCAGTAGTGAGAGAGGCGTTGTCACCGGTGACAGCACGCCCGATATTGCCGCCAGCGGCCACCGACCGGACACCTCCTGCCTCTACGGAAGCATCAGAGTCTCTCGGATCGGGGGTACGGCACAGGGCGTAGATGGACACGGCCAACCCTGCTAGGCCGACCAGCGCCCCGGTGATACTCGCCGCTTGATCCGCGGTGTTCAAATCCACCGCAATCACCAGAACTAACAGTCCTGCTGCCCCCAAGCCGCACAACACTGCGACGGCCCACACCACGATCCTTGCCCACACGGACATGTTGGCCATCTTTCTATGCTGCCCACTTCAATCCGAGCAAACCGGCCGAACCGGATGATGTGGTCCAGGCATTCCGGAACGCTCTCGGAGACGGCTGCGAAAGAGGCGCTGGGATCCTGGATCTCCCCGGGCCGAGTAAGTGAGCAGAGGCTCCACGAAGAGCGAGCTAGTCCGGCCCTCCGGGCGGACTGGTGTAGCACCCGAAGCTGGACCAGGTCACCACCCTGGCGCGTTCGGCGCGGTGTGGGCGGTCCTCGCGGTCGGGCACAACCTCGCGGACCACATGATCGGGCAGCTCACTCCGGCCACAGGCGCCATCTGTCGACGATCGCGTAATTCCCCAGGGGTGTGGTCACGTAATTCCCCACCCCCTGGGGCGAGGGGCGGTCACTTGACCGTGGGGTCCTTCGGGTCGATGGGGCCCTTCGGCCGCTTGTTCGGTCGGTAACTGGGGCCGTTCATGATGACCTGGTGGCTGGCG
>NZ_JARWBG010000096.1:0-14392 GCF_029846775.1 Streptomyces chengmaiensis
CCCAGCTCATCCCGGACCCGGATCGCCAGGCTCCCCTTCGGGAACGCGGCCCGAGCCACCCGTACCGTCTCCGCCGGGATCTCCCCAGACCCCTTCGGCTGCATCGACATCCGCACCCACCCCATACGACAACGTCGGCCTTCAAGACCACAACCAGGTCTTGAAGGCCGACGTCACGCCAGGCCCCGAATTAACCAACAGCATCACACCATCCCCGGGGCCCTCCGCGTATCTCCGCGCATCTCGTCGTTACAGCGGCCGGCTGCAGGTCACACCGGCCAGGTCACACCGGCCCCTGTCTGCACACCGGCCTCTCCTGGCCACACCGGCTCCGGCTCTCGGTCACACCGGCTCTTGGTCACGCCAGCCGTTTGACCGCCGCCTCGACGCGCTCGTCCGTCGCCGTGAACGCGACGCGCACAAAGCGCTCCCCCGCCGGACCGTAGAAGTCCCCGGGGGCGACCAGGATCCCGCGCTCCGCCAGCCGCGCCACCGTGTCCCAGCAGGGCTCGTCACGGGTCGCCCACAGATAGAGGCTGGCCTCGCTGTGCTCGATGCGGAAGCCGTGCGCCTCCAGCGCCCCGCGCAGTGCCGCGCGCCGGGCCGCGTACCGGGCGCGCTGCTCCGCGACATGCGCGTCATCGCCGAGCGCCGCGACCGCGGCGGCCTGCACCGGCGCGGGAGTCATCATCCCGCCGTGCTTGCGGATCTGCAGCAGCTCGCCGAGGACCGCCCGGTCGCCCGCGAGGAACGCGGCGCGGTAGCCGGCCAGGTTCGAGCGCTTGGAGAGGGAGTGGACGGCGACGATCCCCTCGTACGAACCGCCGCAGACGTCCGGGTGCAGCACCGAGACCGGGTCGGCCTCCCACCCGAGCTCCAGATAGCACTCGTCGCTGAAGACCAGCACGCCGTGCTCGCGTGCCCAGGCGACGACACGGGTCAGCTCGTCCTCGGCCAGCACCCGGCCGGTGGGGTTGGACGGGGAGTTCAGCCAGAGCAGCTTCAGACCGTCCGGGTCCAGCTCGGTCGGGTCGTCGTAGACGACGGGCTCCGCCCGGGCCAGCCGCGCGCCCACCTCGTACGTCGGATAGGCCAGCCGGGGGTAGCCGACGCGGTCTCCGGGCCCCAGGCCGAGCTGGGTGGGCAGCCAGGCCACCAGTTCCTTGGAGCCGACCACCGGCAGCACGTTCTCATGCTCCATCGCGACGGCGCCGAGCCTGCGCTCCGTCCACCCCACCAGGGCGTCCCGCAGCCGGGACGTGCCCCACACGGTCGGATAGCCCGGGGAGTCCGCGGCGTCGACGAGCGCCTTCTGGATCACTTCGGGCACGGGGTCGACGGGCGTGCCCACGGAGAGGTCCACGATGCCGTCGGGATGCGCCGCGGCCGTCGCCTTGTACGGCTCGAGCTTGTCCCAGGGGAAGACGGGCAGACGGGCGGAGACTGAAGAAGCTGCGGAAGCTGCGGACACGGTCGTCACTTTCTCGCACTCGTGCGTACTGATGCGTACGCGTACACAGATGCGTACGCGCACATAAACGCTTCGGTCCCGTACGGACGACGAACCGTACGGGACCGGGGGCGCGCTTGCGGGCCGTCGGCTACTGGTTCTGCGGCGGCAGGGCGGCGATGAAGGGGTGGTCGCGCTCGATCAGCCCGAGCTTGGAGGCGCCACCGGGCGAGCCGAGCTCGTCAAAGAACTCGACGTTCGCCTTGTAGTAGTCCTTCCACTCCTCCGGGGTGTCGTCCTCGTAGAAGATCGCCTCTACCGGGCAGACCGGCTCACAGGCCCCGCAGTCGACGCATTCGTCCGGGTGGATGTACAAGGACCGGGAGCCCTCGTAGATGCAGTCGACGGGGCACTCCTCGATGCACGCCTTGTCCTTGACGTCGACACAAGGCTGCGCGATGACGTAGGTCACGCTGTCGTTCCTCCTCGGTAGGGCTGGCTTTGCGCGGGAGCGCGGCGTCGTCGATGCCCGCCCCTAGTATCTCCGTTCTTGGGGACGATCCGAACAGGAGGGGCTCGGAGAGCTGTGGAATTCACTGCGGGCGGACGCCTCGAGGTCCGTATTACACCTTCCGACGTAGGCAAACGGGTATCAATCCGGCGTTTGACCGGATCGGAAGCGGAGGGTGAGCGGTTCACCGACACGATCGGCGTTCTCACATCCTGGAACGAAGGTGTGCTGGTGATCACACAGCGGACCGGTGACAGCGTCCACATCCCGGAATCGTCCCTGGTCGCGGCCAAGGTGGTGCCCGCGGCGCCGGCCCGGCGCCGCGGGCCCGCGGCGGACTTCGAGGAACTCTCACGGGTGATGGCGCGCGCCTGGCAGCCGGTGGAGAGCGAACGTCTGGGCGGGTGGGAGCTGCGCGCGGCATCCGGGTTCACCCGGCGCGCCAACTCCGTGCTGCCGCTCGGCGACCCCGGCATTCCGNTGGGCGGGTGGGAGCTGCGCGCGGCATCCGGGTTCACCCGGCGCGCCAACTCCGTGCTGCCGCTCGGCGACCCCGGCATTCCGCTGGACGAGGCCCTTCAGCGGGTGCGCGGCTGGTATGCGGAGCGCGGGCTGCCCGCGTATGTCCAGGCCGCGACCGGGACGGCGGGCGCCCAGGAGGGGCTGTGCGCGGAACTCGAAGCGCACGGCTGGGAGCGCGAGGTCACCGCGGAGGTGCGCATCGCGCCGCTCGCGCCGCTGGCGGACGCCGCCGCGGAGCCCCTCGCGGACGACGTCCTTGTGTCCCGTGCCGTCGACGACGCCTGGCTGGCCCGCTACCAGCGCGCGGGGCGGCCCGGCCCGCATGTGCTGAGGGTGCTCGGCAGCGGCCCCTCGGTGTGGTTCGCGACCGTGCCCGCCGCGCCCGGCCCGCCCGCGGCCATCGGGCGGTGCGTGGTCGACGGCCGATGGGCGGGCTTTATGGCCGTCGAGGTCGACCCGGCGCGGCGGCGCGAGGGCCTCGCGACGGCCGTGATGGCCGCACTGGCACGGCGGGCGCTCGACGAGGGCGCGTCGGCCGCCTGGCTCCAGGTGGAGGAGGGCAACGGGGGCGCGCTGGCGCTGTACGACCAGATGGGCTTTGCGCCCCACCACCTCTACCACCACTTCCGGCCCGCGTGAGCGGATAGTCGTCATGAGCGGGTACGCATCGCATATGCACGACGAATCCGCCTCGGAGCGGCATCGCCGGTTCGCCGAGGAAGCCAGGTCGGACCGCCCCGACCTCGCCCTTCTCTGCCTGCTGATCGGCGCAGAGGCGGATGCGTCACTGGACGAGGCGGGCCGGGACGCGGCCCAGATGGAGCTGGACCGGCTCGCCGGGCTGCTGCCCTACGGGCTGCGCACGCCCCGCGCCTGGGCCTTTGCGCTGGCGGATCTGCTGGGCGACCGGTGCGGCTTCCACGGCGTGCCCGCGGACTACCAGCGGCTGGAGTCCTCGCTGCTGCACGAGGTGCTGCGGCGACGCCGGGGCCTGCCGATCCTGCTTTCGGTCGTCTGGGTCGAGGTCGCCCGCCGGGCGGGCGCCCCGGTGTACGGGGTCGCGCTCCCCGGCCACTATGTCGTCGGCTTCGGCGCACCCGGCGAGACGGGCGAGCAGGTGCTGGCGGACCCCTTCGCGGGCGGCCGGGTGCTGACGGGGACAGATGCGGAGCTGCTGGTCGCCGGGGCGACGGGCGCGCCGCTCGAACCCTCGATGCTGCGGCCCGCCGACCCCCGGGAGACGGTGCTGCGCATCCTGAACAACATCCGCGCCTGGGCTACCGCACGCCCGGAGCACTCCGACGTCGCGCTGTGGGCCGTTGAGCTCTCCCTGCTGCTGCCCTCCCACCCCGCCCGCCTCCGCTTCGACCACGCCCAGCTGCTCGTCCAGCGCGGGGACTTCCTGGCGGGGGCGGCGGAGATGGACGCATACGCGGAGATCGTGGCCCCGGCGGAGCCTGGCACGGCGGACGCGGTCAGGAGGCGGGCGAAGGCGGCACGGGCGATGCTCAACTGACCGCGTCGTCCGGCCGCGGTCGGTCGACCGGTCCCGTCATGCGAGAACGAAAGCGCTTACGGCACACCGTCGATGAAGATCAACAAGGAGCCGCTGACCGAGGAGGAGAGCGGCGGGCCGGAGAGCCCGTACCGCTTTGTGCCGCACCTGGCCTCGTACGCGTCCGCCGCCGGGTCTCAGAGCTGAGCCACCGCGAACGCCGGGAAGCGGAGCGCGAGCTGTCGCTCCCCGGCGTGCCGGGTGTCAGCTCGGGTTGAGGTCGATGACCGCCGTGCGCTCGAGCGGGGTCTTGCCGAGGAGCGCGCCCTGCATGGCCTGGGCGACGTCGTCCGCGGAGACCTGGTGCTGCTTTCCGTCCGCCTTGGTGATGGTGATGCCGTCGAAGACGCCTTCGAGCAGTTCGTCGATGGCCTTCTTGTCGTAGACCTCGACCAGCCTTCCCTCGACCGGCTTCATCGACAGGATGCGCGGCAGCGAGCGCTGCGGGCCGAACTGGATCGACTTGGGGCCGGCCTTGATGGTGATCAGACCGGACATCGCGGGCTCGGCGAACTCCTTCATCGCCCGGTCGAGCTCCGTCTGGGTGATGGTCGGCTGGCTGGCGGTCACGGGGACTTCGACGACGTTGGGCCTGCCGGTCTCGACCTGGGCGCGGTAGGCGTCCTTGACGGAGGTCATGGCGCGGGCCACGTCGATGGCCTGGCCGGCCTTGCCGGGGACCGGAACCGCCTTGCCGGGGGTGAACTTGATGGTCGCCTCGGTGGCCGTGCCGGATGCGCCGGACAGGTCGGCGAGGGCGACGGAGAGCTTCTCCGCGTCGACGACGATCACCGGTTGCGCGACCCGCTCGCCTCCGAAGAGGGAGCCGATCACCGATACGGGGTTGTAGTCGCTGCCCGCAGCACCGCGGACGGTGGCCTGACTGTCCAGCGACAGGCCTGCCTTGTCCGGGGCGAGTTCCATCTCCTTGCCGCCCACCGAGAGCTTCAGCGGCGTCGCGGCGCGCTTGCCCAGCGCGGCGTCGAGCTTGCTGACGGCCTCTTCCTTGGTGCCGCCGCCGATGTCGACATTGAGGACGGTGGTCCGCTTCGGCACGTCGGAGTGGTTCAGCAGCAGACCCGCGCCATAGGCGACGCCGAGCAGGCCGACTGCTCCCGCGCCCGCGAGCACCAGCTTGGAGCGGCCCTTCCTGGCGGGGGCCGGGCGGGGGGCGGGGGCGGGCTCCGCCTTGGCCGCCGGGGCGGGTGCGGCGGGGCCGCCCGACGCACCGGGGCCGGCCGGGAACTCCGGCGCGGAGAAGTCCGCGTCGTCGGGGCCGGTCGGGCCGGGGGCCGTGAGCGGGCCGTCGAACTCCGGGAACGGCGAGCGCTGTTCGCTCGGGGGCACGACCGGGATGCCGCTGGTGAGCGTGTCGCCGGAGACATGGCCCCCCGCGGGGGCCGAGTGGTCCGGGCCCTGCGGGGTCAGCACCGTCGTGTCGTCGGACATCCGGGGCGGGCCGATCGGCGCGCCTCCGGGGGCGCCGGAGCCGCCGAAGGCTCCGGGACTGCCGAAGGCTCCGGGACCGGCCGGACCGCCAGGACCGCCAGGACCTGCGGGACCTCCAAGGCCGGCAGGCGCGCCTGCGCCGGGACCGCCGGAACCGGGACCTCCGGGACCTCCGGGGACGGCCGTACTCGGTCCGCCCGGCGTACCCGGGCCGCCGATGCCGGAACCACCGGGACCGCCCGGATCGCCCGCGCCCGGTCGGGGGCCGTCGGGGCCGGGGCCGAGCGGCATGCTGCCCGCGGCGGGGCCGGTCGTCGGGCCGCCCGGTGTACCGGGCGCACCCGGCGCACCGGGCGGGCGGACGCCCTGCGGCGGCCTGGCCCGGTCGGCGCCGGTCTGCGGGGCGTCCGAGAAGAAGGGCATTCCGCCACCGGACCCAGCGGGCGGCGCACCCGGCGCGGGGGCCTCAGGCGGCGTCGGCGCCGGGGCAGGCGCGGGGGCCGGGGCCTGGTTCGCCGGCTTGCGCGGGGCGAACCAGTCGCTGGTCGCGGGCTTCCTCCCTTCCGCCGGAGGCGCGGGGGCGGGGGCGGGGGCCGGCCGCTCCGCCTCCCTCGGCGCCGCGGGCCGCGTCATGCCGCCCGTGCGCTCGCTCTCGCTCTCACCCTCGTCCTCAGCCGGGGCTGACGAGGCGTCCGCGCTGGAGACCGGGGTGCGCATGACGACCGGCGGGATGGGCCGTGAACCCGGGATGTTGATCCGGATGCGCGTCGTCAGCGTCGTCTCGGTCTTGGGCTCGTCCGGCTGGGGCTGGGGCTCGGGAGCCGCACCGCCCGCCGCCTGATTCGGCGTTCCGTACGGCGGTGTGCCCGAGGGGTACGCGGCTCCGCCGCCCCCCTGGGGGCCGGAGGACGAACTGTCAGTTTCACGACTCAAAGCAGGTTCTCCCGGTTGGCTCCGCCGCCCGTTCTTACTCGTTCGCTGCTGCTGCGGGCGGCTCGGCGGCGCGCACCACCATACTGGCCGCCGCAGACATCACACCCCGCTGCTTGGGGAAAGCGACAACCGCCGACCGTACGGGCACGGCCGTCTCGGCTTCCTTCCGTCCCCCGGGGGCGACCCACCATAAGGGCCCGCCGTCCCCTGGCTGCGCTGGGGTGAGGTCTCGGCCAGCCTCGTCTCGTTTTGCGGCTACTGTGCCGTTGCCTGCCAAGTCGGGAGAATCAGTCGCCCGGTTGCGCCGGACGCGTCAGGGTGGCGCACATCACAGCGAGAACCATCCCGCCGAGCATGAAGAGCAGCGGACCGAGTCCCGCGGTGAACGCGCCGTCGCCCTCGGGCCTGCCGAGGTTGAGCAGCAGGATGGCCAGCAGCCAGCCGCCCGCGGACACCAGGGTCCCCAACTGGGTCCCGGTCGCCCGGGTCGCGCCGTAGAAGAGGCCGCCGGAACCGAGGAGGGCGAGCAGCAAGCCGCCCGGGAACCAGCCTCCTTGGACCAGCGACCCGGCGGTGCCGACGGCCAGACCGAGCAGCAGGAGAGCGGCGTACAGCGCGATCCGCGCGGGGCTGAAGGCGATCACAGCGCGACCCCCGCGAACAGATCCCGTTCCCGCTGCCCCGCGGGCACGCCCGGTTCCCCCGCGGCCAGTTGGTAGTACTCGGCAGTGAAGATCGGCTGTCCTAGGTCGTTGGAGAGGGCGAAGAAGGGTCCGTCGACGGCGATTTGAGTGGCATGGGCACGCATGGCTGCGGCCTTCCGTTCCGCATAGGCCGAACCGTCGATCTCCGCCGTGATCTCGGAGTCATCCACCACACCGGGAATGTCGCCGATGTCCGCGATGCCGGGGAAGGAGCCGACCGCGGTCTCCCGCAGCCGGGCGAAGCCCTCTTCCGCGACCGTGCGCGGCACCCGGTTCCAGTAGACCTTGGCGATGGTGTGCGCATCGCCGAGGTCCCGCCGGAAGGCCGGCTCCGCGGCCAGTTCCGCGGAGCGCATGGCGACGCGGTGGGCCTGGATGTGGTCCGGGTGGCCATAGCCGCCCTGGGGGTCGTAGGTGATCATCACCTGGGGCCGTACGGAGCGGATCACCTCGACCAGATATGGCGCGGCCTCGTCCACCTCGGTGTTCCAGAAGGCGTCCGGCCGGCGGTTCTGCGGCAGGCCCATCATCCCGGAGTCGCGGAACCGGCCCGCCCCGCCCAGGAAGCGGTAGTCTTCGACCCCCAGCTCCTTCATCGCGGCGGCAAGTTCGCCGACGCGGTGCTGACCGAGCCGGTCGTCCCGGTCCGGCGCGAGATGGGCGAGATCGCCGGGAATGACCTCGCCTTCCTCACCCATGGTGCAGGTCACCAAGGTGACGTGGACGCCCTCGGCCGCATAGCGGGCCATCGTCGCGCCGTTGTTGATCGACTCGTCGTCCGGGTGGGCGTGCACCAGCAGCAGACGACGGGCGGGCAGATCCTTCATACAGCAAGCCTAGGGCCAGTCATCCCTAGAACTTGAAGCTGCCGATCATCCCCGCCACGTTCGTCGTCAGCTCGTTGATGGTCGGCGCGATGGACGAGCTGGCCAGATAGAACCCGAGCAACACGCAGACCGCCGCATGGCCTCCCTTGAGCCCGGACTTCCGGACCAGCAGGAAGACGACGATCGCCAGCAGCACCACCGCCGAAATCGAGAGTGCCACGGCGGTTCACCTCCACAGAGATTCAGTCGGCATTCGGTTGGTAACGGGCGGTCCGCACATGCCGGGGCACATGCCAGAGGAGTCATACCCACCTTGCGCTACGGATCATAACTATCCGTGCCTGGACATCGCTTGGTGCACGGCAGCACATGGGGGCGCACGACCGCTAGGTTCGTGCGCATGACCTCGAAGCAGACCTCGAAGCGGCAGTCCTCGTTCCCGCGCCAGTACGCCAGGACCCAGCGCTTCTCACTGGGGGCGCCGCGCTCGTTCACCGTGTCGCCGGACGGCACTCGTGTGGTCTTCATCCGCTCGTCGTCCGGGACGGACCGCACGGGGCGGCTGTGGGTGCTGGACCTGGGCGGGCCTGGCGGCTCCGCCCCGGACGGCGCTCCGCAGGAGCGGGTCGCCGCCGACCCGGAGACGCTGCTCGCCGGAGCGGCGGAGGAGTTGTCGGACCGGGAGCGGGCGCGCCGGGAGCGCAGCCGTGAGGGCTCGGCGGGGATCGTCGCCTATGCGGTGGACGAGGCGTGCGAACTGGCCGCGTTCGCGCTGTCGGGCCGGCTGTTCACGGCCGAGCTGCGCGCCGGCACCGCACGCGAGCTGTCGGCGCCCGGGCCCGTACTCGACCCCCGGCCCTCGCCCGACGGCCGCCATATCGCGTATGCGGCCGGGGGCGCGCTGCGGGTGACGGGCGCGGAGGGGGACGGGGACCGGGCGCTCGCGGCAGCGGAGGAGGAGCATGTCTCCTACGGCCTGGCGGAGTTCATCGCGGCCGAGGAGATGGGGCGTTCGCGCGGCTTCTGGTGGAGCCCCGAGTCCGACCGGCTGCTGGTGGCGCGGGTCGACGAGCGGCCCGTACAGCGCTGGTGGATCTCCGATCCGGCCCATCCGGACCGGGAACCGGCCCAGGTGGCGTATCCGGCGGCCGGAACGCCCAACGCCGAGGTCCGCCTCTTCCTCGTCGGGCTCGACGGCGGACGTACGGAGGTGAGCTGGGACCGGGAGCGCTATCCGTATCTGGCCCGGGTGCACTGGTCCGCGGCAGGGGCGCCGCTGCTGCTGGTGCAGGCGCGGGACCAGCGCACCCAGCTCTGTCTGGCCGTGGACACCGGCTCGGGCGCGACCCGCACGGTCCATGTGGACGAGGACCCGGTGTGGCTGGATCTCTTCCCCGGCGTGCCCGCATGGGCCCCGGACGGCCGGCTGGTGCGGATCGCCGACGAGGGCGGGGCGCGGGTGCTGGCCGTGGGCGACCGGGCGCTGACCGGGGCCCAGCTGCAGCTGCGGGCGGTGCTCGACATCGGCGCGGGCGATGTGCTGGTGTCCGCGTCGGCCGGCGCGGATGCGGCGGATCCGGAGATCGGCGAGATCCATGTCTACCGCGTCAACGAGCTGGGTGTGGAGCGGCTCTCGGAGGGGCCGGGGGTGCATGCCGCGGCGCGCTCCGGCGAGGTGACGGTGCTGGTGTCCGCCCGCCCGGAGGTCAGCGGGGCGAGCGTGCAGGTGCTGCGGGACGGCAAGCCGGTCGCGACCGTCGCCTCGTTCGCGGAGGAGCCGCTGCTGACCGCCCGGCCGCGGCTGTGCACGGCGGGCAGGCAGCGGATTCCGGCCGCCGTGCTGCTGCCGGAGGGCTATACGGAGTCGGACGGTCCGCTGCCGGTGCTGATGGACCCGTACGGCGGCCCCCACGGCCAGCGGGTGTACGCGGCGCACAACCCGCACCTGACGTCCCAGTGGTTCGCCGACCAGGGCTTCGCAGTGATCGTCGCGGACGGCCGGGGCACGCCCGGCCGCTCTCCCGCCTGGGAGAAGGCGATCCGCGACGACTTCACGATCTCCCTCGACGACCAGATCGAGGCCCTGCACTCGCTCGCCGGGACCTTTCCGCTCGATCTGGAGCGGGTGGCGATCCGCGGCTGGTCCTACGGCGGCTATCTCGCCGCCCTCGCGGCACTGCGCCGCCCCGACGTCTTCCACGCCGCGATCGCCGGTGCGCCGGTGACCGACCTGCGGCTGTACGACACCCACTACACGGAGCGGTACCTCGGCGACCCGGCGCGGCAGCCGGAGGTCTACACGGCGAGCTCACTGGTCACCCCGACCGGCGACCTGGTCACGCCGGCCTCCCCCGCCCGCCCGCTGATGATCATCCATGGCCTGGCGGACGACAATGTCGTCATGGCGCACAGCCTCCGCCTCTCCTCGGCGCTGCTGGCCGCGGGACGGCCGCATGAGGTGCTGCCGCTGAGCGGGGTGACGCATATGACCCCGCAGGAGCAGATCGCGGAGAACCTGCTGCTGCTCCAGGTGGACTTCCTGAAGCGGTCCCTGGGCTGACCCTTTCCGCGAAACCGGGGGCGAGCCCCCAGACCCCCGGTACGGTCTGAAGGCCGTGTCCTCAGTCTCCCCGGACTCCTCCCCCAGGCTCCGTCCGGGAAGTGCCCGCAGCGGGCTCAAATGAGCCCCGCCTGGGGGTACCTCCGTGGGGGTACCCCCGGACGGAGTCTGGGGGAGGTAGCTGGGGGAGCTTGAGGCGCGGGGGCAGCACCTTCAAGCCTCGCCGGCGCTTGAGGCGCGGGGGCAGCACCTTCAAGCCTCGCCGGCGCTTGAGGCGCGGGGGTCCGGGGGCGGAGCCCCCGGGAAAAGGGGTCTGGGGCTTCAGCCCCAGTTTCGGGAAGGGGCGGGGCGGGGGAAAGCCCCCCCCCCACGCACGCCCTAGTACGGCCGGGCCGCTCCCGGTGCTCCCCGGCCACCTCGCCCCGGCCCCCCTCCGGAAAGGAGATGCGCTCCGGGTCGCCGTCCGAGGTGTACCGGCGCACGGTCCCGTCCGCCAGCTTGTCCAGCCAGCGGGACGACCCAAGCTCCGCGTCCTCGGCGTCCGGCCCTGCCGACCGGATCCGCGGAATCCCGACCGGGTCGAACGACGCGGCGTACGGGGACGGCGCCGGGTTCGCCCCGACCAGGTAGGCGCCGCGGTGCCGGTAGGAGACCCCTGCGTGGCTGCCCGCCAGGGCCAGCCGCGCAGGGTCGGGCTGGATGCCGAAGGGCAGCCCCATGGACAGCACCCGGGCGCCGGGCGCGTCGTCGGCGATCGCTTTCTGGTTGGCCGCGATCTCCCGCTGGACCCCGGCGGCCGGCAGGGCGCTGAGCTTTGCGTGGTTCAGGGTGTGGTTGCCGATCTCGAAGCCGTTCTCGTGCAGCCACGCCAGCGCCTTGCGCCCGCCGGTCGCGGGGAACGGATCGCCGTTGACGAAGAAGGTCGCGACGGGGCGGAAGCCCTCGTGCCGGGCGGCGACGTCCCGCAGGATGCCGACGGCGCAGTCGTCCGCGGGCTCCCCGTCGACGCCGACCCTCAGCTGGCTGTCGGTGGAGTCGTCGAAGGTGAGGACCACCGGGTGGGTCCCGGCGGGCAGGTCCATCACGCCGGTGCTGTACTCGGCCGCGGTGACCGGCACGTAGTCCTCACGGGCGAGGCGTTCCAGCTCGGCGCGGAAGTCGTCCGGATTCCGGTCGTACACCCCTTGGGGCTCAGGGACGATCTGGTGATACATCAGCACCGGGACAAACCCCAGCTCATCGGCCGCCACACTCTCCGGAGACGGAGGCCGCGACGGGGATTCCGCCTGCCCCGAAGGGGAATCCTGCCCAGAGCCGGTGGTCTTGGACTCAGCCGATTCAGGCGTGCCGCCTTGCGAACCGGCGCATGAGACCGCCAGAACGGCCATGCCAGCAGCAGCGATGGGGAGAACGCAGCGTCGCACGTGACCTCCTTGAAGGGATGAGCGCCTATGTGGCTCAGCCGGCAGACCCCGACCTCCTCCGGTGGACGATCCCCGCGGAAACTGATCGTCACCCTTCTGGTGGCCCTGGCGGCGGCGGGGCTGGCCGTCGGCACGGTGTTCCTGCTACGGGCGCTCAGCGACCCCGAGTTCAGAGTGCGCGGCCTGCCGGACGGCGGTGTGCTCAACGCGGAAGCGCACCGCAGCTACGCCCTGTCCGTGACCGCGGGCGACGCACCGGCGCTGAAGGAGGCGAAGGTCAGCCTCAACGGCGAGGCGGTCAGGACGCAGTGGGCCGACGGCGAGCTGCGGCTGCTGCCGGGCTCCCTGGCGGACGGCGAGTACCTGCTGCGTGTGGTCGAGGACGGCGGCTTCCTCACCGGCTCCCGCGAGCTGAACCACAGCTTCACCGTGGACACCACACCGCCGGAGCTGACCCTGGAAGACGCCGAGGCCGACAGCCTGACCGGGCCGGTCACCGTCGAGGGCACGGCGAAGGGCGCCTCCAAGGTGACGGCCGGCGGAAAGCCGGTGAAGCTCGGGCCCGACGGGACGTTCTCCGCCGAACTGCGCACGGCCGCCGACGGCATCGGCGTGGTCGCGACCGACGCCGCGGGGAATGCCGTCAAGCGGGAGGCTGCGGTCTCGGTACGACGGCCGCTGCTGCGCGCCGCGCACGTCAGCGCGCACGGCTGGGTCTCCGACCAACTGCGCGAACCGGTGCTGAAGCTGCTCCGGGAGGGCAAGCTCAACGCCGTGCAGCTGGACGTCAAGGACGAGCTGGGCGAGATCGGCTACGCCTCACAGGTGCCGCTGGCCAAGAAGACGGGCGCGGCCAAGGGCTACTACGACGCCAAGCAGGCGATCAAGGAGATACACGAGGCGGGCGGCAAGGTCGTCGGCCGCATCGTGGCCTTCCGGGACCCCATCCTCGCCCGCGCCTCCTGGCAGGAGGGCAAGCGGGACCGCGTCATCCAGACGAAGGAAGGCCGGCCGTACGGCGCCGGTTCCAACTACGGATCCCTGTCCTTCACCAACTTCGCCAACCAGGACGTGCGCCAGTACCACCTCGATCTGGCGGCCGAGGCCGCCGAGCTCGGGTTTGACGACATCCTCTACGACTACATCCGCCGGCCCGACGGCAAGCTGAGCAATCTGTCCTTCCCCGGCCTGGGCGACACCTCACCGGAGGACTCCATCGTCTCGCTGGTCCGCGAAACCCGGCAGCTGACCCACCGGCACGGCGCGTTCCTCGGCGTCTCGGTGTACGGGATAGCCACCACGCGGCCCCATGAGATCGCCCAGAACATCGACAAGCTGGCCCTGGTCAGCGACTACATCTCCCCCATGATCTACCCCTCGCACTGGAACCCCGGCGAATACGGCGTGGCGAACCCCAACTCCCAGCCGTACGACATCACCCAGCGGTCCCTCGCCGACTTCGTCAAGCAGACGAAGGGCTCCAGCACCGAGATCATCCCCTGGATCCAGGACTTCTCCCTCGGGGTCTCCTACGGCGACAAGGAGGTCGCCGCGCAGATCCGCGCCGCCGCCGACAACGGCATCGATTCCTTCCTGCTCTGGAACCCCGCGGTCCGCTACCACGGCGGCGCCCTGACCCCGATCGGCTGACCAGGGCAGCCGCGGCAGCGCGAGGCCCGCCCCGTCAGCGGCGGGCCCGGTCCTCGCATGTCCCGTCCGGGTGGTGCACCACGAAGCGGCCCACCGTGGCACGCGCCGCAGGGTCGGATGGATCACTGACGGCGATGTTCGCGTCCAGCGACGATGCCAGTCGGCCGAGCCCATCGGCCAACCGCCCGAGGCGGTTGCCCGTGCCGGAGACATGCATGTGAGGCAGGACCGCGCCGCGAGGCCGTCCGCACGGGCGGGTGCGGCACAACTTGGCCGCCTACGTGATCCTTAAGCCCCAGTGGGCAGCGCGGCAGCGGGCACAGGCGACCGGCCGGGCCCGCGTGGCGCGGTCCCGGCCGGTCTACGGCACCCGCACGGCCGTACGCCGTACAGCGTGGCGCGTTCGTATATCGGTGCTGCGGCGGGCAAGTTACTCCTGCGTTAAAGAGTTTGACTCCGGATCACTCGCGGTTGCCGGACGAGCCTTCCCCGGTCCCGCCCTCCTGGCCGGGCACCACATGCTTCTCATCCGCGAAATGGCAGGCCGACGGGTGCAGCACGGGGCCGCCGAGGGGGCGCAGATGCTCGGGGACGGTCAGCAGGGGGACCTCGACCTCGCAGCGGTGCTGGGCCTTCCAGCAGCGGGTGCGGAAGCGGCAGCCGGAGGGGATGTTGGTGGGTGAGGGGACGTCCCCGGTGAGGATGATCCTCTCCCGGTGCTCGCGGGCCTCCGGGTCCGGCACCGGGACCGCGGAGAGCAGGGCCTGGGTGTAGGGGTGGGTGGGGTGGTCGTAGATCTCGGCGTCC
>NZ_JARWBG010000097.1:0-14368 GCF_029846775.1 Streptomyces chengmaiensis
TCCACAGGCGGAGATCATCGAGTCCCTGCCCGGCATGGGGCCGATACTCGGCGCCGAGTTCGTGGTTGCGGTCGGCGAGCTGTCGGCATACGCCGACGCCGGTCACCTGGCGTCGGCGGCCGGGCTGGCGCCTGTCCCTCGCGACTCCGGACGCCGGACCGGCAACCTGCACCGGCCCAAGCGCTACAGCCGCCGCCTGCGCAGGGTCTTCTACATGTCGGCGCAGACCAGCATGATGCGGGAGGGGCCGAACCGGGACTTCTACCTGAAGAAGCGCGGCGAGGGCTGCCCCCGCCGTCAGCCCGGGGCAACCCCGACCCCCCGCACGGCAGTCGCCTGAAAAGGCCCCTGCTGCCGTTCGACTGCCCGTCCATCGACGCCCAGCCGAACGACATACCGGATCATGACCACACCTCGCAACGCCAACCTGCTGAAAGAGGATGTGACACAGCTTCTCAACTCCGCGGGCACGCTCGCGCAGCAGCCGGCCCGCCTTCCCGCCCAGCACCCGCTGCACCGTAGCCTCCGGCAGATTCGCCAGCAGCTCGATCGTGTGGACCCCGTACGTCGTCAGCGTCCGCTCCTGAGCGCTGCCGATGCCATGGAGCTCACCGACCGGCCGCGGGTGAAGGAACGCGGCCACCGCCTCCGGGCTGGAGCCGACCGCACGCACGCCGCCCCGCCCCGGCTCCCGGGACGCCATCGCCGCGACCGTCCAGTTCGGCCCCACCCCGCCACGGGCAAGCCGTACAGCGCCAGTGCCCGCGCGCGGATCATCCGGGCCAGCTCTGCCGGATCGCGATCGATTCTCTGGGGCTGCGGCTGTGGCGCGAGGCAGTGAACGGAGCGTGTGTGCAGCTCGGCGCGCGTATTTGCTCACCGTAGTTGGTGCAACAGGTGTGGTGCTATCGCCGGTTCGGGTGAGTCGCTCCCTCGACTGGCTGAGGGCGTGCTCCGAGGGCGGTGACGGCGGCTGTGGCCGAGAGCGCGGCGAGCAGGGCGAACAGGGCGGGGTAGCCGCCGAGCGGCTGGGTGAGGAGAGTGCCGGCGAAGGGGGCGAGGGCGGCGGCCGCGTGGGCTGGTGCGCCGAGGAGGCCGGAGAGGCGGCCGTAGTGGGTGGTGCCCCATCGGTCGGTGACGGCTGTGGCCTGGAGGAGGGTGAGGTTGCCGCGGATCACCCCGGCGAGGACGGATACGGCGACGAGCAGGGCGTAGGGGCCGGCCACGGTGGCGAGGGCGGCGGTGGTGAGGGCGCCGAGGGCGATCAGGGTGACGGTGCGGGCGGTGACGCCGAGGTGGCGGGCGAGGGCCGCGTAGAGGGTGCGGCCGAGGGTCTGGCCGGCGCCGCCGAGGCCGAGGGCCCATGCGGCTTGGGTGGTGGTGTAGCCGCGTTCGAGGAGGAGGGGGACGAGGCCGATGACGACGGCGTACATCGCGAACGCGGACAGGGTGAAGGTGACGGCCAGCATCCAGAACGCCCGGCTGCGCACCACGCCCTCGTGGCCGCCGGTGACGTGCGGCAGGCTCGGCGGGGCTGGCGGCCAGGGGGCGTTCAGCGCGATCGCGTGGGCCGGGACGGTCAGCGCCGCGAGGATGCCGGCGAGCACCACGAAAGTGGCGCGCCAGGACATGTGGTCGGCGAGTATCGCGGTCAGGGGTGCGAAGACGGTGGAGGCGAGTCCGCCGGCCAGGGTGACGATGGTCAGCGCGCGAACGTGGTCGGGCCCCCACCAGCGGGTGAGGGCGGCGAAGGCGGGCTGGTAGAGGATGGCGGCCATCGCCGCTCCGGTGAGCAGCCATCCGGCGAAGAAGACGGCCAGGTTGGGGGCGGCTGCGATCACCAGCAGGCTCAGGGCGCCGAGGGCGGAGCCTGCGGTCATGACGGTGCGGGGGCCGCGGTGGTCCAGGACGCGGCCGACGTAGATCCCGGCGACGGCGGAGACGATGAGGGCGGAGGAGAACGCCGCGGTGGTGGCGCCCGCGCTCCAGCCGGTGTCGGCGGTGATGGCCGGGTTGAGGACGATGAAGGCGTAGTAGACGATGCCCCAGCTGGTGATCTGGGTGAGGCAGAGGGCGGGCAGGACGGCGCGTGGCCGCGACCGGACCCCCGTCCCGGTCGCGGCCACGCCGCTTTGAAGGTCGCTCACCTCAGCAGCCGCCGGAGGAAGCGGGAGCGGCGCCGATGGTGAGGGTGGCCGGGGCCGCGCAGCACCCGCCCCCAGTCTCTTCCGTGGCTGCGGGCTCGTCGAAGAGGCCCGCGCCGCCGCAGACTCCGGTCTCGGGGAGGGTGAGTTCGACGCGCTCGGCCGCTTCGTGGTCGCCTGCGAGGTGGGCGGCGATGGAGCGGACCTGTTCGTAGCCGGTCATGGCGAGGAAGGTGGGGGCGCGGCCGTAGGACTTCATGCCGACGAGGTAGACGTCCTTCTCCGGGTGGGAGAGCTCGTTCACGCCGTGCGGGTAAACGGTGCCGCAGGAGTGCTGATTCGGGTCGATCAGCGGAGCCAGGGCGACCGGAGCCTGGAGGCGCTCGTCCAGGCCCAGACGCAGCTCGTCCAGGAAGGACAGGTCGGGGCGGAAGCCAGTCAGGACGATGACCTCGTCGACGGGGTCGAGACGGCGGCCGTCCTCGCCGATCAGGATCACGTGGCCGTCTTCGGTGCGCTCCAGGTTGTCGGTGCGGAAGCCGGTGACCGCGTCGGCGTAGCCGCCGTCGACCGCGGCCTTCGCGGCCAGGCCGAGGGCACCGCGGGCGGGCAGTTGGTCGGCTTGGCCGCCGCCGAAGGTGGAGCCGGAGATGCCGCGGCGCAGAATCCACGTGGTGTGATTCCCCTGGCCGTCCTCGGACTTGGCGAGGTCGGCGAGGTAGGCGAGGGCGGTGAAGGCGGAGGCGCCGGAGCCGATGACCGCGGTGCGCTTCCCGGCGTAGCGGGCGCGGGTGGCGGGGTCCTTCAGGTCCGGGACTCGGTAGGTGATGCGGTCGGCGGCGGCCTTCTCGCCGAGGGCGGCGAGTCCGCTGCCGCCCGCGCGGCTGGGGGTGGACCAGGTGCCGGAGGCGTCGATGACGGCGCGGGCGAAGAGGCGCTGCTCGTGGCCGTCGGCGTTCTCGTAATGGACGACGAAGGGCTGGGCCTCGCGGTCGGCGTCGACGATGCGGTCGCGGCCGGCACGGGAGACGCCGGTGACGCGGGCGCCGTAGCGGACCTGCTCGCCGAACACGTCGGCCAGCGGCTGGAGGTAGAGGTCGGCCCAGTCGCCGCCGGAGGGGTAGGTGTCCTCGGCGGGCTTGGTCCAGCCGGTCGGGGCCAGGAGCTTCTCGGCGGCCGGGTCGACGACCTCACCCCACCGGGAGAACAGCCGTACGTGGGCCCACTCGCGTACGGCGGCCCCGGCGAGCGGGCCGGCTTCCAGGACGAGGGGCGTGATGTCGCGGTCAAGGAGGTGGGCGGCGGCCGCGAGTCCGGCGGGGCCGGCCCCGATGACGACGACGGGCAGCTCGGTGGTGGTCTCGCTCATGGCATGTCTCCGGGTCTTCGTGCAGGCGGGCGGGTGGGCTGGGACTTGAGGTGATCAGCAGCAGCCGGCGCCTGTGGCGACGGCCTCGCGCTTGGCCTGCGGGTCGCAGCAGCCTCCGGCGGCTTCCGCGCCCTCGCTGGTGCCGCAGCAGGGTGAGGACTGGGCGGGCGCCGTCTCGGCGGCCGGTGCGGGGGCGGCGCCGCAACAGGAACTTGCTGCCTCGGCATGGTTCGGCCTGGTGGGGGTGACCGGCTCGTTCATGACGACTCCCTGGTGTTTCGAAGTTTGTCTATGGCTTGCGTGATCAGCATGGCACCTGTATTGATAGACGTCAACATAGACATCCATCAAATTCACGGGGGTTGTTGTGGGGCACGCAGATGCAGTCGTCATCGGGGGCGGGCAGTCGGGGCTGGCTACCACGCATGCGCTGGTCAGAGCAGGGTTGAAGCCGGCGGTGCTGGAGGCGTCAGAGCGAGCGGCGGGGTCGTGGCCGCGCTACTACGACAGCCTGACCCTGTTCTCCCCGGCCCGGTTCAGCGCCCTGCCCGGTATGCCGTTCGGCGGGGATCCGGACCGCTACCCGCACCGGGACGAGGTCGTCGACTATCTGACCGCCTACGCCGCCCGCCTGCAGGCCGACATCCGCACCGGCCGACGCGTGATCACGGTCCGGGCAGACGGGGCCGGGTTCACGGTCGAGCTGGAGGGCGGCGGGCAGCTGTGGGCGCGGGTGGTGGTCGCCGCCTCGGGCAGCTTCGGCCGCCCGCACCGGCCCCGGCCTGCCGGGCCTGGAGACCTTCACCGGCCAGGTCCTGCATGCGGCCGACTACCGCGGCCCGGCTCCGTTCGCCGGGCAGCGGGTGGTGGTGGTCGGGGCGGGGAACTCCGCGGTGCAGATCGCCGCCGAGCTGGCCCGCGATAGCGGGACCACGCTGGCCACGCGGGCGCCGGTGAAGTTCGCCCGGCAGCACCTGCTCGGCAGGGACCTGCACTTCTGGCTCACCCGCACCGGCCTGGACGCCGCTCCGCTCGGCCGGCTCCTGAGAACTCCGCCCGCGCAGCCGGTCCTCGACGGCGGCCCGCTACCGTGCAGCCCTCACCACCGGCACCCCCGACCGGCGCCCGATGTTCACCGGCCTCGACGGCGACCGGGTCACCTGGGCGGACGGCACCACGGAGCGGTTGGACACGCTGATCCTCGCCACCGGCTACCGCCCGCACCTGCCCTACCTCGCCGGTCTCGACGGTGTCCTCGATCCCGCCGGGTGCCCCCGCCACCGCGGCGGCGCCTCCTCCGCCCGTCCGGGTCTGGAGTTCGTTGGGCTGGAGTGGCAGCGCAGTCTGTCCTCGAACACGCTGCGCGGGGTCGGCCGGGACGCCCGGGCGGCCCGCCGCCTGGCCTCCCACCTGGCCCGCAGCTGACCCCCTGCTCCCTTGGTTCGATGTGTGTCAACATAGACGTATGTCGAATGTGAAGGTTCTGCCGCTGTTGGAGCCCGACGTCGTCGCGGCCTGCTGCCCGCCGCTGAACGAGCGCCCGATGTCGGCCGAGGAGGCCGAGGTCGGGGCGAAGATGTTCAAGGCCCTCGGTGACCCGGTGCGCCTGAGCCTGTTCTCCGCCGTCGCCTCCCACGAGGGCGGGGAGGCGTGCGTGTGCGACATCTCCGACGTCGGCGTCTCCCAGCCCACCGTCTCCCACCACCTCAAGAAGCTGAAGGAGGCGGGCCTGCTGTCCTCCGAGCGCAGGGGGACGTGGGTGTACTACCGGGTCGAGCCGTCCGTGCTCGCCGCCATGGGCGCGCTGCTGTCCGGCGCCGCGAAGACAGCGTGACCGGCGTGCGGATCGAGGAGCTCCTGCCTGAGCACGCCGAGCAGGTGCTGGGCATCTACCAGGCCGGGATCGACGAGGGCAACGCGACCTTCGAGACGCAGGCTCCCGAATGGGCGGCGTTCGACAAGGCCAAGCTGCCCGGCCACCGCTTCGTCGCCCTCGACGACGGCGCCGTGCTGGGTTGGGTCGCGGCGAGCGCGGTCTCGGACCGGTGCGCGTACGCCGGGGTGGTCGAGCACTCGGTGTACGTCCACCCCGCCGCCCGAGGTCGCGGCGTCGCCCGGGCCCTCCTGGACGCGCTGATCACCTCGACGGAGGCGGCCGGGATCTGGACCATCCAGTCCGGGATCTTTCCCGAGAACGCCGCCAGCCTCGCGGTCCACGCGCGCGCCGGCTTCCGGGTCCTCGGCACCCGAGAGCGGATCGGCCGCCATCACGGGGTGTGGCGGGACGTGGTCCTGCTGGAGCGCCGCAGCCCGATCGTCAGCTGACGCCGACCGGCGCCTGGCGGTCCGCGGGTACCAGGCGCGGGACGAGGCGGACGTAGGCGACCATGCCGATGACCTCGACGAGGGTCTGGGTGACCACCACGACGGCGGCGACCGCGAGATCGTCGGGCAGGGGGAGGGCCAGTGGCAGGACGACCAGGGAGTTGCGGGTCGCGCCGGTGAAGACGACCGCGCGGGCCGCGGGTGCCTCCAGGTGGAAGAGCCGGGCCACGACGCGTCCGGCGAAGGCCATGACCACGAGGAACGCCGCGTGAACGAGATGACGGCGGCCACGTCGCCGAGGCTGCCGCCGAGCTTAGGCACCTGGGATGCCACCACGGTGATGAGGGTGGCGGCCATGAGCGGCACCATCGTCGTCGTGGCCGCGTCCGACACCTTCTGGCCGGCCGTGGTGCGGGCCGCCCACGCCTGGAGGCCCCAGGCCAGCGCGAGGGGGATCACGATGAGGACCAGGAACGCTTCGAGGAACAAGCCGACCTCGACGATGTCGACGAGGTCCGGGCCCATGAACAGGTACAGCAAGCCCGGCAGGAGCAGCATCTGGGCGACGAGCAGGAGCGGGGTCGCGGCCAGGAGGCGGCGGCTGTCACCGCCGGCCAGGCCGCTGAAGATGATGACGTAGTCCACGCACGGGCACAGCAGCACCAGCAGGACCCCGATGCGGACGGCCTGGTCCGTGGGCAGGAAGGTGAACATCGCCGCTCCGACCAGGGGGACGACCACGAAGTTCACGACCAGGGCCGCGGACAGGAACCTGCCGTCCCGGAGGGACCGGAGCAGATCGGCGGCCGGGGCCTGGAGGAAGCACGAACAACAGCGCCCCGAGGACGGGGTTGATGGCGTGCTCGAGTCCGGGACCTGCCGCGGGCGCTGCCCAGCCGAGGAGTGCGCCCAGGGCCATGGCACCGAGGTAGATCGGGATCTGGTGGTGTTCCATGCGTGCGACCAGACCCTGCGGTTCCTGCGACACCCTGTTGACTCCCTGCGGTATGTGCGTGCTGATCGTGCGGCGGCCCTGTGCGGGCCCCGGTTCATTGTGACGAGCGGGTGGACGGCTCGGCGGGGGGCGGGGTGGGCAGTCCCAGGTCCACGGGACCGGGCGCGGCCTTGCAGGAGGCGGCCCTGTGGCGCCGGTGGAGCACCCACGCCGCGGCTATGAGGGCGACGCCGGTGAGGGCGGCCAGGGCCGGAACCCAGAAGGCACCGACGGCGGAGAGGACTCCCAGCCCGCCGAGGAAGGCCATGATCGGGCCGATGCAGCAGGCCACGCAGGCCAGGGCGGCGAGCCCGCCCACTCCCAGGAGGGACTTGCCGGAGGACTTCGTCTCGAGGTTCATGCGGTGGCTCCGAACAGGTCGGCGAGCAGCGGGCCGGCGACCTCGGGGGCGCGCACCGTGAGCGTCAGGTGCGTGGGGGCGAGGTTCAGGGTGAAGTCGAAGAACGCGCAGCAGTCCTGCTCGGCCGCTGCGAGGGCGGCGAGCTCGGAGGCCAGCTGAGGGGTGCTGGGGAAGGCCAGGCGCACTCCGTCGGCGATCTGCTCGCGGCTGGTGGCCTGCGCGGTCAGTGCCCGCCACTGGGCGGTGCGCTCGCCGAGTTCGGCCCCGGCGAGCGTGCAGGCCACCGGCGCCTCGCGCCACGGCTCTTCGGCCGCGTCCTGAATGCGGGTGGGCGAGAGGGCGATCAGGACCCGCCCCGCTGCCTGCGGCCGGCCGTCGGGGGTGGTGCAGCCGCAGTCCGGGCCGCATCCTCCGGACGGGGCCGGGCCGGAAAGCTGCCGGTGGACCTCGGCGAGCCGGGCGGAGAACGCCGCGAGCTCGGCCGAGCGGCGGTCCGCGTCAGCGATCCGGTCGGCGACCAGCGGCACCATCCGCTCCCGCACCGCCGCGCACACCCCCGCGTCCCGTACGTCGAGCAGGTCGCGGATGTCCTCCAGCGCCAGGCCCAGCAGCTTCGAGGAGGAGATGAACGCCAGCCGCTCGACCGCGTCCGGCCCGTACTGGCGGTAGCCGGACGTCGTCCGCTCGGCCGGCAGAAGTCCGGCCGTCTCGTAGAACCGCAGCGTAGAGGCCGGGACGCCGGAGCGTTCGGCCAGCTGCGAGATGCGCAGTGTGCTCATGCCTCGAACGTAAACCTTCAACTCGACTCGAAGGTCAAGCCCGCAGCAGCCCGGCGATCTCACGGGCGGCGTCACGGGCGGTGGGGCCGGGGGCGGCTGGATGGTGACGTGAAGCTCGATGACCGGGGTGCTCGCCCGGGGACGGGGCAGAGAACGGTCGGAGGCGATGTATCGGGAGGTGGGGTGCTTGACGCGGCGGGCACTGATGCGTGCGCGGCGCGGCGGGAGCTGGTGCCGTTGGGCGGCGTGATGGACGGGGTTGGGGCAGTCCTCAGTCAGGGGTCCGGTGGTGATGCTGGCGCGGGCGGCTTCCAGGGCGGCGGTGTAGCAGCCGCGGTCGGGGTCGCGGCCGGTGAGGGCGTCGGTGATGGCCATGCGCAGGAGTTGGTGGCAGATGAGCATGGCCCACAGTTCCTGTTCGAGGCCGGCGCGGTGGCCGGAGCGGAGCGGGCGTCCGGCCCGTGTGGTGGCGCGGATCTCGCGATAGCCGGTCTCGATCTCCCAGCGTTCGTGGTAGAGGCGGGCGATGTCGGCGGCTGGGTGGCGCACGGGGTCAAGGAGGGTGGTGGCCAGGCGGTAGTCGTGTGTGAGGATTTCACCATCGGGGCCGGCGAGGGTGAACCGAGCCTGCACGACGCGCACGGTCAGAGTGCCGAAGGTGCTCAGAAAGCTGCCGTCGGGCAGCACGGTGTTCGCGCGGGGAGTCCGCCGGATTGTCATGCGGACCAGGACATCGGCTCCGGTGGCGTGTACCTGTGCGAGGAAGTCGTTCGTGTCAAAGCCCCGGTCGAGCAGGACCAGCATGCCGGTGGTGAGTCGGTGCAACAGCGTGCGCGCCAGGTCCCTCTCGTCGCACTGGCGACGGTTTTCGCCGATGCTGGGGCCCAGCAGGCCGCGGGTCCCGGTATCGACCAGCGTCATCACGTTCAGAGCGGGGTAGCCGGCCCAGCCCAGACGCGTGCGGACGCGTCCCAGCCAGGCCCGGTTGTCCGCGGTATCCGGCGCGTGCAGCGAGTGACATCCGTCGAAGGCCACCGTGCGTAGTCCGCGATAGCCCACGCCCGGCGTGCTGGGTGGGGCCAGCGGCACCGCGAGCACCTCGAACAGAGCGCGCAACGGCGCCGGGCCCAGCCGGGCGCGCAGCTGCCGCAGCGCCGCCGAGGTGGGGCGCGGAGCCCGCGGACCCCAGGCATGCGCCAGCTTCTCCCACACCAGCGCCATTCCCAGGTGCGGGAACAGGCATAGAGCAAGGACGAAATACACGCCGCAGCGGGACGGCAGCAGGCGCATCCGTTGTTGGAGACGCCCAGTCTCGGCCAGGACCGCCTCCACCAGCTCAGGCGGCAGATAGGCGGTGAGCGCACCCAGGTGCCCGGGTAAATAGCGGTCGTCGTCCACGGCGGATGGTGGCAGGTCGGACATGGCAGACTGAAGCAACAACGGGGCCTCGGCGCGGGTGAGCTCTTGGCGGAACGATCACGCTAGCCGGGGTCCCGTTCGCATGCCCGCACCTCTTGACAACACACCTGCCTCACCTAACTACTCGGCATTGCGGCGCTTCGCGCTGGCCTGTCGGCCACCCTGGACTGCCCTGACCAGCCTGAACGGCGGTCTGGCCATCGAGCGGCCCGGGAACCTCCGGCGCCGTGGGGATCTCGGCGCACGGTCACCGTCCCCACAATCGCGACCGTCTCTGCGCCGTCGTCCCCATGGCCCATTTCATGGCGTCTCGGGTGGGGAATTACGCCGTCGTCGACACTCCCGAAGGTCGATCTCCCACGCGCTGGGGGCCAGACGTAGGTCGACGTGCAAAGGGATCGGCTCGTGGAGGCCTCCGGCCTGCGTGGTCGTCGACACCCGAGGGGTATTGCGGAAGCCCAGGACAGCTCTGATCGTCTCGCGTCGCGCTGTCGTGAAAGTCGAGGGAGGGGAAGTACTCGCTGCGCGGTGTGGACGACGCAGAGATGGCGCGGCAGGCTGAGCGCGTGGGCCTCGCTGCTTTGGTAGGTGGGGTGCGCCGGGGAGAGCCAGGCTTGCGTTACAGCGGACCCGGCGTGGTGGGCTTCGGTGCGCAGCACCTCGAAGCGGGCGCGGGGTCGGGTGGTTGATCCCACCTTGACGTATGACGTGGCTCCGGTGATCGCGAGCACGTAGACGAATCCGGTGGCTTCCGGGGCCTGTTCGGGCACCGGGTTCCTTTTGAGGTAGTGCCGCAGCCAGCCGCGCGGGTCGTTGTGTACCGGCTCAAGCATGTCCCACCCCTTGGTTCAGTCCGCAAACAGTGAACCGAAGGGGTGTGACAACTGGAATGACCTGCAGTTTCCTATGCAGGGTACGGGCGAGTGATCACGGTTTCGTACTGCCGCGGTTAGGGTGAACAGGTGATCGAACCGGACGTGAAGAAACTGCGAGCAGCGCTGCCAGCCTATGCGCTCGAGGTCGGAACCGAACTGCTGGACCGGCCGGTACGGAACTCGGTGGGCGGCTGGCCCTTCCCCGGCGATGGCCAGGAGTGGCCAGAGTGCTTCTGCGGCGAGCGGATGGTTCTGTTCTTCCAGCTCGACCTGCCTGCGGACCTGGGGCCGTTCGGCGGAGACCACCTGATGGTTTTCCACTGCCGCGCCCACAATGACGCCTCCGACCCTCAGCTGGCCGACGATGGTCGGCTCGTGCCGCGGTACTGGGACGCTCCGCAGCCGCCCTACCCCCACCCGTTCTGGCGGGTGCTGCTCCAGCGTGCCGCGGCTCTGCCCGCGGCGGAGGTCGAACCGTCTCTGCGCGCCCTGCCACTGACGTTGCGGTCCTTCACGGATGCTGCCGCCGGGCAAGAGCGGGGAGCCCAGGGGTTCAAGGTGGGCGGTACACCGTCCTGGGCGCAGTTTCCCGAGTACTACCGGTGCGCGTGCGGCACCGAGCTGGTGTACGTATGCCAGGTGCCGGAGGACATGGAATTCGCCACTCACGCCGGCCAACCGGAACAGCCCTACAGTGTCGCCATCGACACCTACAACCTGTTCCTCGGCAACGAGGTCTACCTGCTGGCCTGCCCGGCCCGTTGCGATCCAGCGGCGGTCTGGCCGGTGAACCAGAATTGATCGGCGACCACATCAACTCTGCGCGCGGCAACCTGCGTTCCCGATGCCTACGGCACCGCACCGTAGGCGTCGGGAACACCTTGCTATCCGGCGGCCCGGATGGCCTTGAGGCTCTGGGACTGTCGCTTGGGCGGCGCGGTCTGGTGCACCGGCACGCTGATCTCGGGCAGCTCTCCCGTGGCCGATCCGCTCGGAAGCGTCCTCGATCGCCTCCTCCAGCTCCTCCTGGGATGCGTAGGAGGCGATGTACGGGTGGAGGAAGTAGGTACGGTACTTGCGGTCCTCGGGCCGCAGCACGAGGTTCCGGCTCTCCAGCAGCGCCATCGAGGTGTTCGCGGAGTTCCGGGACAGACCGACGCGTGAACCCAGCTCGGCCTACGGAAGCCCGGCCTGAAGGCGACTGGTTCACTCCCCACGACCTGCGCCGCGCCTGTGCGACCCACCACTACGAACAGGGCATGGACCTGCTCACCGTCCAGCAGCTTCTGGGGCACCGGCACACTGCCGCGACCATGGCCTACGTCCGCCCCTCCCTCAGCTTCGTCGAGGACGCCTGGCGCCGCGCCACCCTCACCGCCGTCACCGGCCTGTCCGGCTGACCCCACGGGCAGGAGTACCGATGACCACACCCGAACTGGGGAGGGTCATGTCCCCTGTGGTGGTGTAGCCGGGCCGATCTGGTCGTTGTTGGGGTAGATCTTGTCCATGCTGCCTTCGGGGAGGTAGCGGCGGGGGAAGGCGATCCACTCGTCGTGCATCTCGATGAGCACGGCGGTGGTGAGTCGTTCGGGAGTGTCTAATCAACAGCCCTGTCTCACATTCGGTGGTGGCGGATCGTGAGCACTGGTCGCTGTCGGTTGCAGAGCGTGCAGTTAGCGCTCCGACCTCGGCCTTCACTCACGCGACGGCGCTGTGGTGAGGAGGACTGCTCCAGCACGCCGAGTTCACGACGGCGGCCGCTACACGAGCCGGTCGGCTCCAGGAACGACTGCTCCAAGGGAAGTACCTGCGANTACCGAATGTGAGACAGGGCCGTTAAATTGACACACCCGACCAGCCCGAGTGGTGGTCGGCGATGACCAGGCGGACCCCGTTCAGGCCCCGTTCTCGCAGCGAGCGCAGGAACTCGCCCCAGAAGGCTTCCGTCTCGCTGTCTCCGACCATGACGCCCAGGACTTCGCGGCCTCCGTCCTCGGTGACTCCGGTCGCGATGACCACGGCCTGGGACACGATCTGATGGTCGACGCGGGCTTTGACATAGGTGGCGTCGAGGAAGACATAGGGGAACCGGGTGTGATCGAGGGGCCGGGCCCTGAACGCGTCGAGCTGTTCGTCGAGGCCGGCGCAGATCCGGGAGACCTCGCTCTTCGATATGCCGGTGTCCGAGCCGAGAGCTTTCACCAAGTCGTCGACGGAGCGGGTGGAGACGCCGTGGACGTAGGCCTCCATGACGACCGCGTAGAGGGCTTGGTCGACGCGGCGCCGACGCTCGAGCAGGCTGGGGAAGAAGCTGCCGGCCCGCAGTTTCGGGATCGCCAGTTCCAGGTCGCCGGCCTGCGTAGTCACGGTTTTCTCCCGATGCCCGTTGCGCCAGGCGGTACGGGTGTCGGTCCTCTCGCCCCATTCCGCGCCGATCCGGGCGGTGGCCTCGGCCTCGATCAGTTCCTGCAGCAGCCGCTCGGCGACCTCGCGGACGAGTTCAAGACCATCTGCCGAACGTAGTGACTCAAGCAAGCGAAGTAGGTCATGCTGGGACAAGGCCACCGGGCACCCCCTTGGACCGAACTGGCAGTTCACCAAGGACAGTTGCACGGTGGCCTGCCCCGTTCTCAGGGAGCGTTCACCGGCAGCCGATGCACGCGAGGGCAGGGAAACGGCGCACTTCCCCGCCAAGATCCGTTACACCACATGACGGGACGCCATCGCCGCGAGCAAGGCGGTCGGCAGGCCCTTCGTAGAGACGGCGAGCATCGCCGACATCCGTGCCTCAACGAGAACGGGCGCCTTGCCCAGGGCGCGCCGGTGAACCGCCCCGGGTTCGTCAGAGATCTCAGCTTGTGGGTGTGAGACCTGCAGTTTCGTACGTACGAGTGGCCGCGTGAGGCGAGCAGGGCCGACTCCGTGGTCCTGGAGCAGTGGCTCTGCGGCTGCGGGTGGGAGGTCGACCCGACGGCGTTCATGACTGGCGCGCGGTGCCCGGCCGTTCAGGTGCGGAGGACGGGGAGCCGGGGCTGCTGATCCTGCCGGGGGAAGTCGTGGAGTACGTCGGCGGCCGAATGCGGATCGCCCCCGGCCCTGTGGCGGCACCCTCGCCTGTGGTGTAGCGGGCCGCCCTAGATGCATCCGGCCCTCTCGGCGTGATGCCGAGGGGGCCGGTGTGTTGGGCCCAGCGTACGCCATTCGGGAGGGCCGCAAGACCACCCGAACGCTCGTTGCACCGGAGGCTGGCGCGACGGTGATACGGGCGGCGTCCAGGATCGTGGTGTGCCGCGGCCGCGCGTCGTAGTGCCGGGTGCGGCAGGTCAGGATGACGGGTCCGGCGTCGCGGCCTGCCGGTAGGCGTTCAGGGCGTGCACGACGGCGATGGCGCGGGGCGCGGCGGGGTCGGGGGTACCGTCGGGGAGGGTGGGGTCCGTCTCGTCCGGGCCGTCCAGGGCCGGAAGGACCAAGCGGTGGCGGATCAGGTCGGCGGCCGGGTCGGCGGGCCAGCCGTATGCCTCGACGAGCCGCTGCTGCAACAGGTCGGTCAGGGACTGGTGTTCGGTGTCCCACCGTGACAGAAGTCAAGTCGTACGACGGGGATGCGGGCCGAGGCTGCGATCAGTGTGAGGCCGGCGCGCGGCTGCCGGGGCCGTGCTATCGCTGAGGGTCATCAGCGCATGTCCACACCCGCCGCCGCCAGCTGGTTCAGGGGCCCGTCGGTCAGGGTGGCGTGCTGGTCGGTCACAACGGGCAGCCCAGCCATCGCCTCTGGCCCGATCAGCCCCGTCTGGGCGAGGACCGCGGCCTGGTCCCAGTAGATGTGTTCGCTCGAGATCAGGGCGCCGTCGAAGGAGACGACGGCGAGGACGGCGACCGTGACACTCCGGCCGGTCGGTGCCACCCCCGGAAGGATCCAGGGCAATGCCGTTGCTTTTGCGGGGGCCGGGCGGTTGAAGTGGTGTGCTGATATCGCGTCTGGAGCGGCTGGGGTTGGGGGTCCTGACCCGGTCGTGTCCGCCTGAGCTGGTGGACCGGGTGGTGGGTGAGGCGAGGTGCTCGGAGAAGCGTCGGCGTCTGCTGTCCGCCCGGTTCACGGTGT
>NZ_JARWBG010000098.1:0-13932 GCF_029846775.1 Streptomyces chengmaiensis
CGCCTTCCGCACCCTGCAACGACTGGCCAAGGCCCAAAAAGACACGGCGCCGGCCTGAGCCTCTACCAAGTCGTCCGCGAGCTACAAACACTCCTCGCTCTCTGGACCGGCGCCTGCCCCACCTGCCACCTGTCCAGCAGGCGGCGGGCATTGACCAGCTCGTGGTCCCAGCGGGACTCCGACAGGAAGAACTGCAGACGCTGCACCGCAGCATCCTGGGCCCCGGTCACCGGCTCCGCCCCGGCCAGACAGGTCAGCATCTTGTTCCGATCCCGCGGCAGCAGCAACCCGGCCAGGTACTCACGGAAGCCCCGCCGCTGCGCGAGCGAGCGAAACAGATCGTCGAACCGGGCCGCGAACCCCTCCAACGGCCCCGGAGCAGGCGGACAAGGACGCCTCGCGGTCACCACCACGACCACCCCCGAACAGCAGGGCGATTTCAAAGTCTGGCTGTTCGTGCGTCTGTGCTGGTCAGCGGAGTCCGAGGAGTGTCAGGGGACGGGTGAAGGGCTCGTAGGACATCTCGCGGAGTCCAGCGGCGATGTTGTGGTGGCCGGCGGCACGGAGGCAGTTGATCGCGAAGCTGCGCAAGGTGGCCATGTTCTCCGGGCCGTGCTCGGTGTGGGCCTTGGAGGCGTCCTCGCGGAATGCGGTGTCGCGGACGAAGTGGAGCCGGTTTTCGATGACCCACTGCGAACGAATGATCTTCGCGAGCCGCTGTGGGGAGGCTTCCCGGCTGGTCAGATCTGTGATCACGTACGCCGTCTCGCGGCTGCGCCTGCCGGTCTTCAGGCAGGTGCGGTGGCGTACGACCCGGGCGACCTGTGCGGCGTACGGGAAGTCGAGGTCATCGACGGTCAGGACCTGCACCACGCGGGTCTCCTTGCGGCCGTGCCCCTCGGTGCGGTCGTAGAACTTCGCGGTCACTTCCCTCCAGGGCAGCGTGTGCAGCCGCTCGTAGAGACCGGCCTGGTTCTTCTTCACGCACAGCGCGTAGTGCGCCTTCTTGTCCTCGACGAGGAAGCGGGCGTGGCCGCGCTGGGCGTGCAGGGCATCGGCGGTCACGGTCACCCCGGTCAGGTCGAACGGTGCCAACAGGCTGGCGAAGCAGGTGATTTCATTCGTCTTGTCCGGGACTCGCAGTTGCGCGACGGTCAGCCCGCCACCGGTCATAGCGGCGAGCAGATGCGCGGCCGGGGTGTCACCGTGGCGGGAGCCGCGAGCGCTCTTGCCGTCCACCGCGAGGGTGTCGGACCCGGCCGGGTTGGCGCCGAGCAGGTCGGCAAGCCCGCCGGGACAGGTGCGGTTGATGATCCGGCGGATGGTCGCCGAGCTTGGCGCGACGCGGACGGCGAACACGCTGGTAGTGCGGGCACCAAGCCGGGCGAGAGCCTCCTGCGGGGCATTCCTGGCCCACTGGCCGATCGCGGCGAACGAACGCGTTCCGCTCAGCACGGCCGAACACGCGATCAGCAGCACGCTCACGAACGGGTGACGCTTCCCGCGCCGGTGCCGCGGATCGGCCAGCGTGGCCAGCCGCTGCGGCAGTCCCGGCAGTGCGCGGTGCTGACGCGAGGGCGACTTGATCAGGCAGACGCTGGCAGACTGACGGCACATCGAAGCTCCGGTTCGGCAGGGCGACTTGAAAGGTCACCCACTCCAACCGGAGCTTCGTTGTGTGCGAGACGGGTCGACCGACAGTCGTCACGCCGCCGTGACCTGCGACTTCGCAGCATCACTCGGACTTTGAAACAGCCCTGCCCCGAACAGCGTCAACTACCCTTGCTCAACGGCCTACTGCGGCATCAGCTCCATGTCAACAAACCACCGCTAGAAGTGTCCGCGCGCGACAAGAGAAACCAGCACCGTAGAACTACCTGAACGGCTACGTCATCTGACGTTGGAAGTGGGCCGTTCGAGGACGAGTGCTTCTCCCCGCGAGGACGAGAAGCAAGTCGGCCGAGTGCTGGAGGTCGCCCCGGTTGAGTCGGCCTGGAGTGCGGTACCTGACAGGCGGTGGCGCACCCCGCGCGGATCCCGCGGGTCCGACAACTCGGCCAGCCTTTCCAGCAGGCCCGGGACCTCTGCGGGCCCAGGGTCCCTTGCAGAGGGGTCTGTGGGGAAGCCGAGGACACGGCAGGCCCACGCGGGGCGTCGCTGATCCTTTCCGTGATCGCGGCAAGCGGGCATGTGCCGGCCCGGACACTCGCCGTGGCCGCGACGACCAGGGCTGACAAGCGGTAGCAGCGGCCACGGACGCGACACCTCGCAGGTCGGGCACCAGGTCCAGGAAGCCGGACAGAGCAACGTCAATCTTGGAAACCGTGTCTGTCACGTTCCGGCCTCGCCACGCACCTGACGGACCACCACCGAACCGGGCGTCACGCGACTACGCCGAAGCCCTGCCACCGCCCTGCGTCTGTGCTCGACCTGGGCCTGCTCCGCGACGCCCCGCTCAGGTATTGACCTGATAGCGGAAAGTGGACTATACCTGTGAAGTGAGCGAGGTGAGGGCGGATGCGTCTGAGCGTCTGACTTAAATATGCATCAGGTCTGTTCAATACGCGGAGTTCGGTGATCGCGCCAATTTGCAGAGTCGACATACCCCTCCAGAGCATATTGATGGGAAACTCTTGCGGTTCTCACCGCTGAAGCGCTGACCTGCGGCGATGCGCGAGGTAAGTCTTTGAGTTTCCCATCAATATGCACGGCGGCAAACTAGATTGGTGACTCGAGCTAGCGCGATGAGAATCTACCGCGCCGTGCTGTTTGCGGCTTCTGCCGGCATCACGCCTTAACGTACTGATTCAAGGGGTAGATGCGGCGAGCCCGAGCCAGGAAGCCCTTGCAGAGGAGTGTGGAGGGAACGGGGAGTGCTCGCCTCTGCCCAGCCGGCTGGAGGCGGCTTCCCGGAAACTCGCCTCCGACTCACCCAAAGGCACCAACGACGTTCGAGTGATGTAATCTAAATTGCGGTTACCAATGGGGTTCCGATGAACTGTCAGCCGAACATGGTAGTGATTTGTGTCGATCAATGGCGCGATGGCCCTCCACCTCGATCTGGGATGGAGCTTGTGCACCGGCGGGGTCCTCTTCGGCGACGCAGTGAACTCCCGCCCAATGGCTGTGGCGTCCAGCCAAGCCGCGCCGTGCCTGAACGAAGCGCATCATGACTGCCGTCGTCCATCCGTGCTGTGACGGTCAGCCTTGACGACGCCTCGGTGAGCCCGAGGCCGCAAGCTACTCCAAGGACACTGATGACGGCGTCGCCCGCTCCTACCCCCACGGCCGACGAAGTCGCCCCCTTTCGGGCGTCCCTGTTGGCCTTCCTGGCAACAGCCCAGGTCAGCGCGGTGGCGGTGGCCACCGCCACCGTCCCGGAACATGCCCGTTCTGCACTCGGTTGGACTGCAGGCGTCGGCACCGTGCTGCTGTGCGGCGCCGCTGCCGTGGCAGCCAATGCGGTCCAGTCCGCCCGCATCCTCGGGGAACGCTTCAAGGCAGCGGCTCGGGCCGCCGACGCCCTGCGGCATGACCGGGAGGCCCTGGCCAAGGAACGATCCCGGCTGACCGGCGAACTGAACGGGGAGTACGCGCGGATCGCCGAGGAGCTCAGGACCGAGCTCGAGCGGCTGACCGCCGAGCATATCCGCGAACACGACCGCAACACGGCCGAACGCGTACAGGAACGGATCCGGTTGGTCCGGGACCACACCCGCGAACGCGTGCGGCTGGCAGAGGAGAACGAGCGACTCGCCGCCCAGTCCTGCCGCGCCGCGGCCGACCGCGCCTCCGCGCTGTCCGCCTGTGCCAAGTCCGCTGGCCGAATGCAGGCGCTGCTCACCAGCATGCTCGCCGACCTGCGCGAGATGGAGGAGCGCTACACCGACGAGCGTGTCCTGGGCGACTTGTTGCAGTTCGACCACCGGGCCGCGCAGGCCGGCCGCCTAGCCGACTCCATAGCCGTCCTGACCGGCTCGCGATCGGGCCGCCGCTGGGCCCAGGCCGATAGGCATGGAATCCGTCCTGCGCGGCGTGATGGGCACGACAACGCCGCGAACTTCTCGCCGCCGACCGCCGAGGTATACGTGTACGTGGAGGAGGTGCCGTCCGGAGCCCTTATGTCCCTGGAGGACAGCGGTCTCATGATGGGCGAGGTGCAGCTGCGCCGCGCCAAGCACGTCGTGAGCGGGGACGTGACCGACCTCGGCCGGCTTTCCGTAACCCGGCTGGGCCTCGCGGTGGTGGGGCGCCTGGCCCCGCAAGCACGAGCTGACCGTCTCCTACCGCCCCTCCGCACGCGGGCGGCACGGGTGTACTGGTACTCATCCCGCACGAGCTGCTCAGCCGGACCGCCGGCTGCGACGGCCAGGGCTGCATCTCCGGTGCCGCTCTCCGCCTCCGATGCCTCCCGCACGCCTCGTGGCTCCACCCCCGGCACCGGCTGGACCAACACCGCCTACGCCACCGACTACTACAAGTCGCACCCCGGCCACGCGATCGACCTCATCCAACCCGGCAGGCGAGAACGCAGGAACCTTGCCCTCAGACCAGGGCTGTTGCCAGCTTGTCGGCCCCCTCCGATCTGACGGGACTGGTCGTGACCGCTGACGCCTTGCACACCCAGCGCTGCCATGCCCGCTTCCTGCCCGTCGTCAAGGACAACCAGCCCGGGCTATTCAAGGCTCTGCGCTCGCTGCCGTGGAAGCAGGTCACCGCCCGACACGCGGAACGGGATGCTGGGTACGGACGGCGTGAAACTGCGCGTAGTAAAGGCGCTGACGGTCACCGAACTCGGGGTGGACTTCCCCGGCGTGGTCCAGGCCGCGCGGATCATGCGGTTCCGCACAAACGCCAAGACCGGGAAGCTCACCCGCAAAACGATCTACGCGATCACTGATCTGACCTGCCCGGAAGCCTCGCCCGAGCGAATCAGCTGGCTGGCCCGCTCGCAGTGGGGGATCGAGAACCGCCTCCACTCCGTCCGCGATGTCGCCTTCGCCGAGGACGCCTCCCGTGTGCACACCGAACACGGCCCGGAGAACATGGCCACCCTGCGGAACCGCGCGATCGGCACCCTCCGCCGGGCCGGGCACCACAACACCGCCGCCGCCCTACGCCACCTCTCCTACCGGCCCCACACCCGGGCCCCTCGACCTCATCGACCTGTCCCGACCAGCAAAGTCACAAGATCACTCGACTTTACAACAGCCCTGACCCCCAGACAGAGAGGATCACTATAGTGCCCTACTCACACAGATCCGATGGAGTGCTGCCGAGACTGACACGCGGTCTACTCGCCCTGCTCCTGATCGCCCCGGTCATCTCCCTCGTCACGGCCCCCGCCGCCGCGGCAGCCGACACCTCGCTGCGGAACGTGGTGCCTGCCCCCGTCTCGGTCACGCCCGCCGCAGAGGT
The DNA here is from genome assembly GCF_029846775.1 of Streptomyces chengmaiensis. NCBI lineage: Bacteria > Bacillati > Actinomycetota > Actinomycetes > Kitasatosporales > Streptomycetaceae > Streptomyces > Streptomyces chengmaiensis. The sequence continues at coordinate 5,419 of NZ_JARWBG010000098.1, forward strand.
GACATACACGCTCTCGTCCAGCGCGGTGATCCACGCGGATGCCGGCGCGTCCGAAGTCGCCAACCAGCTCGCAGCTCTCCTGCGCCCCTCTACGGGGTATGCACTGCCGGTGGTCGCCCCGGAGGGTGAGCCGAACGACGGCATCTCGCTGCTGCTGTCCGGTGCGGACTCCCAGGTGGGAGATGAGGGCTACCAGCTCGACGTGACCGACACGGCGGTTGCCCTCCGTGCGGAGACGCCCACAGGTCTGTTCCGGGGCGTGCAGACACTGCGTCAGCTGCTTCCCGAGACCGTCGAACGCAGGACGCAGCAGTCCGGTCCCTGGGCGGTGCCGGGCGGACGCATCATCGACTACCCGCGCTTTGCCTACCGGGGCGCGATGCTCGACGTGGCGCGGCACTTCCAGCCGGTCTCCACGGTCAGGCGCTACATCGACCAGCTTGCCCTGTACAAGATCAACTATCTGCATCTGCATCTGACCGACGACCAGGGCTGGCGCATCGCGATCGACTCTTGGCCACGCCTGGCCGAGTACGGCGGCAGCACACAGGTCGGAGGCGGCCCCGGCGGCTACTACACCAAGGACGACTACCGCGAGATAGTCTCCTATGCCCAGAGCCGCCACATGACCATCGTCCCGGAGATTGACATGCCGGGCCACACGCACGCCGCTCTGGCGTCCTACGCCGAACTCAACTGCGACGGCGTGGCGCGGCCCCTCTACACCGGCATCAACGTCGGCTTCAGCTCACTCTGCGCGTCCCGCGAGATCACCTACGACTTCGTCGACGACGTTCTGCGTGAACTGATCGAGCTGACGCCCGGTCCGTACGTCCACATCGGCGGCGACGAGGCTCATTCGACGTCGCACGATGACTACGTGACATTCGCCAATCGCGTCCAGCCGATGGTGACCGGCCGCGATCGAACAGTGGTCGGCTGGCACCAGCTGGGCGCGGCGGAGCACTCCGAGCACCGGGTCATGCAGTACTGGGGAAACGAGGGCTCCAGCAGCGCGACGGTCGCCGACGCGGTGTCCCGGGGCGCGCGGGTCATCATGTCCCCGAGCAAAAGGGCGTATCTGGACATGAAGTACACATCCTCGAACCACATCGGCCTCAGCTGGGCCGGGTACACCGAAGTCAGCAAGGCCTACGATTGGAACCCCGCCCAATTCGTCACCGGTGTCGCTGAGTCGGCGGTCCTGGGAGTCGAGGCGCCGCTGTGGTCGGAGACCGTGGTGACCCAGGCAGACATCGACTTCCTGGCCTTCCCCCGGCTGCCTGCCATCGCAGAGGTGGGCTGGTCCCCGTGGTCGACACACGACTGGAACTCGTTCCGCACCCGGCTCGCCGCGCACGGTCCGCGGATGCTCGCCATGGGCATTGACTTCTACCCCTCACCTCAGATCCCCTGGCCGCTGACCAGCGAGGTGAAGAGCGCCACGGGCTTCTGTCTGGACGTTACGGGCGCCAGCTCGGCCGACCAGACGCCCATCCAGCTCTACGACTGCAACGAGAGCGGCGCCCAGCAATGGATGCTGCCGGGCGATGGCACCATTCGCTCCCTGAGCAAGTGCCTCGACGTCAGAGGGGCCAACTACGCCAACGGCACCAAGATCCAGCTGTTTCGCTGCAACAAGAGCGGAGCCCAGCAATGGGCGCAGCAACCCGACGGCACCATCCGCAACCCTGCTTCCGGCAAGTGCCTCGACGCCGCCGCGGGGCAAGGCTTCAAGAACGGAACTCCGGTCATGCTGTGGTCCTGTCACGCTGGCAGCAACCAGCAATGGACCCTGTCGTAGTCAGCCTCACCCCCCGACCGGAGACCCGGCGGACCCAAGCCCGGGATCCCGGGCCCGTTCTTTCGAGCGGGTGTGTCCAGTAGACGGTCCTGTCTCAGTGAACGCTTCTCATCCTGTGGTTCGCGGGTGATGGCGGCTGGGGGGCAGGGCCCGTGACGCGGCAGGGCTCCTGGTCGTTTCGGCTGGTGATCTCACTCGCCAACCTTTCGACACAGGAGCCCTGTTGGTCCCGTATCGTGCCATGCTCGACGTCCCGCACGAGGTCGTTGTCCCGCACGAGGTCGTTGAGCACGTTTCCTGGCTCATCTACATGCGAAGGTGTGAGCTGAACTCCCGCTGGCGCAGGCTGGGCTGCTTCCGGCAGGCTCTGCCGGCCCTGGTGGACCTGCGCAAGAACGAGACCCTGGCCCAGATCGCTGCGGGGTTCGGCGTCTCCACCGCCACCGCCGGCCGGTACGTGAGCGAGACGGTCGACATCCTCGCCGAGCGCCCCGAGTCTGCACGAGGCCCTGCGCGAGCTGCCGCCGGAGGGGTTCATCATCCTCGACGGCACCCTGATCGCCACCGACCGCATCGCGGCGGACGAGCAGTACTACTCGATGAAGCACCGCCGTCACGGGACGAACGTGCAGGTCGTGGCCGCTCCGGACGGAACACCCCTGTGGTTCTCGCGAGCGTTGCCCGGTCGCACCCAGGACCTGACCGCAGCCCGCGCACACGGTGTGATCCAAGCCTGTCTGTCCCGCCAGCTCCTCGTCCTGGCCGACCGCGCCCACCAGGGGGCCGGGGCGACTTTCCGCACTCCCTGCTACCGTCACCACGAACTGCCCGAGCACTACCAGCAGTACAACCGGGACCATGCCAGACTGCGAGCACCGGGCGAAGGCGCCTTCGCCCGCCTCAAGCAATGGCAGATCCTCCGCAAGGCCCGATGCAGCACCAACCGCATCGGGCGCACGGTCGCTGCCATTCACGCTATCGAGATCGCCTGGCGCTCAGGATGAGAAGCGACAGCCGAGGGCTCCGGGGTGGCCGTGGAGCCCTCGGCCGGGTCAGTAGTGGGAGCGTCAGGCGTGGGGCCAGGTGAGCAGGACGGCCCAGACAGTCTTGCCGGTGGGGGACAGGCGGGTCCAGCCCCAGGTGTGGGTGAGGGCGTTGACCACGGACAGTCCGCGGCCCGTGTCGGTCAGCGGGTCCGGGAGGCAGACGTGTGCTGGAGGCGCGGGAACGGGGTCAGTGACTGCGCACACGAGGTGGGCCGGGTTGCGAATGAGTCCGAGCCATGCCACGGGGTCCGGCGTGGAGGCGTGTGGGAGGGCATGGCGGACCGCATTGCCGACGAGTTCCGAGGCGACGGTGACAGCGTCGTCACTGACGGCTCCGAGGTGCCAGCGGCGCAGGGCGCGGCGAGTAAACGAGCGAGCCTGGGCGACACTCTCGGGTCGGCAGGTCAGGCGCCGTGCGGTGAACCCCGGTGCGCTGATGCGAAGTTGGAGCCCCCAGTCCGCTATTTCGGGCGGGACTGACACCCTTTCGGGTGAACCGGTGTGCGTGGATCGTGGTGCGGACTCGGTGTGCATGTCCCGGAATTGAGCGGCAGCGGCGTATGGAGGCACGGTCTCTCCCCGGTGAGGTGCCTGATCACGCCAGGGTGGGCACCCTGGCGGCAAGGTTAATATCCACGCTGTCGACGCCGCGTGCAATTGCAGGAGAAATTCCACACCCTCGCCAGAATTCGAACAAGGCCGCTGGGGTGGGGAGCTGTCGACGGCGGGAGAAATATTCGAAAACTGATGCGAGAGAAGGTGCCATGGAGGCGGTCAGCAACGGAGTTCCGGCCAGCTCTCTGAAGGTGTCCTGGGTGAAGAGCCGTCACAGCAATGCCGTTGGGAACTGCGTCGAGGTGGCGGCCTTGCCCGGCGGCGCCGTGGCACTGCGCAACTCCCGCGATCCTGACGGCCCGGCGCTGGTGTACACAGGGACTGAGGCCGCAGCGTTCGTGGCCGGCGCGAAAGACGGCGATTTCGACCACCTGCTGTGATCGGCCCCGGACCAGGCGTGTCCGGATCCGCATACGGCTCCGCACAGGGGGTGCGAGACTGCGGTTCCCGTTCCGTCGCGCTGAGCTGGAGCACCCATGTCCGCCGAGCCGTACCGCAACATCGCCCGTCTGGTGTCCTACCTGAGCCACCCGCGGCCCGCGCCCACCCTCATGAAGCGCATTCTCGGAGCTCAGCTCGCAGGCATGCGTGACGACGCCGACCTGTCCCAGGACCAAGCCGCACGACACCTGGGCTGCAGCCCAGCGAAGATCTGCCGCATCGAACAGGGCAAGAGTCGCCTTCCAGCAAAACAATCCGACGTCGCGGCCCTGCTTGACCTCTACGGAGTCGGCGACTACGAGATCTCGATCATGCTGCAACTGCTGGGCCGCTCACACGAGTCAGGCTGGTGGCAACGCTACGACAGCAGACTCAAACCCGAGTGGGTCGACCGGCTCATCGGCCTGCAGGAGGCCGCGACGGCGATCCGCACCTATGAAGTCCACTTCGTGCCCGGCCTGCTGCAAACCGCCGCCTACACCCGCACCGTCATCGAACGCGGCCTGCCCCAGGTGCCTCGCAGCGAGGTGGAACGCCGCGTCGAGCTGAGGATGGCGCGACAGGAAATGCTGCAACGACCGGACGCCCCGGAGCTGTGGGCGGTCATCGACGAAACGGTCCTGTACCCCCGCGTGGGCGGCCCGGACGTGATGCGCGGCCAGCTCCGTCACCTGCTGGAGGCCGCAGACATGCCCAAGGTCACATTGCAGGTCGTCCCGCTGAGCGTCACCGACGCCTCCTCCCCGGGCATCCCCATCACTTACCTTCGATTCCCCGGCCAGGACGTAGCCGACGTCGTCTACCTCGAACAGGTCAGCAACGCCCTGTTCATCGAGGACGCCGCAGACACCGAGCAGTACCGCGCCACCCTGGACCGGCTGGCCAGTGAAGCACTCGACCAACGCCAGACCCGCGCGATGATCGACCGGATGCTGCATGAACGCTACAACTGACCAGGACTGCGGGGCGGCAGCGTGAGTGCGTTGTGGCAAACCGGATCTTGTTCGAGCGGCAGCAGGTGATCGTCTGGACTGAGGTTCGGGTGCGGTCGCGGGCATGAGAGAACGGGCCCCTTGGTAGTGACGCGGTTACGACACCAGCACGACCAAGGAAGCCCGTTGCCTGATCAGTTGAGCAGTACCACTGTGGCTGCGTCCACTGCGGTCACCCCTGGGTGTGACTGCTACGTGCACCGGTTCGGTTCGATCGCTCCGGGACAGCGGGCAGGCTGCTATCCGAGTGACATGACGGATGCCGAGTGGGCCGAGGTCCGCTCCGCGATGCCGGTGCCGGCCTGGCTGCTGAAGCGGGGAGGGCGTCCGGAGGCGTACTGCCATCGCGAGATGCTTGACGCTGTGCGCTACCTGGTCGACAACGGCGTGAAGTGGATGGCCATGCCGGTCGACTTCCCGTACTGGCGGGCTGTCTACGACTTCTTCCGCCGCTGGCGGGCCTGCGACTACGTGCGTGAGCTGCATGAACGCATGGGCCGCACGGCGAGGGAACGCGCAGGCCGCAACACCGAGCCCAGCGCGGGAGTCATCGACAGTCAGTCGGTGGACGCCTCCGAGACCGTCGGCGAGGACAGTCGCGGATACGACGGCGGCAAGTCACGTGACGGGCGCAAGCGCCACATCCTGACCGATACCGAGGGCCTGCTCCTGGAGGTGACCGTCACCACAGCCGATGTGCACGACTCCAAGGCCGCCCCCGCGCTGCTGGAGACGTTCATGGACCAGCCGGGCCGGCTGCTGAAGCTGGTGTGGGTCGACAGTGCCTACCAGGGCCCCGCACTGGCCGAGGCGTTCGCCCGTCACGGGGTGCGCGTCGAGGTCGTGCGCCGCTCCGACGGGCAGCGCGGCTTCGTCGTCCTGGCCCGCAGGTGGGTGGTGGAGCGCACGCTGAGCTGGCTGTCGCGCTCACGCCGCCTCAACCGCGACCACGAACGCCGCCTCGACCACCACGCCCAGATGGTGTGGTGGGCCGCCGTGATCAGGCTGTCCCGGCGCCTGGCCGGGGACGCTCCGCGCTGGCCGGAGAAGCGTCCCGGCCGACTGCTCCGGGCGCGGGCATGAACCGTCCGTCCCCCGCCCGCACCAGCCAGCCCCGCTTCTCCAGCACGTAGGCACGGTGACGGATCTTCTCCACCTCGTTCTTGATCTCCGATTCGCGGCCGACCGCCCGCGTCAGCTCCACCCCGTTCACCGGCCCCGAAGCGGCCACCACCGCGGCGAACACCTCCCGATACAGGCCGCTGAGCACCTCCTCACCCATGCCCGGCCGCCACACCGGCGGCCGCTCGCCATGCCCCGCGCCGGGGCCGCCCGATCCCGCGGCGGCAGTCAACTGACCACCAGACGGCACGGAAACCGGCGTATCACCGGGCTCTCCTCGGCCAGCACCGACATGAGCTCCTCACGCCCCACCCGGGCCCGCTCGACCCGCTCCCGCGCGGCATCCACCTCCGCCTGAGCCTGCTCCAGAACCTCCGTCCAGGACTCCAGATCCTGCCTCGCCCGCGCCTCACGCTGTTCCATCAACCCCAGCACCGACGGCATCGCACCCTCCTCGATCCACAACAAGCCGTCCGCTGCCTGCCCCTACACCTCCGCGATCATGCCCCGCACATGAAGAAGTCCCTGTTCATCGAACAGGGACTCCCTTTGCCACAACGCACTGAGCCGTGGCCGGTGCCCGCTGGCAGCGCGTGCAGACACAACCGCCATCTCGGCACAGATGCCACGAGTTGCACCACGGCGGCGGGTCCGTGCCGCCAGCACCGCCCCGGAGCAGCCGTGATCAGCCAACGGCATGCATACCCAGGCACGGTGCTCAGCCACCCGCCACGGTTGGTTCACCAGCCCCGAGGCTGCTATGTCGTGTCAAGCCGCTTGAGCGAGTTCTTCGACGTTGCCGAGTTGGTTCCGGTCGGGGCGCTCAAGGATCTTGAAGATTTGGCGGCAGATGACCCGCTTGAGACATCGCTGCGCGTCACGGGAGGTCTTCCCCTCAGTGATCTTGCGTGCGACGTACGTCTTCGTAGAGGGATCGAGTCGCATTCGGATCAGGGTGATCGTGTGCATGGCGCGGTTGAGCTGCCGGTCGCCGCTGCGGTTGAGGCGGTGTCGGTTGGTCAGCCCGGACGAGGCAGGGATCGGCGAGACACCGGCGAAGGAGGCGAAGGCGGCTTCCGAACGGAATCGTCCCTGGTGAGACCAGCTGACCAGTATCTGGGCGGCGGTGATCGGTCCGATTCCGAGCAAGCCTAGTAGTGCTTGATCAGGTTGGCGCGGCCGCCTGCTGGACAGGTGGCAGGTGGGGCAGGCGCCGGTCCAGAGAGCGAGGAGTGTTTGTAGCTCGCGGACGACTTGGTAGAGGCTCAGGCCGGCGCCGTGTCTTTTTGGGCCTTGGCCAGTCGTTGCAGGGTGCGGNGCCGCCTGCTGGACAGGTGGCAGGTGGGGCAGGCGCCGGTCCAGAGAGCGAGGAGTGTTTGTAGCTCGCGGACGACTTGGTAGAGGCTCAGGCCGGCGCCGTGTCTTTTTGGGCCTTGGCCAGTCGTTGCAGGGTGCGGAAGGCGTGGGCGGCGGAGACGAGGGTGACGTGGTGGTGCCAGCCGCCCCAGGTCCGGCCCTCGAAGTGGGCCAGCCCCAGAGCCTGCTTCATCTCGCGGTAGTCGTGCTCGATGCGCCAGCGGAGCTTGGCGAGGCGGACCAGGGTGGTCAGCGGGGTGTCGGCGGGCAGGTCGGACAGCCAGAACTGGACCGGCTCGGCCTGGTCGGCGGGCCACTCGGCCAGCAGCCAGCATTCGGGCAGTTCCGGGCCNAGGCGGACCAGGGTGGTCAGCGGGGTGTCGGCGGGCAGGTCGGACAGCCAGAACTGGACCGGCTCGGCCTGGTCGGCGGGCCACTCGGCCAGCAGCCAGCATTCGGGCAGTTCCGGGCCGTCGGTGGCCTGGCGGATCTCGCGTCCGGCGGGCCGGAACCTCCCCTCGTAGCGTGGAGACCATGACCGGAGGGATAGTTGAGGGCCGCGGGATCCAGGAAGCGCATCTACAACGCGGAGTTCCGCGAGGGGGCGGTACGGATCGTGACGGAGATCGGGAAGCCGATCCCGGAGGTGGCCGAGGAGCTCGGTGTGCATCCGGGGACGCTGCACAGCTGGGTGTCGCGGGCCAAGCGCGACGGCTCGCCGTCGTCGGACACGCCCGTCCAGGCGTCAGCGGGGTCAGGCTCGGGCGGCCGGTTGCGGGAGGGTAAACGGGCCGAGCTGGAGCGGCTGCGCCGAGGCCCGGGAGAAGGACGAGCGAGATTTGAGATGGCAGGATGCGGCTCTGAAGCCTGGGTGGCTGCTGGAGTCGTCGATTGACTGCGCCTCCGGCCGTGGGGTGCTCGACCGGAGGCGCAGGTCAGAGACTTGTTGGGGCAAGCTCCACAAGTGTCCCGTCGTGTCAGCCGGTGGAGAGCGGTGTCGCCGTTCCCGTGGCTGATATCTCGGCCGCGCTGGTCCACGAGCCCCGGTTGCCTGCCTCCGTCAGGGCCTTCAGCCGCAGGTATCGGCCGGTCTTCGTAGTGAAGCCGACCGTCTTCTCCGTCGCTGTGTCGGCGAAGG
>NZ_JARWBG010000099.1:0-12173 GCF_029846775.1 Streptomyces chengmaiensis
CCCCGGCCCGAACCCGCCCCGCGTCCAGCAAGGCGTACGCCTTGACCGCCGTCGACCTGCAGCAACCCCAAAGCGAACCCGATAGGAGAAGAGGTGCAGTGTGATGAAACGCGCTTGTCGCCGGCCGCACCGACCCGGCCCATGGAGCCGACCAGGTCGTGACGTGTGAGAGCGGACACGAACTTCCGTGAGCGGAACTGCGACCCGCGATCGGAATGAACAGTGCATCCGGCGACCTGGCCGCGACGGGCCACAGCGGATTCAAGGGCTCTTACCGCCAGGCTGGACTTCATCCGGGCGTCGATGGAGTAGCCCACGATGCGGCTGGAGTACACGTCCTTGACGGCACACAGATACAGCTTGCCCTCGCCGGTTGCGTGCTCGGTGATGTCCGTCAGCCACAACCGGTTCGGCCCGTCCGCGGTGAAGTCCCGCCGCACCAGATCATCATGGACAGGTGGCCCGGCCTTGGCGTTCTTCCCACCGCCCCTGCGCTTGCCGAACACGCTCCACCAGCCGTTGTCCCGGCAGATCCGCCAGGCGGTCCGCTCAGCCATCGACTCACCGGCGGCCCGGGCCTCGTCGAGAAGGAAGCGGTGACCGAACTCGGGATCGTCGCGATGCGCGTCGAACAGGGCGTTGGCCCGGTATGCCTCGGCGAACTCGGAGTCGGTGACCGGTGAGGCCAGCCACCGGTAGTAGGGCTGGCGAGCCAGCCCGAGCACCCGACACGTCACCGCCACCGGCACCCGGTGAGGGGCAGCGGCGGCGGCCAGCTCGCGGACGAGCGGGTACATCATTTTGACGGCAGGTTCGCCTGCGACAGATACGCCGCAGCCCTCCGCAGAACCTCGTTCTCCTGCTCCAGCAGCCGGATGCGTTTGCGGGCCTCGCGCAGTTCGGCCGACTCACCCGACGCTGTCGCGGGTCTGGCGCCCTCATCGGCGTCGGCACGGCGCAGCCACTTCGACAGTGTGATCGGGTGGACGCCGAAGTCGGCGGCGATCTGTTCCAGCGTGACGCCGGGCTCACGGTTGCGCGCGACCCGCACGACGTCCTCGCGGAACTCCTTCGGATACGGCTTGGGCACTGCAACATCCTTCCAGGCCGCCTCTCAGCAAGCCAGGTCAGGTGTCACTTATCCGTGCAGCAGTCCCAACCACCTTTCCTGGAGGGGTGAATGGCAAACAGTGAGCTGACGTGTCCGGTCTCCGCATGCCTGGCGAGTGTCCGCTGGAGTTGGCGAGCCGCGCGCCGCTCGTCTCGGTGAACGTGGCGAACTTGGCGAACCGGGTGGTCGACGGCTGGCCATGGGGGCTGCCTTGAGGGCGGCGGCCGAAGAACAGCCGGGCAACCCGCCGGCGCAACCCCGGAACCGCCTTGATCGCTGAGACGGCAACCCCGGAATCCGCTCAGCGATCAAGGCGAGCCGCAGCTCAGGGGGCACTCCTCCTGTGGGTGTGGCGGCCGCACCCGCGGTCTTCCACCTCACCGACAGCCACTGAAACCCGCACTGCCGGCACAGCAGCCCGCTCACCGCGGTCCCGCCGACCGCGATGAGCGCACTCTCAGCCGGAGCACCCCACCCGTCGTGTCCGCCACCACGAGCCCCAAGCTCACCACACGCCTTCCGTGAACCCAGCCACCACCTGCCCCTCACCTCAAGAGGTCACCATGTTCCTCACACCCCAGGCACACCCCGGAGCACCACCAGCCCGCACCAGCGTGCGGACACTGCTCACCCACCTCATCACCGCAACGCTGATCGCCACCTCCCTCGTCCTGGCCGCCGCAACCCCCAGCCACGCAGCTCCCGGCAACCACAAACCGGTCACCTGGAACATGCAAGGCGCCTCCAGCTCAAGCGACAGCAAATGGACCACCACCATCGCCCGCATGGTGACGGGCGGAGACAACTACTTCGAGCACGATGTGGTCGCCCTCCAGGAAGCCGGCCCCCGCAGGAGCCTGCCCGGCACCGCTGTGCGCACCGGCAGGCTCACCGTCAACGGAAGACAGGCGACGTATGAATACGCGGTGCACAGATGGCGCATCGGCAGCGCGACGCGGGGCCGAGACGTCTATATCACCTGGCTGAACACCGATCCCACCGGACACCGCAACAACGTCGCCATCGTCACCCACGAAGACCCCGGAACGCCCACCGCCGTAGCCGCACGGCAGGCCAACAACAGAAACAACTGGGGCATGCGGCCCGCACTCGGTATCCAGCTCTCCGACGGAAGCCGGTTCTGGAGCTTCCATGCCAGCTCCAACGGCGACAACCGCAGTAACGACGCCCAGAACATGCTCGTCGAAATCCAGAGCGCCAGCTCGCCCGGCCTGTGGGCCGTCCTCGGCGACTTCAACCGCCGACCCGACAACCTCACCGTCCCCCCCGGCTCCCAGATCTACTCCAGCGGTCAAGGGACCCAGCAAACCGGCGGCGAACTCGACTACATGGTATCCAACGACCAGCAGAACATGCAGGGATGGACGGGACGCCGACTCAACGGCGCAGGATCCGATCACTTTCCCGTCGAATTCGCCTTCCGGGCAGCCGCCAACACGAACGTAGTCTCCAGTGGAGACCAGCCGGGTAGATGCCTGGGCACACCCGACAACAGCTCAGTAGCAATGCTCAAATGCGACGCAACTCTGTCGAAGCTCAATCGACCGTTCGGACCCACCGTCTCTGCCGGGTTCTCGAGGGAAACGCTGACCAACTATAAGTACTGCCTTTCCTTCCTCGCTGCACTTGCGCACACTGCTCACGGAAGTATGCGAGACTGCCAATCCTGGGAGCCGAGCGTTCGTACATTTGATTTTCCGTCCGATGGAAGAATCCTTCATCGGAACACGGGATACTGTCTCGACACGAGTAGTGAGTGGAACTGGGAAGCAAGGCTCTGGTGGTGCAACACGGACACCTACCCTCTGAACCAAAACTTCGTGCAAACCGCTTACCCCCCGTACTACTGGTACAGCATTTCGGTCATCGGTCCCGAAACCGGCACGGAAGACGCTCAGACAGGCGGTCCGGGGGCGGGCCCTGGCTCCGATGGCTGTCCGATGCCGTCCAACCCCACCCTGGACCCCTGCCACCACATTTCCAAGCGGAGCACGACCGACGTGTCGATCAGTGATCACGTCACGGTGGAGAGTTCCATCACCGTCTCCGACATCAGCGGCAATGCCCCGGCCAACCTCGGGGTCGGTGTGGACATCGAGCACACCCACCGGGGAGACCTCACGATCAGCCTCATCGCCCCCTCCGGCACGGCCTATCTGCTGGAGGACATCCCGGACCACGACAGCAGCGACCACGTGTTCAAGTCGTACACGGTGGACGTCTCGTCCGAAAGAGCCAACGGCACATGGACGCTCCGCGTACGCGACACCGGCAGCGGAAACACCGGCAAGATCGACGCCTGGAACCTCACCTTCCCCGCCTCCTCAGGCTCGACCTCCGGCGGAGGGTACTTCGAGAACACCAACGACGTACCGATCCTCGACAACCGGACGAACGACAGCCTGCTCACCGTCTCCGGCCTCAGCGGCAACGCCCCCTCCAGCCTCGCCGTCGGCGTGGACATCAAGCACACCTACCGCGGAGACCTCAGCATCAGCCTCGTCGGCCCCTCCGGTACGAAGACCTACCTGCTGGAGGACTTTGCCAACGACGACAGCGGCGAAGACGTGAACAAGACCTACATCGTGGACGCCTCGCCCGAGACGGCGAACGGCACATGGACACTGCGCGTCAACGACTTCGGAACCGGGGACACCGGCACGATCGACGCCTGGAACCTCACCTTCCCGGCCTCTTCAGCCCCCAACGACTCCGGCTCCGGGACATGCTTCACCCCCGGCGGCTCTCCCATCCCCTGCTAGCGTCGGGACCGGGAGGCGAGTCCGTTCTCCATGTACGTGATCTCTGTGTGGACGGTGTAGTGTCTGGCGCTCTGGGGGTGTTTGCCAGCGTTGGGGCCGTATTTCGGTCGAGTTCTTGATGCTGCGTGCCTTGACGCGGTGGCGCCGACGGGCGGGCCAGAGGTGGGCCAAGGCGGCGGTGCCGATCGCACCGACCAGGTCGACTTTCCCGGTGGCGATGCCGTGTCCGGTGACCACGGTGTCGGCGGCGGTCTGGAGCAGGACGGTGAAGCTGAGGCGGTCCATGTCCAGGTCGGGCCGGTGGGCAACGGCGTCCGAGGCGGCTCGGATGAGGGCCTGGTAGGTGGCAAGCAGGGCCCAGACCTCCTGATCGATACCGTCGATGCTGTGGGAGCGCAGGATCCGGCCGTCCAGCAGGCTCGCCTTGAGGAGGACGGCCCGGACCGAGCCGTGCGCGAGCAGGGCCCGTACGAATTCGCCGATCACGGCCGGGCCCTCGGGGCGGCCGGAGGTCAGCAGGTCCGGGTCGTCGGCGAGGGCGCGGGCCAGGCGACGGCGCTTGGCCTGGGAGGCCGCCGCGTCGGCGACCGCCTGGCGTACGACTTCCTCGGCCAGGTTCGGCTCGATGCCGGTCATGACAGAGACGACGAGGTCGTCCGGTTCGGGCAGCGGAACGAGAGGTGCAGAGGTCATTTCTCCGGGCCGGTGATGCGTGCCCGCTTCGGGCGGAAGGTGCCGATGCCTGCCTCGGTGCCGTCGGCCGTGCGCTTGGAGCGGGTGGTCTTGGCGGCGGCGGTCGGCTTGATCAGGTCGTCCATGGGGCAGCCGAAGATGTCGATCAGGGCCATCAGGACCTTCAGGCTGAGCCGTTCCGGCTTCTCCGTCACCAGCCGGTAGACCTGGCTGGTGGACAGCGTCACCCCGCGCTCGGCCAGCAGCGGCTGTAGGGCCGCGGTGGTGAACATGCCCTGCTCGGCCATGATTTCGCGCAGCCGCCAGGTGTAGTCCAGCTTGGCCGTCATCCGGTGTCTCCCATGTCCGCGTCCCGCTCGAAGGCCCGGTCCAGGGCCTTGCGCATCATTGTGTTCATGAAGTCGCCGCTGACGGCCGTGTAGATGGCCGTCGTGCTGGCGTAGCGGTGACCGACCTGGTCCTGTACGAACTTCGGGTCGACACCGTCCTCAATCTGGTGCGTGACGTGGCTGTGCCTCAGCGAGTGCGGGGTCAGCTCCGGCGGCAGGCCGATCGCGTCGCGGTAGGCGGTGAAGCGGTCGTTGACCTCGCGTGGCTGCAGCCGGCCCCCGCGTTCGGTCAACCACAGAGCCGGGTGATCCTGGACTCCGAACCGCGGCCGGATGTTGACCACGTAGTCCTCGACGGCCTCCACCACCCACGGCATCACGCTGGCGACGTTCCGCCGCCGCGGCGGCGAGCCCTTCGTCGCCTTGCCCCAGCGGACCTGCAGCATCCCGTACCGGCCCAGCTCAGGCGCCGCCGCGTTGCGGTGGAAGTCGACCAGGTCGAGCTTGCAGCCCTCGTTCCGGCGCAGGCCCCAGCCGTAGAGCACCTTGAACAGCGTCGCGTCACGGTAGGCGGCAAGCGCCCCCTTGCGGCGGCTGCGGACCGCGGCGTCGACCCGGTCATCGCAGTAGTCGAAGAACTTCTGCAGTTCCTCCCGGGTGAACGGCCGCCTCTCGCCCTGGCCCTCGTAGTCGGTCAGGTGCTGGACGGTGGTGAGGTCGGCCCAGGGCGCGGTACCGGTGTTGCCACCGGCCCGTCTCCCTGGGCCGCCTTCCCGCACCCGACGTGCATGTCTCCATGCATCGGGCGCTCCACATGCCTTGCCCACTGGTCAGCCCTCTGCGGCGAGGGCTGCCTGTCTCAGAGGCCACGGGGTGGGAATCGTGTTGCCGCGATAGCGGTAACGGATCACCGAGACGCTGGATGCGCCGGTGAACACCTCCCCGTTATGGGCGAATCGCCAGCCGCGATCGCAGAAGCGACGGCGCAGCTCGTTCATTCCCAGTCCACGGCGTCCTTGCCTGTATTTATGACGGATCCATCGCATGATCCGTCCCCAGGTCAGGGAGTCGATCGCGTTGAACGCGCTCTTCGACGCCGCGTGCCGGAAATAGTTCGCCCACCCGCGCAACTGCCGGTTGAGGCTGACGAGCAGCTCGTCCAGCTCCATGTGGCGGGTCGACCTGTACGTCTTCGCCTTCACCTTGTCCTTGACCGATTGCACGGCCTTCCTGGACGGCATGGTGTAGACGAAGTGCTTCTGCGTTCCCCGCTTCCGCTTCCTGCGGATGTGAAAGCCGAGAAAATCGAAGCCCTCGTCGATATGGACCACACGGGTCTTCTCTGGCGACAGCCGCAGCCCCACCGGTGCCAGCACGACCGCCACCTCCTCCCGCAGCGCCTCGGCATGGTGGCGTTCACCAGCCACCATGAGCACGAAGTCGTCCGCGAAGCGGACGAGCTTCCACAGCCCCTGGCCGTTGCGTCTGCGTTTGGTGCGCTGCCACTGGCTTCCCATCTCCTCCTGCCACTGCCGGTCGAAATGTTCGTCCAGCACTGACAAGGCGATGTTCGCCAGCAACGGCGAGAGAATCCCGCCTTGAGGGGTGCCCGTCAGCGTCTCCTCCCGATCGCCCGAAGCCGTCATGACCCCGGACTTCAGGAACGCCTTGACCAGAGCACACACCCGCTTGTCGTTGATCCTCACGCGGAGCCGGTCCATCAAAGCCGTATGCGAAATTTGATCGAAACAGGCTTCGATGTCGGCCTCCAGCGTCCATTGGTAGTTCCTCGGTTTGGACGCCCAGTAATGGATCTCGGCAATAGCATCGTGCGCACGCCGGTTTGGGCGAAACCCGTACGAGCACGGCTTGAAGTCCGTCTCGAAGATGGGTTCGAGCACTGCTTTCAGGGTCGCCTGGACCACGCGATCGGCGACGGTGGGGATGCCCAACTTTCTGAGCTTCCCACTGGTCCCCTTCGGGATCATCACCTGCCGCACTGCCACCGGTCGGAACTGGCCGGACTTCAGTGCGTCGCGGATCTGGCCCAGGAATTCCTCCACCCCGACCCACGTCTCGATTCGGGCCACGGTGGCCCGGTCGATTCCCGGGGTCCGCGCCCCGGCGTTGGAGGCGACGCGCTCCCACGCGTGAACCAGAAACGCCGGGTCGTAGACAAGGTTGTACAGGTCACTGAAACGACGGGAGGCATCAGCCCCCGCCCAGTGATGCAGCTTGGTCTGCATCCTCCGTACCGCGAGTGCCGCCGAATCAGGATCCGGCCACACCACGGCGCCGGTGTTCACCGGCGCTTCTTCGGACATTGCTTCCCCTCCCTGCTTGTCATGCTGCCGCCCTTCCCCATGCGGCCGGCTCTCCCGACCTCGGAGTACTACGGCGGCTCCGCCCCGCCCGCGCCTTCAGTAGGCATCGCACCTATCCCCACTCCCGTCCCTCTGGCTGAGAGGGGACCGGGGAACGTACGCGGACGGTTCCCACGTTCACTGCTGTCCGGTCGACGAGTTAGGCACCCGGCTCTGCCCCTGCGGTATCGCCGCGACTACGCCGTAGTCCTTCACCGCGGCCTCCTGCCCCAGACTGAAAAGACCCAGACAAAGAGTTCCCCGCTCGTAGGGAGCGGGTGCGCACCGCCACCCAGCCCATATCCGCCGGATTTGAGCTGGTTCCACGTCAAGAGGCGTAACAACACCGGTTCCTCGCGTATACCTTCTCGTCTCGCTCACCGCGCCCGGCCCATCCGGCAGTGCCGGGCCGACGCGACTTTGTCGAGGCTGCTCCCACCCTCACCGGCGATCCCCGGCTCAGGCTGCCTCCAGCTTCAGCCCGCCGCTACGACGGCGAACCGATGGGGTCTTCCACCTCCATCCGGACAAACAGCGCCTCGTGGCGCACTTCCACTCGTGGCAGATCTGCACCGGGTGCGTACCGAACCGCTTCTCGCACTCGTCCGCCCACTCGTAGGCCGGGCTGATCAGGAAGTCGCAGAACAGCCGCACCGTCAGCTGGTAGGCCCGCAGCGTCGAGTGGGCCAGCCCCTTCTCGCTGATCAGGGACACCATCCACTTGTCCATGTGCGAGGCCGTCCAGTTCCACGGGTACTCGTTCGTGAACAGCGCGAACCGCCGCAGCTGCCCATCCCGGCCCTTGACCGTCTTCTTGTCGAGACGCCTCCCGCCCCGCTGCTGCTTGGCGAACCCGCTCAGCATCGCCTCGAAGACCGCATCCTCGGGATGCAGCAGGGCAACCCCGTCCACCAGCTCCAGCCGGGCCGCCCCCGCAATGGGCGGTCTTGCACCGTTCGACACCCCACACATCCTTCCCGTTCAGTGCGCGAATCTTGCAGTAGACGGGAAGTCTCTAGCAAGCCAGCAGGTCACAAGCTTGGTGTACGGTGACGAGACGGTCGAGCGTTGTTCGAGATCAGCGGCTTGAAGCCCCTTCGGATCGTGCATCAGATGCAATACCGCGCAGTATATGGGATCGGCCCTGTCTGAAGTTCGGATCATCACTGCGGTGCGATGCTGCGGAGCCAGAGCATCGCACCGCACAGATGTAGCCCGGCCTCGTAGCTCTCCGGGGTCTTGTCGAAGCGGAACGCGATGCCCCGCCAGTTCCGCAGCCGGTTGATGCACCGCTCCACGGTGTTGCGCTCCTTGTACAACTCCGTGTCGTGGCCGACCGGCCGGCCTCCCTTCGAGCCGCGCTTCTTGCGGTTGGCGGCCTGGTCCACCTTCTCCGGTATCACCGCGCGGATCCCGCGTCGCCGCAGGTAGCGGCGGTTACGGCGGGACGAGTACGCCTTGTCGCCGGCCACCGCGTCCGGCCGGGTCCGGGGACGCCCGACCGGCCCGCGCACCTTCACCCGCTCCAGGACCGGAACGAACTGCGGGCTGTCGCCAGCCTGCCCGGGCGTGAGGACGAACGCTAACGGGCGGCAGCGCCGGTCGGCCGCAAGATAGATCTTGCTGGTCAGCCCACCCCGGGAACGCCCCAGTTCAGCGGCCTTCAGGCGAGCCCGGTGCCGTCGGCGGAGGCGTCGCCGCGCGGCGCTCGGGTCATCTTCCGCCTGTCCGCCCTGCGCCTCTTGTCCCTCCGCAGCACCCCCTTTTCGGACTCGCAGGCCGCCTCCAAGGCGGCCATCTGCTCCGGATCCAAGGCCATCCCGGCGGCGTGGTGGTGAGCCCGGGCTGTCGCCGAGTCCACGCTGACCAGGGCCAGGTCCACCTGGCCGCGCGCGGCAGCCTCGGCGATCACCGCCTCCATCAGGCGTTGGAAGACCCCCTGCGTCGCCCAGATCCGAAAGCGGTCATACACGCTCTGCCAGGGCCCGAACTCATCGGGCAGGTCACGCCAGGGGCTACCCGTCCGGAATCGCCACATCACCGCGTTGAAGTATTTCCGCAGGTCAGGGACGGGACCGACCGCAGCGATCGGGAGATGGGGCTCGACCAGTGTCCCACTGGTCGTCGGTGAGATCGCCTCGCGCCATGACTGATGGCCTATCAAGAACCGTCCACATCACGCAGGCGATCTACCGAACTCGTGATCCACACTCCAGACAGGACCTAATCGAGCCGCTGCTGCCGCCCTGCCAGAGAAGGCTACCGGCCCCCGGCCGGTGCCGGACCGGCAGTGCCTGCAAGGCGTCCTGTACGTGCTGCACAACGACATCGCCTGGCAACTGCCGCCGCTGGAGCTGAGGTTCGGCTCGGGCCAGACCTACTGGCGGCGGCTGGAGCGGTGACAGAAGGCGGGGGCCTTCGACCGGCTGCACCGGATCCTGCTCGCCGAGCTGAACGCGGCCGACGAGCTGGACTGGTCCAGAGCGTGCATCGACGGCACCCACATTCGCGCGAAAAGGGGGAGCCGACACCGGCCCGTCGCCGGTCGACCGGCGGAAGACGGGCAGCGAGCACCATCTGATCTGCGACAGGCACGGTACCCCGCTCAAGGTCATCGCCACCGCCGCCAACGTCAACGACGTCACCCAGACCCTCGCCCTGGTCGACAGCGTCCCGCCCGTCGCTGGCCGGCGCGGCCGACCGCGGCGACGCCCAGAGGCCCTGCTCGGCGACAAAGGATATGACTCCGACTCCAACCGCCGCGAACTACGTAGACGCCGGATCCTGCCGGTGATCTCCCGCAGAGGCGCCCCGAACATCGAGGGCCTGGGCAAGCTCCGCTACGTCGTCGAGCAGACCTTCGCCCTGCTCCACCAGTTCAAACGCCTCGCCGTCCACTGGGAACGCCGTACCGAACTCCAGGACGCCTTCGTCTCCCTCGCCTGCTGCCTCATCTGCTAAAGACGCCTCCAGAAGGCCCGAACATGATCGTGTTACGAGCCCATAGGCAACACCGTTGATTTAGCGCTTTGACCTGGCCTTCAAGCCTTCCTCCATCACCGTGACGTCGGCTTGGAGGGTGTAGTGCTGGGTGGTGGCGGGGTGCTGGAGGGAGTTCTTGCTGTACTTGCTCGTCGGGTTCTTTCGGATGCGAGCCTTGGCCCGTTGCCGGCGGTGGGCGGGCAGGAGGTTGTCCAGGACGGCATGGCCGATAGCCCCCACCAGCGTGACCTTGCCGGGGAGGATCCCGGCGGCGGTGGTGACCTGGTCACGGGCCGTCTCCAGGGCGATGGTGAAGCTGATCCGGTCCGGGTCCAGACGCGGTCGGCTGGCGGCAGCGTCGGCGGTGATCCGCACGAGGGCCTGGTAGACGGTCAGCAGGGCGTACACCTCCTGTTCGACCTCCTGTGGGCGGTGCGAGCGCAGGATGCGGCCGTCCAGCATGGTGGCCTTGATCGAAAAGTAGGCGGTTTCGGCCTGCCACCTCTCGTGGTAGAGGTCGACCAGTTCACGGGCGGGGTAGCGGGTGTGGTCAGTGAGACTGGTGGCCAGGCGCCACTGCTCGCGACGGACCACGCCATCCTGGTAGGTCACGGTGATCCATGCTTCGACGATCCGCACCGGCAGCTTCCCCATGCCGAAGGTCGACAGGTAGGAGCCGTCCGGCAGCCGCTTGGTGATCAGCGGGATGCGCCGGGCCCCGGACCGGCAGAGGAACTCCGCCCCAGTGGAGCGGAGCTGGAGCAGAAGGGGCCCGCCGTCGAAGCCGGTGTCCAGCAGCACGAGCATCCCGCTGGTCAGCCGGTCGAGCATCCGCTCGGCATACGTGGTCTCGCCTGCGCTCTCCGGGCCGAAGGCGGCGGCGAGCACCGCCCGGGTGCCGCACTCGATGAGCACGAGCAGCCGCAGCAGCGGGTAGCCGAACTCCACGTCCTCGCCCTTGCGCTTGCGTTTGGCGTGCCGGGCGGCGATCGGCTCGCTGTCCGGCAGGTGCAGGCTGGTGCCGTCGATGGCCACCGTCCGCAGGCCCCTCCAGAACGCGCCAGGAGTGCTTGGTCGTGCCACCGGCCCGGCCAGCGTCTCGAACAGCGCTCGGAACGGTGCGGCTCCCACCCGGCGACGGGCCCGGCACAGCGCGGAGGTGCATGGCCGTACCAGGGCAAGGGCATCGAGGCTCGCCACGAGCTTGCCCCACACCGCTCGGTAGCTGCACCGCTCGAACAGGGCCAGCGCCAGGACGAAGTACATCACCACCCGCGAGGGCAGCAGTCTGACCCGCTTCTGGACCGTCCCGGTCTCCTCCAGCACCGCATCAACCAGCGTGAAGTCCACCACCTGGGTCAACTCCCCGAGGTGTCCCGGCGCGAACACGCCCTTGGCTACCGCGATCTCGCGGGTGATGACAGACTGCTCCTGCAACGGAACTCCTTGATCAACTCTCTTGGTCGAAAGTTGATCTACCGGAGTTCCGTTGCGTCGTTCAACCCCCCTTGACACATCACCGACAGGCCAAAGTCAACGGTGTTGAGCCCATAGGGTAGTTGAAATCCATCATGAGATCATGATCAAGGGCGGCTACCCGACGTCACCACCGACTACGGGCCAGAGCCGCTCGTTTGACAGACCCGCTGCTGGAGTCGTCGATTGACTGCGCCTCCGGCCGTGGGTTGCTCGGCCGGAGGCGCAGGTCAGGGACTTGTTGGGGCGAGCTCCACAAGTGTCCCGTCGTGTCAGCCGGTGGAGGGCGGTGTCGCCGTTCCCGTGGCTGATATCTCGGCCGCGCTGGTCCACGAGCCCCGGTTGCCTGCCTCCGTCAGGGCCTTCAGCCGCAGGTATCGGCCGGTCTTCGTAGTGAAGCCGACCGTCTTCTCCGTCGCTGTGTCGGCGAAGGTGC